>JAYZLP010000042.1:0-4197 GCA_036154155.1 Thermoplasmatota archaeon | reverse complement strand
GGAAAACGTAGAATGCCCCTGTTGGAACATGGCATGTCACCCCCGGCATTGCATTGAGGCGCTCACAGATGAGGTCCCTCCTGGCCCTGAACTCGGCACACATGGACTCAGGATAGTCAGGGGCCATTTCCAATGCCCGAAGGACCGCGTGTTGCATCGCATCATTACTGCATGCCGTTACGTAGTACTGCATCTTCGTCAATTGCGCCATTGCTTCATCATCGGGAGAAAGGAGATACCCAATCCTCCATCCAGTCATAGCGAACGTCTTGGAGAATGATTGGACCATGATTACCTTGTCATAACCTGCCCCGAGGAAAGAAACATGAGGTCCATCGTACACTATCCTGTCATATACCTCATCTGTAATTATCCAGAGGTCATTTTCTTTGGCGAATGCAACAAGTTCGTCCCTCTGACCCTCATTCACATTCCCCCCAGTAGGGTTGCTGGGGAAATTGTATAGGATGGCCACAGTGTTCTCATCGAGCCTCTCCTCCAAGTCCTGGACGGTAGGTACGAAGCCATTCTCGAATCTACATGGATACAGATTTGGTTCGCCCCCGCATATCCTTACATCCGGAGGGTATAGTGGGAAGTATGGCTCTGGAATCAGTACATTATCGCCTGGATTGACCAAAGCTAGGAAAATATCGAGTAGGCCATTGGTTCCACTCATCGTAATGCAAACATTGGACTCATCTAGATCGGGTATCAAATGATGCCAAAGGGTGGCTATCTTGGCCCTCAAATCGGGATGGCCAGCCGTCGTTGTATACTTGTTCCTCCCCTCCCTCATGGCTTCATCGAAAGCCTCTATGGCTAAGGGAGGGGGCTGGAAGTCTGGCTCGCCAAGGCCAAACTGAATTGCATCATCTCCAGCCATATCGAACATTCTCCTTACCCCTGTAGGACGGATGCTGTTCGCACGGTCGGAGAATCGCACCATGGCCTGCGGAGGGAAGACCTAGGATTTGAATAAGGCGGCTTGGGAACCTCTGCCCTCGGCCTATGGTGCAGTTTCATCAACAAATTCTGCTACCAAAACGCCTTCCTCTTCAAGGGGTGTCCGGCTCTTGGTTAGTTTGGAAATCATTGACTCTATTTCATCGTCCGATCTAAGGCGGATTAGGGCCAATGCAGCGACCCAAATCACGAAGGCGCCAACGACTACGGCGATTGCTGCTGGAGGTATGGACATGGAACCATTTTCGCCTCCAAGACCGTGGACTGTTGCCAGCACCGGCAAGGAGTATCCAGAGTCAGAAACCGCCCTTACCTCAATATCATGAGGGCCCTTTCCGAGTTTCTGTGGATTGAGGATTACATGCCACTGGAATGGCACGAGTGGCCCTATCTCGGAAGGGGTTGCGGAATATTTGGTTTCGACCCAATCCCCCGAGTCCAACCTATACTCGACCCTGTCAACGCTACCCATCTGTGCCCAAGAGTGGCCTGTGACATTAATCGTCCCATTGGAGTCCACCAAGTTGAGGAGGTGGTTCTGCACCGTTGGATCAATTTCTCCTAGGCCATCGAATCCGTTGAGGTGCAGTGCTAGTGATACGGCCGCGTACGCGTCTACCATGCCATAACCGAAATCCCTGTTCCAGTAGGGGTCTACTTCAGGGGCGCTCGGCTCACCCCTCCTCTCGGAAGTCTGCTTCAAGACCTCCTTTATCTGCAGAGGTGTGAGGTTCTCGTTGGCCTCCATTACTAGGGCTATTACCCCTGTGACCGAGGGAGTCGCATAGGAGGTGCCGCTGCCCCTCCCTGTGTACGTGTTTCCAGATGCGTCGCCGCCAAGGAAGTTGTTGCAGCCCCCGCTCGAGACGCAACCCTCTGCCTGAACTATGTTTGTTCCGGGTGCGCTAATCTCTGGGATTAACTCGTTCACTGGATTTCCGTCTCCGTTGTCCCTCCTTGGGCCCCTTGAAGAGTACGAGGCGATTGTGTCATCGTCCCGATTCACCGTATTCTGGTCGTCCGTAGCTGCCACAGTGATGGATAAGGAAGACGCACTCATTCCGGAAAGTCCATCGTTATCAGGGCCGGAATTGCCTGCTGCGTTAGATACTGTAACTCCAGCCAGCATCGCATCGTCCAGGATACGGCTGTGCATATCGGAGCCATCCGATTCTCCGTCCTCGTGGCTAGTTATCCCCCACGATAGTGAAATTATGTCGATTCCATGGTTTTCCTCGCTCACTCCGGGCCAAGCGTCGTCCCTGTGGTCAATTATCCACTGGAGTCCGTTCATTGCAGACTCGTAGAATTCCTGCTCCAGCAGGTAGTTCTCGAATGGGCCCGCTCCAACATCTGTGCCAATCCTGACATCCACCAAAGATGCATTAGGGGCCGAACCGTAGAAATCTGATTGGCTGCCATCTGACTCGATTCCCGTTGCGCTGGCCATCCCCATGCATGCTGTGCCGTGCTGGTTGCCGTCATCGGGGTCGAATGAGCCGTCTTCCTCCCTGCCCCCTGAAAGGATGCATTGCGGATCCGAGTGGACAAAGCAGACAGCGTCGTAGCCTGCAACGAACTTGCCGGAGAGGCCTGGATGTTCATTGTCCACCCCTGTGTCCGTTAGAGCGATGTTGACGCCTTTGCCGCTAACGCCCAAGCCCCATGCTCCATCTGGGTATTCTGAAGAGTTTCGGGCCTTTACAGCCGGAGTCTGTATGTCGCCATGGAAAACGACAGTCCCGTACCTCTCCACCATTACGACCCCTTCCATTTCCGATAGCCCCTCTACCTCGGAAGGGTCTACAGTGCCAATGAGGACTGCATCTATGGAAGGCAGCTCTACCGCGATACTATGGCCCAACATCTCCAGGGATGAACGGTCATTATCAGTGACAGGGCGACTGAAGGAGATGCCAACATTGACAGGGCCGGTAGAGCCCTGTAGGGAGTCGTGGATGCCATTCCGGTCGGAATCCAGTGATGTCCATGACCACCATGGCCCCGGGTCGGCCCAGGTCACGGGCGCTTGAGTCGGCACAATATCCGAAAGGCCGCTACTTTCGGGATCGTTGGGAGGGGGGCTCAGGCTTCCAACTAGAGGCAGTAAAAGGATGGTCACCAGTAGCAGCCCGACCCTAGTATTGCCCATGATGTTGCGACTGGAGGGTATTTCTTCAATACAACCTATCATGAGTCCTTGAACAAGCCAGATGTAGATATGTGGTGGGGGCACTGGGATTTGAACCCAGATCAGCGGGTATCTTCCGCTTAGCGTGCACCCGGTCTGCGCACGCTCTCGGGTTGCGACGGGTCGGTGCTCCAGTTGGTCATCAGATCCATCAGAAAACCCACTCGTCGTCATTCCCGTGCAACTGGAGCCCGCGGTACTACCAGGTTATACTATACCCCCGTAAGGAAGTGGTACTCGGTAGGGACCCACTCTTATGATGCTCACGGTCGGAAGATTCTGAAATAATGCTAGAGGCCAGTCTGGGAAGCGAGGACAATTAGGCTCAATGACATCCATAGTCCGAAAACCGCTGTGGCGATGCCCCAGGCCCTAGGCCTAATTCCCTTGCTTATCTGACCAAGGGAAATTGAAATGGCGCCGGGGATGGAGGATATGGCCCTTGCCAAGGCCACTGTAACTCCTGCCGACAATACGAAGGCGAGCATTAGGAAGGCGGATAGAAGCAGGCCGAATGTGCCAGATAGTGCCACGGCCCCAACTCCTTGCGGGATTAGGAATGGCATTCCAATCCATGCTAGCCACGCTAGCCAGAGGCCCAGATAGGCGTCCTTGCTGAAATCGGCAACTCCCCTCCAATTGGAATAGTTCTCGGGGACCCTTGAATGGATGAAGGATGATGATAGTTCAATCTCTGCAATCTTTCCGGACATTAGGACCGAGAGTCCATGGTAAGTGAGGACAAGAGAGAGGATTATTTCGACAATCAGCCATGATTGAGACAGACCCAATAAAGCCAGCAGGGCGACTGGGATAGCCCAGACAGAGAACCCTGCTGAAGCTGCTGCTACGGTCATCATCGATCCTGCAAATGGATTCATGTCTGCTTCCGGTTCTTTCTCCCTGCCTGATGGCAAGGAGAGGATGAATAGCGGCAGTAGTGTGAAAGAGAAAAGCATCGAAATCAAATCCAGAGGGCCGTTTCCAGATCCTCTAATCCCCGATTCAACAGCCTTCTTGATCTCCCCAGATGACATGGT
>JAYZLP010000041.1:0-13911 GCA_036154155.1 Thermoplasmatota archaeon | reverse complement strand
TGTTCCGTCATCGCATCCACCTCTAGGGAGGGAGCACGCCTTGTGCCCATACGGGCCGCGCGCACACTTGTTGATATATGCGACCCCCGCGGAACCGTCTGAGAGTCATGGCCACGATGCTTTCCGTCAAGAGGCGCCTCGACAAGCGCCTGAACCTCTTCGAGGAATCCCTTGAATCGCTAGTCCATGATGCGATGTCCTCCTCAGAGGCACCTGCAATGGTCCTCGCTAGGGACGTTCTACTGGCAGGGGGAAAGAGGCTCAGGCCTCTGTTATGCATGTTGTCATACGAGGCTGCCGGGGGTGAGGACGTGTCGGAGGTAATGGACCTGGCACTATCTGCAGAACTGCTCCATACTGCCACTCTGGTGCATGATGACATATATGACCAGTCAAAAGTCAGAAGGGGGCGCCCAACCCTACATTCATCACATGGTATTTCACATGCGATAATCGCTGGAGATTACCTGTTCTCTCTGGGTTTCTCCAGAGGTGGGAGGTACGACCTCGAGGTCGTGGACCTAATCGCCTCTGCTTGCGCTAACATCGCTACTGGCGAACTGTTGCAGTTCGACCACATTGGGGACCTCTCTACAACTCCCGAGGATTACTACTCTATTATCGACGGCAAGACCGCTGGGCCATTCTCGACGGGTTGCGCCTGCGCTGCGCTCGTCGCGGGAGCGAGCCAGGACATCGCGGACATGCTCTACGAATTCGGAACCGAATTCGGCAGGGCGTTTCAGCTTGTAGACGACCTTCTGGACCTCACTGGGGATCCATCCATGGGCAAGCCCAGGGGTACTGATGTGCATGAGGGCAAGATGACTCTGCCACTGATACACGCTTTGACAACTCTCCATGGGGCCGAGAGGGAGCATCTAGCCGACGTCCTTAGCAACTTCAGCGATGACAGATGGAACGAGCTCCACTCACTGCTGGAGATTTCTGACTCAATGGAGTACGTGAAGCAGCTAATTCAGAACCATGTAGACAGAGCCCTTGAGATTCTCGAATCTCTCCCAGATTCTCCTGCTAGGGAGCTTATGTCCGAAGTGGCGCTGGTTTCCAAGAAGAGGAGAATCTGATTCCGAGGATAGCATGTCAGATTTTGCCACCGACTGGGACGTAATAGTGATCGGCGGAGGTCCTGCCGGAGCTACAGTGGCCCGATACGTGGCGGAAGGCGGCCGCAAGGTTCTGGTGATAGACGGGAGGGACCCCATCGGGTCCCCTTTGCAGTGTGGCGAACTCGTTCCCTCAAACGAAGAGATGCGCAGATTGTGCCCCGACGTGCCCGAAATCGACGACCTATTGCAGACGCCCGAAGATGCAATTTCGATGAGGACTAGTGAGATGCACATAGTGCCCCCCTCTGGACGCCCCCTCAGATATCCCTTCGAGGGCCTCATGCTCAATAGGGTCGCCCACGACGAGTGGCTGGTCGAGCTGGCATCTTCCAAGGGCGCGCGATTCCTGACCGATGCGCACGTCGAGTCGGTCTCAGGCGATTCAGTGACCTTGAGGGGGGGAAAGCAGTTCACAGCCCGGGTTATCGTCGGCGCTGCAGGCCACAATGACCCGCTCAGGCGGGACCATTGGGACGAGTCAGGCTTGAAGATACCAATCAAGTTCGTACTCATGGACGGGGATTTCGGGAAAGCGGTGGAACTCCACTTCGGCTCCATGGCCCCGGGAGGATATGCCTGGGTCTTCCCCAAGAAGGGGGGAGCGAACATCGGAGTCGGCATCCAGAAGAAATTCTCGAGGGGGAAGTCCCTCAACTACCTCACCGAGGAATTTCTCAGCAGCTATGACGGCGAAGTCACATTCAGGGGGGCCGGATCACTCCCCATGTCTGGGACCATTGATTGCTTCGTGAAGGGCAACCACCTACTTGTCGGAGACTCGGCTGGAATGGTACTGCCCTCAAACGGTGCAGGAATTACAATCGCAATGATCGGCGGGAGAATCGCCGGCAAGGCAATCGTTTCGCATTTTGACAATGGCACATCCCTACATGAGTACGAGGCTGAGTGGAAACGTCAGATGGGACCAGTCATGCGAAACTCGAAGCTTTCTTTCAAGGTCGGAAGTTGGATAATGAGGCTCCCTGACTGGATCCTCAACCTTGCCTTCAACCCCCTGACCAAGCCTTTCGTTTGGCGCTTTGTGACTTGCAGGAAGCCTTTCTTTATCTTCTGACTCAACACTTGGAGCAGCAGCCCTTGCCGGGTCCCGGCTTGTTGCCTTCCCATATTGTAGCCATGCCAGGGAAAATCACCTTAGCCCTGACATCAGTGAAACCCTCCTCCTCGATCATCTTGACGTAATCCCGAGTCGTCCCGAAACTCGAGTATGTCTTGGTCAGCCACTTCCATGGGTGGTCCCCTGTTCGGTATATCGTCCTTGCATATGCACTGACGTACGTCCTCATCCAAAGCCATCCCAGGAAACCGTGGACACGGTTCATCTTGGCTGGATCGATGATTACCAACTTACCTCCCGGTTTGAGAACTCTCAGGGACTCCGATAGCCCCGCCCTCTTGTCGTACCAGTCCCGGAAGGAGAACAACGAGCAAACAGCGTCGAACGAGTCGTCTTCGAAAGGCAACTCTTCCGCGGTACCTTCAACGAACGTGGCTGGAGAATCGCCTCTGGAATCCCGTGATGAGTTGACCCTCGGCTCTGCCACCCTGATCATCTCGGGAATAGGGTCGAGGCAGAATAGCTCCCCTCCCTCGACGTCCTCAGCGAAGCTACCAGGTCCGCAACCTATCTCGAGGAGCCGGCAATTTTCAGGCAGCCTGTCTCTGACCATTCTGCGCCATCGGGAGACCTGCCCAAGGGTGGCGATTCGATTCACTCGGTCGTAAACTGGAATCGTAGCCTCTAGGTTTCTCTGGAGCTCAGCCCAGTCCTCATCCCCTATCCTCTCGCTGTCCACGTGCTTCCCGCTATGTGGCCTGTATTTGGAGGGTTCCCGAGGCACCCCTCTTCACACCCCTATGTCGCTCTGGTGATAGTCGCAAGGTTACCATCATAAACTCCACAATGGTCGCCAATGCACCGTAGGTGCTGAAAATGGGCAGAGAAGACGTACTCCGTGCCATAAGAAAGGCTGAGAATGAAGCAAGGAACACTGTCTCGAAGGCAGAGTCCGAGGCCTCTGAGATTATCTCAAAGGCAAGGCTCTCCGCTACTGAGATTGTGCAAGAAGGGCGCTCCGAGTCCGAGGCAAGCAGTCAGGGTCTGATTTCCGATGCCAGAGCCACAGCGGAGGCTGAGGCCAAGAAGGTATCAGATCAGGGCGACTCGTCAATCGAGTCCATACACAAGGATAGCGATGGAAACAGAGCAGCAGCAGTGAAGACGGTCCTGGATGCGTTCAGATCCTAGAACACCAAGGAGGTCCTCGTATGTCACAGGTCAATACCCAGCAGATGGGGAGGCTTGTTGCTGCAGGGAGTGTTGACAAGTTGGATGATGCAGTCAATATCCTAGCACGCCTCGAGGCATTACACATTATCGACTACGATGGCTCCGAAGAAGGATTCTCTCTCGGCTCCCCAAACCCCTCCTCTGAGGAGGTTGGCAAGGTGCTGGTCAGGGCCCGCTCTGCAGCATCGATAGTGTCTACAGAGGGCCCTGATAAGCCAGTCCCCTCAGCCCCCGTCCGGAAAACCCTCTCGGACGACCTGCCCTTGAGGATCGACGAACTTCTGGAGGCCAGCTCAAGAGTTGACGACCTGGAAAACGAGATTTCGGCCCTAGAGGAGGAGATGGACAATCTCTCGATGGTATCCCCGCTCGGGATAGACATAGAGCTACTCGGAGGGTACGAGTCAATCTCCTCATTCGTAGGCACAGTGTCGGACGCTGCTGCGGCTTCAGAAGCTGCCGGCAGTGGCCTGTTTTTCCAAGCGAGGAATGGCAATCAGGCTATCGTGGCCGTGTTTTGCCGTTCAGAGGATTCCGCAACAGTGTCCTCATACTTGGAGTCCGCGGGATTCGAGTCCATAGCTCTGCCAGAGGGAAGCGGCTCTCCCTCAGACAGGCTGGAGGAGATCAGGTCCTCACGAGACTCCCTCGTCAGTGAGAAATCAGCCCTTATGGGCCAAATCAGTGAGTGGGAGGAATCCAATGGGGAGATGCTTGCCTGTGGCCTTGAGGTACTGGAAAGGGATCACGACGTCCTCACTGCCCCGGTGAGGATCGCCGTTTCAGAGCATGCATTCGTGCTTGACGGATGGCTAGTGATGAGCAGGGCTCAGGAAGTACAGAGAGAACTCAATTCTGTGTGCCTATACACAGAGGTGACCCCGTTCGAGATGGAGGCAGGAGGGGGTGGCCACGGCCACTCGGATCATGATCACCATCAGGAAATGCCCCCCATTGCATTCCAAGATAGGAATACAAGCAAACCGATGGAGCTTCTCACGGACGCTGTTGGACGCCCTGCATATGGGAGGATAGACCCGACGGTTTTCATGATGGTAACCTATCCAATATTCTTCGGCATAATGCTTGGAGATATGGCTTACGGACTCATAACGATGGGCCTCGGGTGGATGCTAATTAGAAATTCAGGTACCAACGAGATGCTAATGCTGGGCGGCAAGTTTCTGACCTACATAGGCTTCGGTACACTGGTATTCGGATACATATATGCAGAATTTGCAGGCTGGGAGATTTTCCCCCATCACAGCCACAACCCCGCAGAGGCGCTCTCCATACTGTACCCCAGTTTCGACTACTATCACTTCTGGCACGCCTCCCTCCCACTTGGGATAGAGCTTGCATTCCCATTCCACAGGGTGACTATGGTTGAAGACCACGGAAACCTCGAGCACCTCATCCTGCTGACGATTTACCTAGGCGTTCTGCATGTCTTCCTGGGCCTGTCAATAGGTTTCAGAGACATCATGCTGTATGGCAATGGACATGGCGGATTCGGTTTCGTCTGCGCCTTCTTTGAGAAGGGCGTCTGGATGATCCTCCTTGTTGGCGGCTTCATGTTTGCCTATGGTTTCCTTGGGCCATCCGATGCAGAATGGATGTTGATGCCGGGCGCAGCGATTTCGATCTCTGCCACTGTTATGCTTATGTGGACCCTCTACAACTACCACGGGGTCCCGTTCCCAATCAATATCGGATTGGCACCAATTGAAGCAGTTGGGATGATGCCAACAGTGATTTCCTATGTCAGGCTGTTCGCAGTCGGCGTCGTGGGAGTCAAGATTGCAGAGACAGGCAATGAGAAACTCTTCGAACCTTTGGCACACATTCTAGAGGACATGTCTCACGCCTCAACAATCGACTATGTCTTCATCCCACTACTTCTGATTGGTTGGCTTTCAGTCCAATTCTTTGCATGGGGACTTGGTGTTTTCAGTCCGAACATACATGCAGCAAGGCTTCACTTCGTTGAGTGGATGAGGCAGTATTACGATTCAAGCGGTGAGGAATTCAAGCCATTCGGCCTGAATTCCAGATTCGTGGAGGTAGATTAGATTCCAAGCCTAGGCTTTGAAAAAATGGAGGAAAAAGAATGAACAACAGAAATATGATGAAAGGAATGAGCGCCCTAATGGTCCTGACCTCGTTTGCAATGATTGCTTCGGTGGTTTCGGCCCAGGAGGCATCGACCGCCGCGTCCTACGATTGGGACGCAGCTAAGCTGGGAGCTGGAATAGCACTCGGACTAGCGGGTGTTGGAACTGGATTGAGCCAGGGACCTATCGGAGCAGCAGCAGTCGGGATGATTGCTGAAGACCCAGGTAAGTTCGTTACTGGACTGATCTTCACAGCTCTACCTGAGACCATCGTACTGTTCGGATTCCTTGCACTGTTCCTGCTCTAGGCAGGTTGCAAGACCGGAGAGACGAATTATTGACGAGAGGTAAGAAGATGACACTAGATGCTCTAGCGGCCGAAATCGCCAGTCAGGCGAAGGCCGAAGCTAAGTCAATCATCGACGCTGCCAAAGCCGAGGCCAAGCGCATCGAGGACGATGCAAGGCAACAGGCTGCCGCAGCTGCTTCCGAGGCTGAGATGCGAGCATCACGTGATAGTGAGCAGCTTTCAGTTGAGGTCGTAGCATCGGCGAGGCAGGCCAATCAGAAGAGAGCGCTAATCGCCAGAAGAGAGGAACTGGATTTGACATGGGCGTCCGTAATGGAACAAGTTGGGTCATCAGACTTCAAGGGACGTTCCGATATGATAGCAAGCCTTCTTGAGGAGGCTGATGGGGCTGATTCAGACATGGTTCTGAGGCCAGTAACCACGGACCGTAAGGCCCTATCTTCATCCAAGTTCTCCTTGGGTGAGGACATCGAGGGACTCGGAGGCTTTGTCCTGGAGTCGAAGGACGGATCAATGGTCCTAGATTACCGCTTTGATAGTCGCTTGGAGGATGCCTGGAAGGCGAGCCTCGGAGCGGTCAACGCAGCACTTTTTGGAGAATAAACGAGGCGATTTAATGGCAAGTATGGCAAATGGTCGTTCGAATCTCTACAATGCATCAGCGCGAGCTAAGGCACGCAAGGCGGCATTGATTGATACGACGAGAATGCGCCAGCTTCTGCAACAGGGTCCAGAATCAATCGGCGTGAGCATAGGGGAGCTCGGGTATAGGTCAGAGATGGATCTTTATGCATCAAGGATGAGTGGCGCGGATGCCGTTGAGGCAGCATTGTTCCACAACATGGACAATGACCTCTCGCAAGTCATGCGCTTCTGCCAAGGCCATCTCAGGGCACTAGTTGCCATATATGTCGAGAGATTCGACTACGAGAAGGCAAAGACCGTGCTAAGGGCGATTAATGGTGGCGCTTCAGATGAGCTAATCGAAACACAGATTCTACCATCCGAGAACCCACGAAATGCACCATGGCTTCAAATTGTCAGAACGACCGAGGGCCTCCAGGAGGCCGTTGACGCCATGTCAGGCACTTCTTGGGGCCGTGCTCTCTCTAAGATGGAGGGAGAGCCAACTCTGGAAGATCTCGAGAACTCTCTCGACATGCAATACTTCTCAGACGCCCTGAAAGCAGTGAAGGGGAGAGATGGTAGCCCAAGGTTACTCAGATATTTGAGAATGGAGATAGACCACAGGAACGTGATTAATCAGTTCCGTGGGATCCGTCAGGAGATGTCCCAGGAGAAACGATCCTCCATCGTTATCCCGGGCGGAAAGATAGATCCCGCAACAATGAGGCAAGCATCGCAGGCCGAGACAGATGAGGAGCTAATCGAGTCGCTCAGGAGGAGCGGCTCTTTCGACGATTCAGGCTTCGAAGAGGCCATGTCGGCCTCCAAGTCCATTGGTTCTCTGGACCCATATGCAGAACTGATGTCACATCAAAGGCACGCGATGCTGAAGAGATTCTCACATCTAAGCCCAGTTTCGCCCTTCCCTGTGATACATTACATTGAGTGCAAGGCACTCGAAGTCAGAAATCTACGACTACTAGTGCGCGGTAAGTCAGTAGGCCTCCCAGATGAGGTAATAGAGGCGCATTTGGATTACTGAGGTGAAATGATGGAGATAGCAGTTGTAGGGCCGCTTGAATTCACCCTCGGTTTCCAGTTGGCGGGGGTGAAGAACCTGCACAACACAAGTGACCACGAGGAGATGGCTGAGATAATCCGCTCTCTCCTAAACCAAACCGAGATAGGCGTCGTCGTAATCGACAACTCCGATCTCATCATGCTCCCAGAAAGGCTGCGAATGCAGATTGCTGAGAGCGTTACTCCCACGGTGTTGGGAATAGGAACGGAGGAGGACCACACCCTCCGCGAGTCAATCAAGTCAGCTCTAGGAGTGGACCTCTGGAAGTAATAAAATCAAGAATTAATGGAAGTGAAAAAAATGAGCAAAGAGAATGGAGTAATTTACCGGATTTCCGGGCCAGTAGTAACAGCAATCGGAATAGCGCCTAGAATGTACGAGGTCGTTCGTGTCGGCCATGAGGGCCTCATGGGTGAGGTCATCGAGCTACACGGAGACCAATCTGTCATACAGGTTTACGAGGAGACTTCTGGCATCAAGCCAGGGGAGCCCGTGGTCAGGACCGGCCAAACCCTGTCAGTACAACTTGGGCCAGGCCTTCTGACCCAGATTTACGACGGGATCCAGCGCCCACTTCCCAAATTGGAAGAGACAATGGGCGTTTTCATCACACGTGGTGTTGATGCAGACGGTCTCGATCTGAAGAAGAAGTGGGAGTTCAATGCCACTGTGAAGAAGGGAGACGAGATCGGCTCTGGGCAGGTCATCGGGACTGTTCAGGAAACAGAGACAATCGAGCATCGCGTTATGGTGCCCCCTAATGTGGGAGGAAAGGTGAAGGCAATAAAATCCGGATCCTTCAACATCACAGAGGCTGTTTGCACCCTCGATGATGGGACTGAGATAGCAATGATGCAGGAGTGGCCAGTACGTTCCCCAAGGCCCTTCGTACAGAAGTATGCTCCCGACGTACCCCTGATCACAGGTCAGAGGATCCTAGACTTCCTCTTCCCTCTCGCCAAGGGCGGCACTGCGGGAATCCCAGGTCCTTTCGGCTCTGGAAAAACCGTCACCCAACAGCAACTAGCGAAGTGGTCTGACGCTCAGATAGTGGTTTACATCGGCTGCGGAGAAAGGGGCAATGAGATGACAGAGGTTCTCGACGAGTTCCCCCATCTTATCGACCCAAATACGAACAAACCCCTGATGAATAGGACGGTCATGATTGCAAACACCTCAAACATGCCTGTAGCAGCTAGGGAGGCTTCCGTATACACGGGAATAACAATCGCCGAGTACTTCCGTGATATGGGCTACAATGTGGCTCTAATGGCAGACTCCACTAGCAGATGGGCAGAGGCAATGAGGGAGATATCCTCGAGACTTGAGGAGATGCCCGGTGAGGAAGGTTACCCCGCCTACCTCTCAAGCAGACTCGCAGAGTTCTACGAGCGTGCTGGGAGGGTCAGGACTCTCGCTGGCGACGATGGTTCAGTTTCCGTCATAGGGGCAGTTTCCCCTCCAGGGGGCGACATCTCAGAACCAGTAAGCCAAGGAACCCTCAGAATTGTCAAGGTTTTCTGGGGTCTAGACGCTGGACTGGCTAGGCAGAGGCACTTCCCGGCCATCAACTGGCTAAGCTCGTACAGCCTTTACCCACAGGCACTAGACCAGTGGTACAGGGACAACATCGCATCCGACTACCCGGAGGTAAGGACCGACATCAGCACACTACTGCAAGTCGAGGCCGAGCTCCAGGAAATCGTCCAACTCGTGGGTTCCGACGCACTACCAGTCGACCAGCAACTCACACTCGAGGTCGCGAGGATGATCAGGGAGTTCTTCCTTCAGCAGAACGCATTCCACGACGTCGATACATTCAGTGACTTGGGCCTACAGTACCACATGGCCAGAGCAATCCTGTCCTTCCAAGAGGAAGCAAAGAAGGCCATAGCGGGAGGGGCCCAGTTGGAAGACGTCGTGAACGTCCCAGCTAGGACCGATCTGATGAGAGGTCGTTTCGAGAAGGGTTACGATGAGAGGATAGGAGAATTGGTGACTGAGATGGGGCAGCAGATTGCTGCTAGTATGGAGGCCAACTGAGGGGTGATATCATGAGCGGAAAAGAGTACAGAACCATAACTGACGTAAAGGGTCCACTAGTGTTCCTAAACAAGACAGAACCAGTTTCCTTCGGAGAGATTGTTCAGCTTCGGCTCAGCGACGGGTCAATGAAGAACGGACAGGTTCTCGATACCTCTGACGATCAAGTTATCGTGCAGGTATTCGAGGGAACCGCATCCGTAGACAGGCAGACAGGCGTGAAGTTCCTCGGGGACGTCTTCAAGCTCCCAGTCAGCAAGGGGCTGATAGGAAGGATCCTGGATGGCGCTGGAAGGCCAAGAGACGGAGGTCCCGAGATCGTCGCTGACGAGATGGCCGACATCATAGGGGCCGCTATCAATCCCTACTCAAGACAGAGCCCTGAGTCGTTCATTCAGACTGGAATCTCTGCAATCGATGCATGCACATCGCTAGTTAGGGGCCAGAAACTACCGATCTTCAGTGCGAGCGGTCTACCTCACAACGATATCGCCCTGCAAATAGCAAGACAGGCAAAACTGGTTGGCAGTGATGACGACTTCGTGGTCGTTTTCTGTGCAATGGGAATTACTGCTGAAGAGTACAATTTCTTCGTTCATGACCTTGAGAGGACCGGGGCATTGGAGAATGCTGCTCTATTCGTCAATCTTGCAGACGACCCAGCGGTCGAGAGGCTGATTACCCCCAGGCTGGCATTGACTGCAGCCGAGTACCTGGCTTTCGAACATGACTACCACGTTCTGGTAATTTACACCGACATGACGAACTACTGCGAATCACTTAGGCAAATAGGCGCAGCAAGGGAAGAGGTTCCCGGGAGGAGGGGATATCCAGGATACATGTACACAGACCTGGCTATGCTGTACGAAAGGGCAGGTCTTGTGAAGGGGAAGAAGGGGTCAATCACCCAATTCCCGATACTTACAATGCCGGGAGACGACATTACCCATCCGATTCCAGACCTCTCTGGATACATCACAGAGGGGCAGATAGTGATTTCTCGTGAGCTTCACCAGAAGGGCATATACCCGCCAATCAACGTTCTACCGTCCCTTTCCCGACTGATGAACGCCGGAATAGGGCCTGGAAAAACCAGGGAGGACCACAAGTCCGTCTCCGATCAGCTTTACGCAGCATACGCACAGGGTAGGGAATTGAGGGGGCTGGTCGCCATCGTCGGTGAGGATGCCCTGAATGAAAGGGATCTGCAACTCCTCAAGTTCGCGGATATCTTCGAGGACCAATTCCTCAGGCAAAGCAGGGACGAGGATCGCTCAATAAACGAGGGAACCCTGGATCTAGCATGGAATCTACTTTCCAACATTGACACAAAGTACCTTGTCAGGCTGGACCAGAAGTGGATAGACAAGTATCACCCAACTGATCGCAAGGACTCTGAAGAGGAATAATTACACTCAGGAGGTGAATGAATATGGCTCTAGACATCAAGCCAACGCGGTCAGAGCTAATCAACCTGAAGAGGAGGATAAAGCAGACATCAAGTGGCTACAACCTTCTCAAGATGAAGCGAGATGGCTTGTTCCATGAGTTCAGGACACTTCTTTCTGAAATGATCGCTGCTAGGGAGGAATTAGTGGTCACATACAGGGAGGCCCTGCAGGCAATCAGCCTGGCATCTTCCATAGAGGGAGGCCTATCTGTCAAGAGCGCAGCTATCGCAGCCTCAAAGAGGCCTGAGGTAACCGTCTCTAGAAGGAACATAATGGGTGTAGTCGTCCCCAAGGTAGATGGAGAGAATCTGAAATTATCCATGGAGGACAGGGGCCTCGGACTGGTTGGGGGGTCACCCTACATCGACGAGGCAGCTGACTCCTATTCCCTCCTCATCGAGAAGGTAGTCAAGGCTGCAGAGATGGAAGCCACACTCAAGAGGCTTCTAGAGGAGATTGAGGCCACAAAGAGAAGGGTCAACGCCCTGGAATTCAAGGTGATACCGGAGATGAAAGAGGCGCAGGCTTTCATTCAGCTCAGACTCGAAGAGATGGAGAGGGAAGAAACCTTCAGGCTCAAGAGATTCAAGAATAAGTGACGCCTTTCTCGCTCTCATAGAGAGCGAGGGGTCAAAACACACCTCTTCTAGCACCGACCGTGAGCGAGGCGCAGCCGACCCCTGAGAGACTAACTCTCGACAATGAGACATGGAGTCATAGGGAACTTGCCGAGGTAATTTCTTCGAGATACTTCGAACTAGGGGAGGACGAGATAGGAAGCGCCTCATGGAGAGTTACGGGAATTGGTGGCAAGACTGAGGGATCATGTCTCGTGGACCTAAATGAACACCTTGAACCACTGGGTCTGATTGGCGTCCTCGACATAGGAAATCCTCCGATACTCTCAATCTCGGAGATCCCTGATAGGTCGCCGGCGCTTCCCAGGTGGCAGCAATTCGCAGTCTGGTTTTCCATGTTCTCATTCATGACAATAGCCGGTGTCGGCCTGATCACTAGGAATAGTCCAGATACCCAATTCGGTACTGATGTACTTTCTCAATCAATACTGACCTTCTCACTACCAATAATCCTAGTTGCCGCTCTATCCAGCGAGTCTAGGAGGTTGGTCGCAAAGAGGCACGGGGTAAGATTGGAGAGCATGGTGCCTCTGGGATTCCCACTTGCTGATGCCGTCTGGCCTTTCGGAATAGCGGGATTACTCCCGCAGAACCGGCCAGATAGAATACCCTACCCAAACAGAAGAGCATTAGCCCACATTGAAATTACCGCTCCATTTGTGACATTCTTCTGCGGGTTTGTACTGTCAATAATTGGGCTAAATCTGACCCTCAGCTCCCCTCCCGGTCTGGAATCTTCACCACTGGTAATTACTGCAAACCCACTCTTGGATTCGATTTCAAACCCTTGGCTCGGCGATGACTTCCTCCTTAGGCTACAATGGCTTCATCCCACAGGTGTCGCCGGACTGGGCCTTTGTATCGTGTCTTGGATGATGCTGATGCCTATTCCCGGGTTCCCCGGGGACCACTTGCTGCACTCAATTTTCGGACCCGACAAAATCCTCGCAGAAGACAAGCAGACCTATATTTTCGGATTCACACTAGTATTGTTGGTAATGGCATTCTCGAGCAACACATGGGTTCCATGGCTATTCCTAACTGCCCTTGCCACTTGGAGGAGGTTCAGCCCCAACTCAATGCTGGATCCGTTCGTGGTGGATGAGAATACGGGTTTCGATGACCTCTCACGCAATAGGACAATAGTGGCGGTGGCCCTACTTCTGGTTGCAGGTTTTCCGGGAATCAACGGCGCATACCACATGCCCGAATGGGACGCAGGACTCTCAACCGAGGACTGGCCCTCTCAAATCGAATTTGTGGACAGCCAGGCGAACTTCGAGCTAGTGCTAGAACCAGCTGGAATAGTGCCAGTTTCGGGATGGCTTCAGATGCGCGTAGAAGGTGACCCTCTCGGTGAATGGCAGATCAATTCCGAGTGCCTCGAAGAGAGGGAAGTGTGCAGATTCGAGGAAATCACTCAAGCTTCTCCCGGGGCGATATCAGTCAACCTATCCAGAGAAGTTGATGCTACCCCCCACCCATTCAGGCTTGTCATCCTCATTGATGTGCATGGGCATGTGGACGAGCATTCAATCGTATTCCAACCGTCCGGCGCGTCAACATCGATAGATCCACTTTGGATTCTTGTGGAGGACACAGAAACTCCAAGGATATGCGTCGAGATTTTTGTAGTGGAAGGAGACCACATCAATCTGACTAATGGTAACCAATTCTGGTATTTTGAGAACGAGACTTCCCTCGGCCCGGGAACCCACAACCTTTGCATGAGGGGCCATGAGGGGGCCCTTTTCTCGCAGGAAAGATCCCCGGACCATTTCTTTGCCATGGGCCCTACAATCACAATATTGAGGAATAATCAGACTTCACAGCACCTGGTCATGCCAATCGATAATTCCCAACTCAAACTTCAATTCTCCGACGGAGATTGGGGGTTGCCGTTGTCGAGCCTTCCATACGAATTCTCGATTACTCGCGGCGAATCAGAGTCAGCATTCTGCCCCTCTACCGATGTCATCGTAGAAGTAAATTCAACGGGAGACTGGGAGAGGGAACTATCAGATAGGTCTTCGATATTTATCCCAGCTGGCCATTCTGGAAATGGGACCATTAGGATGAGTGGGCCCGGGTGGCTGGCAATTTGTTCAGGCACAAACATGCTATCATGGTTCTCAATGGTCGAGGGACCGGACGTCTTTACTTACTCGGGGGAAGAACTCACTATTCACAACAGGGAGAACTACTC
>JAYZLP010000040.1:0-47636 GCA_036154155.1 Thermoplasmatota archaeon | reverse complement strand
GCACTGAGCTCTGCCGTGTTGTTTGATCCGACCTCTGCTCCTAGGAAATCACCCTCCTCAGGGTCAGTCACAACCCGGCCACATTTCTCTGCAACCAAGTCACCCTGCCCCTTTCCAGCACCGCTATCACCGATAATCACACAGAACCCCCAACCAGCAGGGGTGGAGGACGTCACATTTCTGTTGTCTTCGCAAGAACCATCGACGTAGATGTTCACAGACTTCAAGTCAACACCCTACTCCACAATCAGCTCCGAATAGGAAACTGAATCGAGAAGCGCTTCGAGTTCCGATGGATCCGAAAAAGAAATTCGACAAATCCAACCATCGCCATATGGGTCTTCGTTGATTAGTTCGGGAGCGTCTTCCAGCTCTTCATTAACACCGACCACTTTGCCACCCACAGGGGCGTAAATCTCGCTCACTGATTTGACTGACTCAACACTGGCAAAAGCCTCCATCGAGGAAACCATCGCTCCATCCTCGGGGAGCTCAACCCAAACAACATCCGTCAAAGCGTTCTGAGCAAAGTCAGTGATGCCGATTACCACTTCACCGCTCTCAACTCTAATCCACTCGTGTTCCTTTGTATATTTCAGGTCTTCAGGCACCTCACTCATCGTCTCACCCGCAACAATGCGAGAGCCTCCACCGAGTCAAGGTTTCGATGGTCACTCCTCTTCTCCGAGACTCTCCTCAAGATGAGTCTTCTCTAGTTCGGCCCAAGCCGTACCCATTCCATCAACACCGGCCTCGTCCTGCTCCAACCTAAGCCTGGAGGTCATTTCTTCTTCACCTTCCCTACTTACCCATCTATCCATGAAGTGCTTGCCGTACTCTCCATCCCCAGCTCTTGAAATCGAAATAAACAGCAAACCAAAGATGATTGCTAGTATCGGGAACACCACCGCAGTCTCGTCACTATTCGAAGAATCATCATCCATGACGACTAGACTCCCATCTCCGATGGACAAGGCAGTAAGGAATAGAAGCGCAACGCAGAGCCCACCGAGAACTCTCCTAAGGCGTCTCGATGGCGACTCCATTGCTATCCAACTAGGGCATCAACGAATCAACTTGACTAAGCCTGCTCAGTAGTCTTCCTGAATTAGCTTGAGAATTTTGTAGGGCAGGAGGGCCCTGTTTACAGGCGTGACTTCCAGTATTCGCCCATCATCACGCCTCCTGATGTCCTGCAAAAGCGGATGACGACTCTTTTTGTGCAGAGTCAGAAGGCTTGGCATGTCATAGTCCAAGGCCTCTCTAACCGCTGATACAAAACCCTCACTTTCTACTGTGAACTTACCAATTTCGTCAATTACCAAGTATTGGCAATTACCAATCGCATCCAAAATGGCTGGGACCCCCACTCTATCAATTTCCGTAGGATCAATCCCGTATCCAAGGATCCTGTTCCTCGAGTCTATATCTCTGTGGGCCATTATCCCCTTCTCTCCAGTCACGATATTTACACACGCATACCCGACCCTCTCGCCATCCTCCACAATTGCTTCGGACCTCATTCCCGCGATTACTGGAACGCCACCTGAATCCCCTCCCTCCTCAACAATCATCTTCACTACCTTGTCAAGGACCGCTGACTTACCAGATCGAGGTAAACCGGTGATGCCAATTTTCGGATTAATGCCCATTATTCATCCCCCATCACAAAGCTACCGCGATAGTACGATTACCGTACGGAAAAACATGATAATAGTCTATTCGGTATGGGTCCACTACTTTCGTGATAGCGGAAAGTCATTTCCGCAATACTAATTTCTATTGTGAGTCATTATTCAGAAAGCCAATCTTTCTGGCTCGACGTCGGAAAAGGAAGCCGCTCGATCTCGTAGTTGTTTACGTTGCTGTTGGCCCCCCATGCCCTTGACCACAAATCAAGATCCCCACTATTCAATTGCTCACATAGCCAGTTTAGGCCATCCTCAAAGCATCCATTCTCCTCCTCCAGGACGCCCTTCACCCCCTCAGGCAACTCCAGGAAGTTTACTGAGTTTCCAAGAACACAATCTCCGGGCACCACAGCCCACCTCAGACGTCGCTCATTCGCAGAGTTCAGAATTGCTTGACATGCAATCCTTGGAAAGCCCTTGGATTTGTAATTCCCACTCCACATAGAATGGGATTTCTGGATCGAATCACTTGGTATGTCTGAATCATAAGCGGGATGTCGGATAAGAACATCATTCCCTTCTAGGCAGAAGTGGGCGCTCCTGATGAATGGAACTCCTTCCGCCTCTTCATCCCAATCGGAGATATTGGATGATGAGCTGCTTTGGTCAATTTCTCCAACTCTGACCCTTATTGTTTCCGAACCCGGGCATAGCCAGTTGGAATCTTCCGATAGCCTCGGCTGATCCGCAAGTCTACCAATTGCATCCAGAACCCTCCTCCTGTCAAATTCATCTGAAGGCATTCTGGGTACTGCCCATGTAGCATCAGTCCATGACGACCAATGCCCCCTTTCAAGTTCAAGGAAGGGCGAAGTTTTCGATACTCCTGTGTCTGGTAATAATTGGTCAACTCCAAGCGGCCCGAAACTCGTCATCATGTCGGTAGAACCACCAGATGTTATTCCTAAAACCGCGAATCCCTGTGATATTCCTGGGAAAATACGTTGAGGGTCGGGAAAGCTCCATGTGGAGCCCCACTCGTTATTCTCCACCAGTAATTTCCTCAGTGGTACGCTGCTTTTCTCTCTTAACAGAGAATCTGGAACTACCATCCTGACTCTGCCTCCTTCGGAAACCAGCTGTAGAGATCTCTCTAGGAAAAGCCGATAGAGGTTCACGTTTCCTTTCAGTGCAGAGAATCTCAAATCCCCCCTAGAGTCTACCGCATTACGCAGCCTTCCCGAAAGCTCCCTCCTCAATCTACTTCCTTCTTCATGACCTCTGAACCTGTCCTTGATTCTAATCCATGGGGGTCTGGAGATCACGAGCGTGGGGGACTCATTCCAAGGCCACTCGTCAAGAAGAGAGTCACCAACTCTGATGTTACTTTCCAATATCATCTCAGCCTCATTTCTGCCGATCATCCCTTCGTGCCCTTCGCCTTCAAGATCAACCAAACCAGCTCTTCCCAGCGTAATCAGTATCCTCCTTCTCGAGGCCTCCACTGCTATCTCTGATGAATCAAGAAATTGCATCCCCTCGAGCAGTTTCAGAGTGTCATTGCATTTCACGGCCTCACTATCATTCTCCAATTTCTGAGAGTGAATTCGAATGATTTGTGATGCAACTAGGCCCGCTCCGCATGACGGATCAGCAAAAGGTAGTGGCACCCCAGACTTGGTCCTGGAAGACCCCTCCTCCTCCTCGTCCTCTCTCGAACTTGATACATTATTGTTGAATTTCTCTGCAAAATCTCTGAATCCCGGAGGGATTGCAGACAAGGACAGTGTAACAGGCTCCTCCTCCTTCCTCTTGCGGCTGCCCTGTCCGATTTCATCTGCCAGAATTGCTTGAATTAGTCGACCTGGGGTAGAGAAAGCACCCCTCGGTGAACGACCGTCAGAGACTGCCTCGTACCTAGACAGGAGCCTGTCTAGAACCGCCCCCGGATCGTACAGAAGCCCAGCAGGAAGCGTAGGCCAACTTCTTGGCAGGGAAGCAGCAATTGGGACATTTGCCTTCGTGGACTCCTCCCATGAATCCAACCACAAACGAATCTGCTGAACGCGGTCCGGGCACTCTTGATCAAGCCTCGCATACCAGCCCGAAGCATCGCTAACCATCGTGACCAGTACGAACGACAAACGCCCCTTTTTTGAATGGTTGTATGACTTGACGAAAAACGGAAGTTCATCCACTCAAAGCAAACGCATCCTCATCAATCTCCACAATCGCCTCTGACTGCAGAAGCCATGCTATCGCCTCATCCAAATCATCCACTCTAATTCCTAGTGGAACAAGCTCACTGACAAGGGAATCAAAGTGTACTGGAGCCAGACCGGCCAATCTAGAAACCTCAAGAATTCCCAGCACATGCTCGGAAACTATTGCTAGAAGGGGGTCATCTCCTACATCCATAGAGCCGAAGTCCACAGCCGCCTGCTCGGCTTCGAAGTCCTCCTCAGCCTCCCCCTTGCTTACCCCACTGCCAAACACATCGAAAAGATTCTTTTGATTAGGGTCCGATAATTGGGTTCCTTGGACTTCTCTTTGGCGCTTGAGCCTCTTAACCAGAGTCTCTATGCGATGAAGTCGCTGCTCAACTCGTAACTTCTCCCTGCCCAGATGGCTCTCAACTAAGCCAAGCTCTTCCTTCGCACGCTCGTCCAGCCACTTAGCAAGGTCCCACGAGGGATCGAGCCGCAGCATCGTCTCCCACAAAGTTGCAACAGACTCTGGAAGGGTTCTGACATCAATCCTTGGGGACCCCTCCCCTTCGTCGGTTCCCCGCTCCATATCCATTTCATTCGTGGTGACCGTCTATCAACTATCCCGTCAATTACCTCCAAACTTTCCTTGGGGTGAATTGATGAATGAAAAGCGGGTGCACAGACCAATGCCGGAGTATAGGGTGGCCGTCCTCCCAGGGGACGGCACTGGTAAGGAGGTCATTCGTGAGGCTAGAAGAGTCATGGATGTATTCGAGGAACTTAGCCCCCTTTCATTCGACATAACGGAAATTCCATGTGGAGGCCAGTATTACTTGGAGACGGGATTGGAGTGGCCAGAAGGATCCTTCGAGCATTGTAGGGATAACTCTGATGCAATCCTGCTGGGTGCAATAGGTTGGCCCGATGCAAAACTCCCAAACGGGGACAACGCTGGAGGGCAGTGCATACTGGGCCTGCGTTCCGGATTGGATCTTTACGCGAATGTTAGGCCGGTTAAGTTGTACAAAGGAGTACAGCACAAAGTGCATGGAATGTTCACCGATATTTGGGAACCTGAACTGGTCGACATGGTATTGGTTAGGGAGAACACGGAAGGACTCTATCACTCCCTTCTCCGTAGATCCGCTCAAGCTGCGAAAGGAGGGGAGAAGGACCAACCGATAGTAATCGAAAAATTCCCTGGCTTGGAGGGGGAGGTTGAGTGGGACCCGCGCCCTATTTCCAGGAATGGAAGTGAAAGGGTAATCAGGTTCTCCTTTGATTTGGCGAAGAAAAGAGAGTCCCGTATGGGAGTTTCTCAGAAGATTACGTGCGTGGACAAGAGCAACGTCTCAAGAGGATGCAGGCTCTTCCGAAAGGTCTTCAGGGAGATTTCCCAAGATTACCCTACAGTGGAGACAAATGAGGCCTTCATCGATGCTTTCACTATGTGGCTAGTCAGAGATCCAGAGGATCTTGATGTGGTAGTCCTCCCCAATATGTTCGGTGATATAGCTACTGATTTGGCATCTGTATTGCAAGGAGGCATGGGAATGGCAGCAAGTGCGAACATAGGGGATAAACACATGCTGTTCGAACCAGTTCACGGATCGGCTCCTAAGTATGCAGGAAAGGACAAGGTCAATCCGATAGCAGCAATTTCTTCCGTCCAGCTAATGCTTGACCATCTTGGAATCAGGCACGGCGATGAGACCGCCACGATTTGCGCAGAAATCCTCGAGGAGGCGATATCGCAGCACCTTGCCGAGGGCGGTGCGGTAACGTACGATCTTGGTGGAGAGGCTACAACCACAGAAGTCGGGAAAGCAATAGCAGCCAGATGTGCCAATTTGCTCAAGGAACAATACCCCTAGATTAGGCTGCCAGCATCAGAGATCACAGACAAGGCCTCCCTGAGGCATCGCTCGTTGTCCCACTCAGTGCTTCTACCTGGATTCAATGCCCTCTTAACCATCTCAGCAGCTGCTCTGGAAACCTCGTCGACAATTGTTACAGTGGCGTTTCTTGCTGTCCTAGACAGGGGATTTAGATCAACCACCAGAACCTGCTTTCCAAGTGATATTAACGCCTCACAGCGATCGCCGTCTTCTAGTGGGACTAATACCACATCGGCACGCTCTATTCCATCCCTACAGCACAGCGAACGGGGCCCCACCAGTCCAGATATCGAACCATCTGGTTCAGAACCGAGTAGGGGGACCGAGAGCACACGCTCTCTCCAATCGCCTGACCACTCCTCTGGAGGCTCCCCCGAAGCCACACTCTCCCTCTGTGAATCAAGAAGGGAGAGAAGGCCACTAATCCGCTCATCTGTTCTATAGTACAGATTTACCTCGATAGGACAGCCTACTATCGCAGCCAGGCGAATCAAGTCTCCCCCTGCAAGGACCACAGTATTTCCATTGACAGAAATTACCGGATTCTGCGCCTCACTAAGTCTGGCCACCGCTTCGGAAATTGCCAGTGAGGCGGCCTCAATCGTTCTCTCCCCTAGCAGATAGTCATACGCCTCCCCCCTTCCATGAGCTATCATGGCCGACTCCGCCAACAGCCCAATCGATGCCGCATCGACCATCTTTTGTCGTGCCATGAGGGACGCCTTTCGAGGATGACTATCAGGAATTTCTGCCATTAATTGCCCCCTTCAAATTTCATTGACATGTCAAGAGGAGAAACCCCTCTATTCAGTGAGCTTGAGGATACAAGATCAACCCCACTTCCCTCCCATTCTCGCAGCGATTCTAAGGACACCCCGCCCGACCCCTCCAGTACGCACCAAGCTCTGAGCCCCCCTCTATCTAGGGCATCCGATGCTTCTTTCGCCTTCATTGGCCCCATGTTGTCCAACAGAAGAACGACTCTCTCGCACCCCCCTCGTAACCGCTGCTTCGAGTCCCAGATTGATGCGGTGGCGATTGCTTGTTCCACTGTCCTAACCTCTACTACAGTGAATCCCGAGTCCTCTTCCATATCTACATCTGAGATCAATCGGCGAAGGGCATCCAATTCGCTCTCACCTGGTCCAGCCGCCGCTAGTACTTCGCTATCTTTGATCATGAGGGCATCAGCTCTGCTGAGCCTGTGTGTCAACCCTCCCCCGATGTGAACCGCCCACTTGTCTAGTAGTCCCCAATCCACTTTCCTAGTGCAGGCCACGCCAACATCTCCGGCCGAGGAAACCCAATTCGCCGTATTGGTCGATATTCCAGAAAGCCTCCCTAGGATATTGAGAATGACCCTCTCTGAGCGTAGCATTTCACCACATTCCCCATTGATTGTCAGAATAGTAACACCTTCATCGACATTCCCGCCTTCAGTGATGTGCCATTCGACGGAGCATGATGGATAGTGGTTGGACAACAACCTCTCAACGACCAGCTGTCCACACAAGACTCCTGACTGCCTGGCGACAACTATTGCCTTCCCATGCTCAGAAGACCCACTGCCGCCACCCCCTTCGTCTGCGACCATTGAGCCCCCCCACCTATCTGCAGAATCGAGCAGCAATTGTGTAGCAGAATCTCCTGACCACAGGAGGTCCGACCTGTCGTGGGGGAGACGAAGCACGCAACGCGGTGTCGAATCACCGCCTTGAATGGTCCGAAACAGGAGACACCCGTTATTCGCCGTCCAGAGCCACTAAACTAGCTTCTACAGCTGAAAGACAAGCTAGGATGTCATCCATGGTCGACCTCACCTTGGAAAGAGTCCCGGACCTCACTCTGATCCTCAATTCGGCACCATCTTGGATCTCCAAGACCTCGCCCTCAAAGAACTCCTTGTCATCGGGCTCGATGGAAGCTAGAAGGAGCTCCGCACGCTCACGTGAGCCAGTCCAGACAAACTCCGCGACAACATCACCCACATACTGCGGAAGGACACCGCCCTTTTCATTCCAATCTCTAGAAGGAGAACCCCTTCCTAACAACACTCATGAGGGAAGCTTCCTCCCTCCGACACCATGGCAGAGCGACTTCCCCCCGCTATGACGGCCGAATCTGTCACAGCAGGACATCCTGACAAGCTCTGCGATACTATCTCGGACTCAATCTTGGATGCATGCTTGACAATAGATCAAAACGCCAGGGTTGCGGTCGAGACCTTGGTCAAGGGAACCGAGGAGAAGGCATTCATCGTACTAGCGGGAGAGGTAACCCTAGCTGGGTCAATCAGTGACGAGGAGTATGAGTTCATAGCAAGGAAAGCAGCCAGCGAAATCGGTTATACTGACCATTCCATAGGCATGGACGCAACCAGCTCAGAAACCTGCGAAGTAACTGTCCTCATTACCACCCAATCCCAATTCATCAGCCAGGGCGTGGATGGCGACATTGACTCTCAGGGGGCAGGAGACCAAGGGATAATGTTCGGTTATGCATGCAAGGAGACAGAGGGAACACCTGGAATGGATGGCAGACTTTTCCCTCTTCCCGCAGCACTGGCTCAAAGAATCTGCAGGCGTCTGGATATGATAGTGGCGAATGGCGAGATCCCGTGGATTCGCCCGGACGGGAAGAGCCAGGTAACTGTGGAGTACGACTCCGAGGGCAACCCTAGCCACGTCCAGACCGTCGTGGTTGCTGTGCAGCATGACGACGCACTGAAGGACCAATTCGATGGAGATGTAGATGCGGAGCAGGAATTCGTCCAGGAGCAGATCCGGAAGCACGTAGTCGAGCACGCCATACCCCCAATCTGGCTGTCTTCCGGATACAAATTGATAGTCAACGGTACGGGGAGGTTCGCAGATCCGGGCGGCCCCTATTCAGATGCCGGTCTTACTGGACGCAAGATCATAGTGGACACATATGGAGGGGGTATGCATGGAGGCGGGGCCTTCAGCGGGAAGGACCCATCAAAGGTCGACAGGACCGCAGCCTATCATGCCAGATGGGCAGCCAAGCACGTGATAGCGGCAGGTCTAGCTGATCGCTGTGAGATCCAGGTCTCCTACGCAATAGGTGTGCCACATCCAATCAGCCTGCTCGCAGACACCTCGGGAACAGGCGCCATTCCAGATGACGAGCTCTCTCACAGGCTCCTCAGCGCGTTCGACTGGAGGCCGGCCGCGATGATCAGCGACCTAGATCTAAAGCGCCCAATCTACCGAAAGACGGCTTCAGGAGGGCATTTTGGAAGAACCCCGACGACTGAAGGGCACTTCCCATGGGAGGCTATCCACCCAGAGAGGATAGATGCCCTCAAGAACCCGCAATAACCCAGTTTTTCTGGCTTCACTGGACATGTCCGGTATGCCTACTTTGGTTTAATTACCACTTGCCAAGGCATGGTTCGAGCCACCGCAGACGCAAGCAATAGAATACCAGCCAAGAGAAATACCGGCAAATCTCAGATGTCATTACTGATAACAGCAATACTGGTAACCTCACTTTTTGCCCCCTCTATGTCACTTGGTAGCGTCTCTCTCGAACCGGACCAAACCAGGCACAACACCGCTAACAACACCACTGACGAAGCGGCCACTCAAGCACTACTCTCGAACCTTAACACCTCCAACCCGATAGAGGTAACCGGAATAATGGATGACCAGGGCAGAGTCCATCTAGTCTGGATCGAGAATGGCTCATCCCCCATGCTACAGTACGCATTGATTTCCACCAATGGGATTGATACCGTTCTTATTGCCAACACCCTAGTCGGTCAGAGCAACTACACAGAGGTCTCTAGCCCCTCGATGGTCCTCGACTCCGACAACAATGCACATATCGTTTGGGCGATTACCGATATCGAGATACTGTACTCCATACTTGACCCTTCAGAAGACGACCAAGACGGCTCCACAGGGGACGTTTACAACATGACACTCACCAGTGAATACATAATTGCAGATGGGACCGGCATCAGGAATGACCCAGACATAGCAGTCGACTCGAACGATGCTATGCACATCGTCTGGGTTGACACCTATGACCCACAAGGACTCTACTTCGGAACCCCGTTGATCTACTACAAGATGGTCGCAATGAACTCCACCGGAGGAGTAGAGGTAGTGATCAACAACACACTCGTCACCCCCGCACTTGGGTACAAGGGCAACCCAGCAGTTTCCATAGGGGCCAACAACACCGTAATCGTGGTATGGGAGGATACCCGTGGAAGCCTGATCGAGTACGTCGGCCTTCTAGACACATCGGGTTCGATGACCGCCGAGTGGGAGGATATGTGCGCCGTATTCTACGGAGGAAACCTGACCAGCGGCGAGTACTTCCAAGGTGTAAAGCCACTCCTTGAGTCGGCAAGCATCACAGTTCTAGAGACGCTTTATGCTCTGAGCGGGCAGATGGCTCACGCATCTAACCACAAAAACTGCGAGGACGGGTACTCTACTGGTGGCAACGGGACCGCAGGTCCAAGAACAGACTACCTCGGGCAAATCCCAACGGACAACTCCGGTGGAATAAGGGCACTCACCGAGGTTGTCTACAACGAATCCGCCCTCAGCATTCCCACAGACTGGGGGTACTACAGCGAGATGTGGGGACCAGGATCGACATGGGCCTGCACCTCATGGAGGGACTACTCATCAATGACTCCTGGGAACCCCCCATCGTCTGCAGACCATGCTTGGAACCCGAATGCAACCAAGCTGATCATCCCTGTTTCCGATGAAGGGCCGTATGGCGGCTCCGGCAATGGATACCAGGCACAGGAAGCCGATGACTACCAGAGTATTAGAGAGGCACACGACGCCTGCGTAAATGCAGGGATCATTCCGATTCCCGTGGCTGGAACAACCTCATATGGCGCCAATACCATATGGGCCAACGACACTCACGTGCGTTCCCATATGATGGATCTAGCACAATGCAATGGTAACTTCACCGGACTCGCAGACAGAACCTGCGACGGACTGACCACGGCGACCAAGGACGCAGGAGGGGAGATGTTCCTCTACCCGTCAGACAACATGGCCAACTTCGAGGGGGACTTCGAATCGGGATACCTGACAAATGGATGGGGCTCCTCGAGCTCCTCGGACACATGGTCGGTGGAAGCAGCCGACAACGGTTTGGTATACTCCCAGGCCAACTTGTGTGACATAGGGGGAACCACAGGCAACCCATCCTTCTACTCAGTCTCCTGCAACTACACACACCCGGCTGGAGAGACGGTAGACCTGACTGTGAACGTGGACAACTGGGCTTCAGAGTTCAGCATGGACGTCATCCTTCCCGACGGTACAGTCGCCTCCTTCAACAGCAGTTCAGTGTACAACCAGTACAGCGGCGTCCTAGTCAGCTTCACTGGCGCTGGGAACTACACGATCTTCCTGAACGACACCTATGGGGACGGTGGCACATCCGTATCAGCCGACTACACCTACGTTTCAGCTACAAACCCATCTTCAACGCCAATATCCGGACATTACTCCGCTCAATCAGGCGCGATAACGCATGGGGAGAGCACAAACCTCGAGTTCACTGGAGTCCTAGCCAATGGAACTGTGAGCTTCTCCTACAACGTATCATCCGAGGCGGGATACGATTTCCTCAAGTTCTACCTCGACGGCATTCAACTGGCTCAGTGGTCTGGGACTCAGAGCGGGAACTTCTCGACCCCGGTCTCCCTAGGTCAGCATACGCTGAAGTGGACCTATGCCAAGGATGGAAGCGTCAGTTCAGGAAACGACGCAGCATGGATAGATGACGTGGTCATACCGGTAGCGAACTACACAGACGAGGTAAATGCACTAGTCCAATCCATCATAGCGCTGACAACGAGCAGCGGCTCCACAGAAACATACCTGTCCGTACTAGATCCATATTCCATGATTAGCAATCCAAGGAGCACTTGGAGCATGGGAGACCCCGGTCACAGCGTAGACTCAGATACCGGAGAGTACGTAGAGGACACTGGCCCTTCTGTAGACTACGTATGGCAGGATGGTATTGGTTGGAGCACTATCGGACACTTGGTGATAGTGAACGACACACGTCTCACTAACGGCCATGGCTGGAGCGTTAGCCCCGAGGTCAATAGCGACGAAGATGGTAATGTACACGTTGTGTGGGTCGATGGCCGCTCCGAGGAGCACAGCCGCACAGCTCCTTCACAATTGCACTACATGCAGCTGGACCTGTCTCGCGCCGGACCCTTCGATGGCGAGGCAGATGGACTTGACCTCAGTACAGTATCCGTGGTCACAGACTCACTCGTCCCGGGATCCGACATGACATGGGGCGCCAACCCAAGAGTGGACTTCGACAATGACGGTTCCGTGCACGTGACATGGTTCGAGTCATCTCCCGACGCTGCCGATGGAGAGGGGGTCGTAGAGCTCCGATGGACCAGGATTACAACGCCACAGCTCGATCAAAACGGCCAACTGCCACTTGGACAGGGCTTGGATGAAGCATACGCAGTAATCAATACCAGGATTATCGCCCAGAGCACGACTAATCTGATGGGCGTGTTCGGGAGTGGAATCAGCTCTGGCTCACAACCCATCGTGAACTTCGACTGGCCAAACAGGGACATCGTTTGGACGACTCCCGATTGTGAGGAATCGGAGACCGTCACAGAGGATCAGTGGGACGTGTGCATGTGGTCAGAGAATGTCTACCAGATGGACCTAGTACTAGCCGAAAACCAAGGTGAAGAGGTAACACTGAGCCCCGGCGAGTCGACATCCATAGACTTAGTTTTGAGAGGCCCAAGAGTCCCTGGAGGTAGCGACATAGTCATCGCATCCTCTTCAGAGATCATGGCCAACTGGTTCTCTGACCTGGGCTTTTCCGGGAACTACCAGCCCACCACCACTCTAGTTCAGGACGTCGACTCCGAGTTGGAACTATTCCTCAGGGCGCCCAGCCTTAGGGAGGCAAACCAGGACCAGTCGTTTGAAGTCACAGTGACTGTGTCTTCCTCTACAATGTCACAAGCGACTACCAGCATCACAGTTCTCGTGAATCTAGTCAATGAGGGAGATTGGAATGACGACGACAACGACGGAATTCCAGACTCGGAAGACGACTGCCAGTTCGGAGAAACCGACTGGACGTCCAGCTTCGAGACCGATCACGACTCGGACGGATGTCGGGACTCTACGGAGGACCCAGACGACGACAACGACGGATTCCTAGACTTTGAGGACAATTGCCCATTGGGCGTCCAGGGGGACTACCCTGATGCCGACAACGATGGCTGCGACGACACCTCTGAGGATCCCGACAACGATGGCGACGGGGTTGAGAACCACCTAGACTTGTGCCCCGATGGAGCTCAGTACTGGGGGGACTTCGCCGAGGATCACGATGGCGACGGATGTCGTGACGGAGACGAGGACGACAACGACGACAACGATCCTTTCGCTGACGCCGAAGACGACTGCCCCAAGGGCGAGATTGGTTGGTCAGACATGATATTCGACAACGATGGCGACGGATGCCACGATTTGAAAGAAGATAGGGACGATGACAACGACGGCGTACAGGATGGGGACGACCTGTGCCCTCAGGGGATGACAGTTTGGTTCTCAGAACCAACCGGGGATTTCGATGGCGACGGATGCCATGACGACGTCGAGGACGAGGACGACGACAACGACGGCGTACAGGATGGGGACGATAGGTGCCTAATGGGCATGTCAAACTGGGAATCAACACTGATTACCGACTGGGATTCCGATGGTTGCCATGACGAGATGGAGGACGCAGACGACGACAACGACGGGGTCCCAGACCACTCAGACCAATGCCAGAGAAGCACCCCAATAGGGCCCGGGATAGACTTAGACCTAGATGGATGCAACGATTCGACCGAGGACACTGACTTGGACAACGACGGAATCGACACTCCCTCGGACAACTGCGAGGAGGATCGCACATCTGATTGGGTTTCGACGACCTGGAACGACGTAGATCAGGACGGGTGCGTGGATACGGATGACTGGGACGACGACAACGACGGCATCTCCGACGCTATCGACGAGTGCCCCGCCACCCAATTCCTGACAATCGACATCGACAGGGACGGCTGCATGGACGACACCGAGGACGAGGACGACGACAACGACGGAGTCCCTGATTCAAGGGACCTCTGCCCGACTGGAGTGATGAACTGGAAATCCGACAGATCCACGGACATCGATGGGGATGGCTGCATGGACTCCACAGAGGACGATAGCGTTCCCAACGCACTCCTGAACACCATCACAGGAAGCGCATTCGCCACTCTGATGGCGGCCAGTGCTGGAATCCTTCTAGTCGCAGCAGCAGTAATGGCCAGGAGGAGCCGAATCACATCTCCACGTAGCTATTCTGACGGCACGTTGGAAGTCGAATCCACTATGTCCGAGGGGGATGGTGTGGCAGTACAGCAGACCGACAATAATGAGGAGGGAGTCAGGAAATTGTCTGATATGGGATATTCCCCAGAGGTGGCCAAGGCCATACTGGATGCCGAGGAAGGAGCACGAAGGAGACGTAACTGATTCTGGATTAGCAACTATGAAGCAATTTGATAACCTCCACAATACACTGGGGTGATGAGGATTTCCATGAGGGCGGTCAGAGTCGAGTGCGCGGCCCCCTCAATAATCCACGACTCCCGCGCTGCTATTGCTATGAACAGCATAAGCTGGGACTACAGGGGAACCCTCGGCGTAGAGGGGGGAAATTTGCGAATAATGTGTGAGTGCATCACCGCTGATGGGGACTGTCCACAGGCAGGTTTCAGCATGCCAGGGGTGACAATAGTAGAGATACTAGAGGAATGGCAGACCGACTATCTGACCCATCACTTGATTTCTCTCGAGTTCTCAAGGGACTTTATTGGAAGATTCTTCGAGAATGGGGACCTCACAATCCTAGCGGGAACAAACCTGACGAGCAACGGCCTCGTGGTCCAAGTAGCTGGGAGGCAATCTTCCATGGTCTCCTTCTTGAGATCAATCAGGGAAGCAATACCAATCGAGAGAGTCACCAAGGCCACGAATTCCGAGGGAATAGCCCAGAGCGGCCCCACTCTACAACAGTACAGAATACTGAAGCTAGCATACAAGAGCGGCTGGTACGAAGTTCCGAAGAAGGTATCGATAAGGGGGCTTGCAAGCAAACTCGGACTCTCCAAATCAACAGTCGCCGAGCAGCTAATTAAGGCAGAGAGCGAGATAGTCGGGGACTTCCTAGGAAAGTCGAACTAGAATGCATCCAATCTAATCTGGATGCTCCTGTTCGCGAACCATGAACCCCTAAGCTCATTCGGCGAAGAAACCCTATCGGACATGAACCCAATCGCGGCATCAAGGGAATCGAACCTCCTCCCTTTCCCCCTAAGGGCCTCTCTTACCGTCTCACGTATTAGCCACACCCCAACAGGGGCCCAGTAGCCTGGGCCAATGTCCCTCCAGATCAGACAGGCACCAGACCTCCCAATCGACTCCAAGTATTCCAGTACCCCCAGCCTCGCCGAGTAATATGCCCCAGTAACCCTGCTAGCATACTTCGTCCTAGGCACACCCTCCTCCCAGTCCCCAAGAACCCTGCCGCTTTCTGACCACAGTGAACCACCTGTCCAAGCCTCCATCATATGGAAGGCCCAACTTCCAGGCGTGAGGACAATGTGGAATCTATTGTCCAGATATTCTGCTTCGAAGACCAACACTTTGTCCAACGATGGAAGTATCCTTACTCTGTCCCACAACCTCTTCCCGAGGGTGTCGTCCGTTGCAGTAATTCCCCATCTGGTGGGAACAAGTTTCCTACTCTCCTCCCTCCCCAGCAGGCCTGAGGACAGCATCCTCGAAATCTGGGCCTCCCCGGTACCAGAATCTACGAGCTCCCCCATCGCCTCTGATGCTAGAACATCCACCTCATCTGTAATTGAGTCTATCTTCCTCGAAATCTTCGCGTTCCCTATCACCTCTGCTCTGACGACTTCCCCCGCAGGACCCAAGGGGGTGCTCATGCTGTCAAAAGTGGGGTTGCCACCCACGGCAACAGGTCTGGCGAAGTCAAGCTCAATTTCCACGCTAGAAGACGACTTGGCAACTAGTTGAGTGGCCTCCAGTACCAAATCTGGAGAAACAGCACTTGAAACACCCATCCTCCTTCCCCCTGTGATAAGGCCGGCATGTCTTGCTGCCACCTCTTCCAACGGCCTTCCGAACATCTCGGCCGGATCCCCTCCTGTCGTCTCCGAAAACCTCTCATCCGGACTCAATGAAGCAGTGAGGCCGGCCCTGACATCTGGATATCCATACCTCCCGACAAACATCGAGGGGGGACTAGGGCCTGACACCTCGACAACTTTCGAAGCCTCCGACACAGGCAGCCTGCTCCTCACTTCGGAGAGGAGGGGGCATGGGTCTATTCCGCACAGCCCCTTGGTCCCTCGGCACTCTATGCACTCGGGGAACATCAACGTGCAATCAAATCGGACGCTCTTAGGGATAGCGTACGATGAACAGGGGTGGGACGAGATTGAAAGGGGGTCCTTTTGTCGCAGCCTCATGGCGAAGATACCGGCAGTAATCCTCCAGCAGTTCGTTGGAATGGGGGACTACGAGAGAACCCTCGCGATAGACAGAGCATCCAAGGAACTCAACATGACCGTATCTGAGATACTATCCGAGCTAGAAGATTTTCAGAACGGACCGAAGAAGCCCCCCCAAGCCACAAATCAGCCAGTCTCCATTCCCGAGAGAAAATCGAAGTTCAAGGCTACCGGGAATGAAGGAGAGGGCTCGCCAAATTTCCTCCAAGAAACTCACAAGTACAGATTTACCTACGATCCAAGCCAAGCTGGAAAAAAGAGACAGGAAGGAGTCGAGCAGGCGATACTCTGTCCACATTGCAATGCTGCCCTGGGAATCCCGTCTACACGTCCCATCAGAGTTACATGTCCGTCTTGCATGATGGACTCAACTTTCGAAGTCTAGACTCCGTAGAATTGGTTCTCCATCGAGCCCTCTTCATCCTCAGTCAATGATTCAACCATGACACTTAGCAGATATCTTCCAAGGATAGCCAACACGGGTATCGACCAAGTATCAGATACCGATTTAACGCTCAGATTCAGGTCCTGGCCGCCCAGCATCCCCAGTGCAACTTCATTGATCGCCGATATTACGAAGTAAGCCACTGCCCCGGTGGCCAGGAGCATGACGCTCTGCCCTGTGAATGAGCCTTCTTTCCACCTAAGGACGCCTAGAGAAAGGAAAAGGGAGAAGAAAGCCACTAGGAACCAAGAAAGGGCATTGTCGATGGCAATCACCCAAACCGCGATGTCATTGTTCACCGCCCCGATATCGAACCCCGTGGAATCGGGAAGAATTGCCGCCGCCCATTCCTCAATTTCCAATGATGTACCATAGAAAACCTGGATTACAGTGACCGCCCCAATTATCAGAGACACCAATGCTAGGGCCCATAGGAGAGTGGTAAGCAGGCTTCCACTAGCAGCCGAACGCATGTCTCCAAGCAGCCTATCCAGTTGCTGCTCCCAACCAAGTCCCTTGGCTAGGACCCATATTCCAAAGATCAGGGGCATCGCCCCAATCAGTTGTGTACCGTTTGGAAGTATAAGCCCGAGTCCCAGGATTATCATTACCGCAGCAATCGGAACTAGCAAGCGAGCCCGCCAACGGGGGTCCTCAATCGCCTTTACTACGTAGTAGTACGTGCTCTCTATCCCCTTTGACTGCCTTACAATTATCTTCTCAACGTGGTCGACCCTAACTCTCGATGTAATGATGGGAAGAGCAACCTCGTCATCCGCCCCATCTGTAATCAGGATGGCCCTGTCGGGCTGGAACTCTTGAATCACCTCATCCAATTGTATGGCAATTGCCCTGTCGCTCCGTGCTCCTACTCTGACGTCTCCTGTCAGAAGGGCAATCTGAACCTCATCGTCCCCCACAACCTCCTCGTTGAGCTTGTCATGCCGATGCAACGCTCCTAGTATTGCATTGGTGTCCGACTCCTCTGGATCCGCCAGCCCAAGTCTGAGGGCCGCTGCGAGAGTGGCCTTCCGCCCAATCACAGGCCCCCTGATGCCGGCCTTGACACCGAGGTCGTTGTCCCTATCGACTGTTAGAACAAGTGTTCGGACCATCTGACCTCTCCCCCTCGCTAGTCGATAGTATCAATGACGCTATGAAGAATTGCCTGAAACGCGCTCCTTAGTCTCCGATTCTTGCGCTGTCTCCACATCACTGGGCGCCTGAAACCTACGTCGCTGCTTGGCCCTCAGATATTTCAGCGGGTGAGTCAACCACTCTTGGTCGCACAGACTATCATCGCCGACGTTTACAGGGCATCTAGCTGAAGTTTTCAGTGACGCGCAGCCATGTGGTGTGTACTCCCTTTCGTAAACATGCGCTACTTGGTAGGAAGTTGTCTCTGCATTGTAGTCGGGGGCACCCGAGAAAAAGGCGCACGTCTGCTCTTGCGAATGCCCCAGGGATCTTGAGAAGGACGCTAGGAAAACCCTCCCAACGTGATTCACGTTTACTCCCTGATTCAATTCGGATACTGCGGATTCGAAGCACGGGGGCCAATCCTCCCTCACCGCCGCAGACATCGGCATCTCTGCACTCACTCTCTCTGATAGGAGGCCCGTGATTCTCTCAACAGGCTCCGAGAAGAGGGCCGCGAACTCATCGTCCATCCTCTCCATCCGTTCTCTACAAGACCTATCCAGGTACTCTCTGACACGCTCCTTGAGGAGTCTCGATGTCCTTTGCCTGCTATCTTCTCCTGCTGAAGCGTTCATGCATACCCACCCCTCACTGACAGGGCGATTAGCCAACCTCCAGTAGTTGCCAGAGATTCGCGGGCACAACTCGATGAAGTCGGACATTGGTACCCAATAAACGACCTCCATTGAATCCCCTGATTGTTCCTCCCTCAGCCCGGAAATGTAGGAAGTAGCAATTGTGCTGAAATTACCGGTGTCCATCCCGAAAAGCTGGTCGGCCCTGCTCGCCTCGCCTTCAATCCATCGAGCTAGCAGACGCTCGTCGAAGGACGCACAGACCACAAGCATCGCATGCAGGAAGGAAAGCGACTCAGTCATTCTGCCCAAGTCCGTAGAGAGATCAACAACCGTGGCAGTATCTACTCCGTCCTTGTGCATCACAGACTCAAGAAGCCGCAATCTCCCCCTGTTCCTGACATCTTCCAGCCAGGGGGCCTCTATCAGATCCTCCACGGAAATACCATTCTCAGTTAGAACAGATCTCATGTGCTCCCTGCCTTGAGGGAGCATAGGGTACCTCGAGAGGAGACCCAAGTCTCCTATCTCCGGAGGGTTAAGCGGCATCGGCACAGTTCTCAGTGGACAAAGAGGGTTCTTCAACACTCACCGAGCCCTTCCACTGGAGAGAGCATGAAGGAGAGGCCCACTGACCTGACCCCAGTCAACAATAGCCTAGTCCCCATGCAAGACGAAATACGCGCCCATTTCGGTTGGGATCTCGACCAAGATGAGGATAGCGCCAATGACCTACTGGCCGCAGTAGAGTCAACAGACATCGAGTCCTGGTCTAGGTTCCAGAGGGCCTCTACTGTCGCTGGAATACAACGTAGAATAGTTCTACGTGAGCAAGAAGTCGCCATCCTGGGTGCCGCCATAGAGATCGATGAGTTGGTCGCTATTCTCGACGAGCCCACCCTTCTAGTGGCTGCTGATGGAGCCACCGGGGTCCTTTCCCTACTTCCAGAGACAACATCAGAGAGGGCATGGTCTAGATTGGCGTTCCTTGTCAGTGATGCAGACGGAGGCGAGGGGACGATTGCTGCAGTGAAGAGGGGGATTCCCGTATTCTTGCACGCACATGGCGATAATTCGGAAGACTGGAGAGAATTGCTGGAAATAGCCGCTTCTTCACCCACACCCCCGCCCCTAGTTCTCACCCACCAAACACCCGATATTATTCAGGGAATACACAATCCAGGTGGATTCACTGACGGAGACAGGGCTGCTTGCATTGTCAGATCACTGGGAGTCCCCATCGAGAGGATTAGAATGCTCGGAACTAGGACTGATATCGTTGGAAGGTGGTCGGGGAAGACAGATCCCGAACAAAAAATCGTGAAACTTGGATGGATGGAGAAGATACTGAGAATCCTGGAACTCGAATTCTAATCAGATGAAGTCCTCCAGAGTCATCACAGTCACCGAGTCATTGCTGAATAGCGAATCCACACTTTCCGACATCCACTCGACCCTCTGCTTCGTATAGTCGTCCACACCGTAACTTTCCATTACCTCCTTGGTTACCTTGATGTATTTCCTTACGGCACCCTCGGAAACCGTCAGGACCACATTCCCCTTGCAGGATGACTCGCCGTCCTCAGTGCCGGAGAACCCTACGGATCCGGCCACCCTCTGAACGCACTTGCCCGCCAATGGCATTCTCCTGTAGGAATGACCACATTTCACACAGCGGACCTTTTGCCTGGTGAATGCCATAAGATTCCCTCGCATATCTGGCAAGAAGTGTGACTCGATCACCTGCGAAGCAACCCTCCTGACACTTACGGACCTCAGTCGACTTCCCAGAGCAAGCTGCTCGGTCATTTTGTCGTTCATCGTTTCCAGCGTCTTGTAGGCCGAGTTTACGGGCCCTGCATCCAGATTCCCTGAGTCATGCGTCCAGCCATATCCCCTGATGTCTCCTATGCTACCAAGCCTGTCGCTTACCAGGTCTACCAGTGAAGAGGCCTCATTGGGGTGGGGCTGAGAAAGAGTCGCCTCGTAGAATGACCGGGGGTAGCCCCAAGAACAATCGACATTGAGTGCCTCTTTGTCAATCTCTTTGGGGTTCAATCTTGTTGTCAGGACAAGAGGGGCGTCCATCCTCCCCCCTCTCCCTGCCGGAAGTATCTCCTTGGAGAAATTGAGCAATCCGTCTAGCAGTAGCATTATGCTATCCTCATCCCCGTCACAGTTCCTCCTCTTGGCTGCGTGAAATAGAGGGTGGGCATAGCCTGCGGAGGAAGACGTCCAACCGACTATCCTACAAAGAACTCCTCCAGATGTGTGAGGTGCTAGGCCTATGGCAAGCTGGCCAACTAGGTCGGCCTCGGTTGTCGCGTTGTAGAACGGCTCCATCCCGTAGAACCTCACCAGGAGGTCATCCACGAAATTGCATGTCGATAGAAGGTGGTCTATTGATCGGGTGGAAGGAACGAAGTCCTGTGGAAGCAGCTCCAGTATTTGGTCATCCGAAGAAAGCGTTTCTCCGTACATGTCGTGAGTATAACCAAGCTCATAGAGAACCTTCCAGGGGGTTCCAATCTCGCTCGGTTTGAAGTGAGTAATAGGAACGTCACTCATGTCGTATCTCGCTGTGCCGTCCCGAAAGACCGACACACCATGCTTCGCCCTGAGTAGTCCCTTCTCCAGCGGCTCGGGCGTCTGCCCTACCGAGATAAGTCCCTTCACGGCCTTCACCTTTCCTGGGAGCCTATCCATTCCCAGAGCCCTCCTCTTAACCTCTAGAATGGAAGAGAGGGGCACATTCGTCAATTCCCCCTTCCTCCTCCTTTTTGCACCCCTTCCCCGCCTCTCAATCGTCCTTCCGCCGCATTCGACAGCTACATGTGGATCCGGGCGATTATGACATCTGATATGAGGCGACTCTCTTCCACAATCCTCGCAAATCCTAGGTCCTAGCTGAACTCTGAGATTTCCCTTGGAAGAAGCATGCCCAAGGAGCCTCTGAGGGCCCCCATTCTCTGCTATCGGATAGAGTGCGTGAACCAATGGTTTCATCTCCCTGACTCCTGACTTCTCGGGCCTACCCATCCTGGCCCCAATCCTGCATGGTACAGAATTCTCCCACCTCATCTGTGAAAGATTTCGAACTAGCCACAGGCACCTTTCAACCTCATGACCATCAAGAAGCACTCTAGAATTCCTTAGTGCCGCAGAATCTCTGGGCCCCTGATCCTCAATCTTCTCCGCTGCCTCGTCACCGATAGCTTCAGTTTCCAAAGTGCCCTTTCCAGACTGCATCGCTGCGGTTGTGGCTTCCACCCTAGCCACTGCACGCCTTGCCTCCAAATCTGCTAGCCTCTCCTCCTCTTCTCTGATAACCGCGTTCGACTCCTTAATCCTCTGAATCCTACTCGATATATGCGGCCCAGATTCCACTACTGGAACAATCCCTCCATCCCTTTGTTCTAGGCCTAGGCCATCAAGAAGGCTCTCCCAATTCTTTGGAATCAGAATATCGCCTCCATCGTGAATATGCTGCAATCCCAATGTCATCAGGGATGATTTGGTCACCCCGTGCATTCGTACAGATGTCCATCTAGGCCACTTCTCATGGCCTTCTTCTTCGATATCTAAATCTCCGACGCTCCCATCAGGCCCCCAGCCCTCTGCAGCACCCCTAATCCTCAGACCCTCGCTCCCCACCTCGGAATGAATCAATGAATCGATGAGGGGAGGTGCAAATGATATCGGCAGATCGGCCCACCAGAGATTCCATGGAGGTGGAACCGCAGTTCCGAAATCCCCACAAATCCCCCTGCATTGTTCCCATGTGAGCTCTAAGTCCCTGAGGAAAACATACCAATCCCTACGTCTCCAACTCCTCTCTAGATCGCTTTCGCCCCCTCTATTTATCGCCCCATTGAATGGGACTCCGGGAGGTAGCTTGCCTCTTTCACAATCTAGTATCTCAGCCAATCTCAATACCTTTTCTGGATGGTCAATTGAATCTACAAGATCTGCAGCCCACCAGTCCCTGTTATATGCCGAAGGAACGAGATCCTTGTTGTTCTCAAGGAACTCACCTAGTCCCATCAGAATCTCTCCATTGTCCCAAATAGAGACAACTTCGTCCTTGACGGAATCCCATTCGGCCAAAGAAGAAATCATTCTGTATTCCCCATCAGACAATAGAACGGTCGGCCCATCTACATCTACGCAGGGAGTCACAGCACAGGCCTTCCCTGGCCTTTCTATCTTCATCTGGGTCCCGACTGAAATGAATCCACCTGCCGCTTCCATGGAAATGGGATTCATGCCTGCAGCGGCTAGGCCAGTAGCGCGGCTACGCCCGTATCTGAGTCTGAAACCGCCTGGCTCGCCTGGCTCGCCGAAAATGGGCCTACCCGCTATCACATCATCCATATAGCGAGAAATTTTTGGTATTGCGCGACTCTTGAAGTCACCAGTTTTGTCTTCCTGGGGCTTCCCTTTCTCGGCAAATTGTGAGATGAAATCCCAACCGGGGATCCTCATTCTCTCCGTGTGCTTGACGATCTTCGGGGCCTTCAGGCAGAGTCCCTCCCCAATCACCAACAGGACGCCGCCCCTCACACGCGTTCTGAATGAACCGTTCTCGTTCTGGACGTTCCTGATCTCCTTGTATCCGGCACATTCCTGTCTCTCGGTCTCCTCGCCATTGACCATCACTGGACACGCTCTTACTATGGTCTCGACCTCCTCTGGAGGGGGCTTGTACTGCAGTCCCACCCTGTAGAGCCCGAACTCCTCCTTCACCCTCTCAACTTCTGGGGTCGATGGGACGTATCTGCCTATTCCAAGCTCTCTCCTGATCATGTCCCCAATCAGGACACACAGCGCTTGAGCAGTACCTCCAGCAGCCCTTATGGGGCCGCAGAAGTCGATAGAAAGGAACTCCGATCCGTCAACGTTGTTCAGTATGCGGACCGCGCCAATTCCATCCAAGGGTGCAACAAGAACGGCCTCTGTTAGAACTGCGAGGCCTACCCTCAACCCACAGTCTATTGCGTCCCTCAGGTCGCCGTCCCTCACATGCATCTTCCTGGCAACATCAACTGCAATTTGTATGGAAGCGCTTTCCCTGTCTGTAGATCCCAGTAGCTCCCGAAGATCGTCCTCAATCTTCAGTCCCTTGAGGTACTCCTCGAGCAGCTTCTCTGTCCTACTGGCTAGATCAGCAGCTCTCGGTATCTCGATGTCCCTGCTAAAGTCAAGTCCTTTGGACTTCGCCTCAGAAGCCAGTAGATACTCCTCCTCAGCCTTCTCGTCGAGCCACTTCTGATAGGCGGCAATCTCGTCGCTCAGGCGGGCCGAGTCATAGATTGCCTGCGCTCCATTTCTCCCGCTCATCACCATACGCTCCGCTGCGAACATCTCCTTACCGGACTAGGCCGTCCAAGAACATTGACCGTAATCTCGGCCCTTTGGGCCGTTTACCCTTGCGAACCTTCATGCGACCCTGTTGCCCCGGAGAGGGGGAAGAAGATGCAGTCCATCAGCGCAGAGGAGGCGAAGAGCCGACTAATCGACAGGGTCAGGGACCTCGCGTACCTGCACTCTCCAGACGAACTTTTCACTCTCGCCAGCGGCCGAAAGAGCCCACATTTCTTCGACATGAAGCCGGTAATGATGGACCCTGACAGCGCACACCTCCTGGGAGTCCTGATTCATGACCAACTAAGCATCCTGGGAGGGGTCGACGCAGTAGGGGGGCTCGAGCTCGGAGCCGTCCCTCTAACTGCCATCGCCATTGCCAAGGCAGGAAGGGGGTCCGAACTCAGGGGATTCATGGTCCGCAAGGAGCCCAAGGGAAGAGGAGGCCGCAAGACGGGCAATCCACCGGGGATAGAGGGAGCCACAATCAAGTCTGGAGACCGTGTTGTTCTTTTGGAAGACGTTACCACCACAGGAGGCTCCGCCCTGAAGGCCGCGCAGATGCTGATTGAGATGGGTTGCGACGTGGCGGCATGCATCACCATCCTAGACAGGCAAGAGGGTGGAGCCGACGCTTTCAGTGAAGCTGGAATAGACCTAAGGCCGCTCATCCTACGGTCTGATGTGGCCGGTGATTGAATGGGCCAGCACGTGATCGACCCGGATGGTAAACCCTATCTCCCAAGCAACTTGGAGAGGAAGGAGTACGTCGGCGCATCAGCATACTTCGACCTAGACCTCAGGGCCGGGGTCATACTGGAGGTAGAGCACTTCCCTGAGATGAGGAAACCATCCTACAAGATTCAAGTCGACTTCGGGCCAGTCATTGGTAAGATGTGGAGCTCTGCCCAGATTACCAACTACCCCCGTCACGAGTTGATTGGAAGGACGGTGGTAGGCGCAGTAAACCTCGGCGACAAGACACTGCCAACAGGATTCGTGTCGCAGTTTCTGGTTCTCGGAGCACTTGATCCGGATGGAACAGTGAGATTGCTCGAGCTCCCTGAAGGGGTGCTCCCGGGTTCAATGGTCGCTTGACCTCAGTTTTTTACGGCAGTTACACTATTGGACTGCTTGACACACCGCTACCACCATGTCCACCATAGTTAGGATGACGACAAGCGCAGGAGAATTCGATATCGAACTCTTCACCGAGGACTGCCCAGAGACCACAGGAAACTTCCTCCGGCTAGTAGACGACGGGTTCTATGACGGATTGCACTTCCACAGAGTCATCAAGGATTTCATGATCCAAGGAGGCTGCCCTCATTCGAGAGACCCCCATAACGGCAGAGCTGGAACCGGGGGGCCCGGCTGGAAGATTCCCTGTGAGGCCTCAGCACTGGCCAAGAGGCATGATAGCCCAGGACTGTTCTCGATGGCCAATGCCGGCCCCAACACCGGCGGCTCGCAGTTCTTCCTGACCACCGTCCCTACGCCTTGGCTAGATGGCAACCACGCTGTGTTCGGAAAAGTTGTGAAAGGAATGGAAGTCGTCTACAAAATCGAGAATTGCGATACTCAGCCAGGAGACAGACCGTACGACCCCCAGAAGATAATCAAGATTGAGAGAATTTAATAAAACAGCCTACTGACAGGCTATAATAGAGTTTATTAATAACTAATTAATGCCAAATACATGGCAAAGCACCGCGCGGGAGACCGTCGAATAATAAGCATCAGCATTCCAGAGGAGACAGCGAGGAAGCTAGACAGGAAAGTCGGCAAGGGGATGAAGGAGGGAAGATCGGCTACGATTACCAGAATGATAGAGCGGGGCCTCTCCCATGATTCAACCCCTCCCGCCGAAGACAATCTTCCTCAGAGATCGGCCAGAGCGGAGCCAGGATCATTCAGAGTGGAGAAGGACACAATGGGCGACGTCCAAGTTCCATCCGACAGGTACTACGGCGCACAAACGGCCCGGTCGTTGGTGAACTTCGACATCGGAGATGACACCATGCCAAGGTCTGTCATCAGGGCTTTTGGGATTCTCAAGGGAGCGGCCGCTCAGACCAATGTGGACCTAGGGCAGCTCGACCCTGAAGTGGGAGCGTTGGTAGCATCCGCCTGTGAGGAGGTTATTTCCGGCACCTTGGACGAGCACTTCCCTCTACGAGTTTGGCAGACCGGCTCGGGCACGCAGACCAACATGAACTCGAACGAGGTCATTGCCAACAGGGCGATAGAGCTTGCAGGGGGGGAACTTGGGAGTAAATCACCAGTTCATCCGAACGATCACGTCAATCGCGCCCAATCCAGCAATGATACCTTTCCAACCGCTATGCACATCGCTGCAGCGGAGGAGATAACCCACAGGCTGTTACCAGCCCTCTCTCACATGAGGGAGGCGCTATATGCCAAGTCGGACGAGTTCTCTGGGATAGTGAAGATCGGGAGGACACATCTGATGGACGCGGTCCCACTCACACTTGGACAGGAGTTCTCGGGGTATGTCTCAATGCTCGACTCTGACATACGCAGGATAGAGGCCTCATTGCATGATCTCTTCGAATTAGCTCTGGGTGGCACCGCAGTAGGAACCGGCCTAAACACCCATCCCGACTTCTCCGAGCAGGTCGCGAGCAGGATAGCCGAGAAGACGGGACTCCCCTTCGTAAGTGCAGACAACAAATTCGCACAGCTAGCGGCTCATGACGCATTGGTTGCATCATCTGGTACCCTCAACACACTGGCAGCCTCTCTCATGAAGATAGCAAACGACATCAGATGGCTCGGCTCTGGACCTAGGTGTGGTTTTGGGGAACTGGCGCTTCCCGCCAATGAGCCTGGTTCCAGCATCATGCCTGGCAAGGTCAACCCCACCCAGTCCGAGGCCATGACCATGGTTTGCTGTCAAGTGATGGGAAATCACACCGCAATTTCGATTGGAGGGAGCCAGGGGAACTTCGAACTCAACGTGTACAAGCCAATGATGGTTCACAACCTACTGCATTCGGTTAGGATCCTATCGGACACATGCAGATCGTTCACGGACAAGTGCGTCGTTGGCTTGGAGGCAAACGAGGAAAATATTTCTGCCCATCTAGAGAACTCCCTCATGCTTGTCACGGCACTAAATCCCCACATAGGCTACGATAATGCGGCAAAGATAGCAAAGAACGCTCATCAGAATGGACTCACGCTCAGGCAGAGCGCTCTGGAGCTGGAGATGCTCACAGACGAGCAGTTCGACGAGTGGGTCAGGCCAGAGTCCATGACAGGACACACATAGTGTAACCTGATTCCCAGAAATAATTGTTTGAATGGGCCAGAATAGGGTGGGAGCAGCAGGGGGTTCTGCTTGGGGAAGCTTTCCCCCCTGCGTACTCCGCAGGGTCCGGTTCCTCCTAGTCAGACTAGGATTTCCCGGGTAGACGACTCTGGGGCCTCTAGGGTCCCTTCGCCATTTTTCTGGACGTTTGGGTAATATCCCCCCGGGGGATTGCTCCCCCGTCGCCCTTCTCGATTCCCTCCATGGCTATTATCACCATTTTGTTTCTCGATCGGTACCGGTCCTCCACGGGTCTCCCCGCTCTTGTTCCCGGTGTGTTTCCCTCGAGCTTCCTTCCCCTTCCTTGCGTCCGGTTCTCTCCACTTTCGTTCCCCACACCCGTTCTCCAGGTTCGCCGCCATCTCTGACTCTCCCCCTTCCTTCGTGTACCTTCGCAGCATGGTCTTCTGGTACGGTTTGTGTTTTCCCCCCGAAGGGTTCGGTTCCGTTTTCCCCAGCTTCCCCCCTCGCTTCCTTCCCCTTCCTTGCGTCCGGTTATCCCCACGTTGGTTCTACTGCCGCCTCCTCGTCCACAGACGATTCGACTTTTCCCCGTTCACCTTTCGGATCCCGGTTCTACCTCTCCGACTTCGCGGATCAGTTGTTGTGGCCCGCGGTTGGCCCGAAGGCCTCCCACACCACTCCCCCGGAGCGGCAAAGTCAACAGGGCAAGCGGCGGCAATTAAACCTTTCGTCATATTACCGCAGTACAGTGGAAATTAGGGTCTCATAATGATGATTTCCAGTGAAAATTATCATTTCCGGAGCCCCCTCAGACGCTCTCTCATGAGAGCTGTTCGATCATCATCACCATCCTCGCCTGGCCCCTCAGACAGCCTCCTTTCTAGGAAATCCGCGTTAATCGAGTATATTCGACCATTTTCGTCGCCCAGGACAACCGTATCTCCATGACGAGAGTAGGAAGAAATTCTCTTGGGGTGTTCAATTTCCAAACTATTCATTGACATGCCCACGGAGTAAATCGAAGAATTTCCACCCCATGAAATCGCCCATGCACCTGTTTTTCCAGGTCTTTGGACAATGATGTCCACCGATCCCCCGAGACCCCTTTTCCAACCATCTCCGCCTACTTCCCCTTCGTCGGTTCCGTACATCCATGATCCATCATCCAGGGCCGCCAACGATCTTATCGAGCCAGTTGGATTTGCCAGTAAAGTGCCATGGAGGTCACTGACGCCTCCGTTGCTGTGACCGAAAAGTACCGCATTGACTCCAGCGGCGCCACTGGTCACGGGTGACCCGTCAGGCAGAGTGATGTGAGAAAACTCCCCTCCAATGCTGGCCCTGAGGTATCCGCACCTAGGTCTTCCCAACCCCAGAACAACACCCCCCTCATGATGGGGAGCCAGAAACCAGCATCTTTCCTCAAAGCTCCAACTATTCAGTAGCGCACCATCTACTCCAAATGCCCATAGTGTCGACTCTACATAGTCGGAGACTTCGATCTCATAGACCGATGAGGTCGCCCAGATCACACCCTCTCCTTGGGTTACGTAATCACTAGCTCCTTCAAGATCCGACTTCCAGAGAACTTCACCAGTACCTGTGGAAAGGCATGAAAGACTGGACGAGGATGACACGAGCAACACTGCCTCTCCAAGGCTGATGTCAGAAATTGGCCCTTCTATTTCCAACTCCCACTGCTTCTCCCCTGTTGCGGGTGACCAGCAAACTACTCTTCCTTCATGCGAACCCCCTACGAGTGAATTGTCATCTATCGCGATGGCAGTACAGGCCCCTCCCAAGTCCCGAGTAAAAGAGGAAACGGCCTCTAGGCCCAGCGCGACCATGACTCCCCTCGTAGAACCTGTGATATCGTGCTTTCGCGCATCAGATTAAGCCGCAATCCCGTAGAGACGCCGAACCTTCTCAGCCAGATACTCTACAAACGCTTCAGGAGAAGGGGGCGAACCAGTCGCCTCTTCAATCAGATCAGCAGGCTCAAGTATGCTCCCCCTTCGATGCACCCTATCCCTCATCCACTCTAGAAGTGGCCCGAACTCCCCCCTCCTGACGTTGTCGTCATGATTAGGCATATCCTTGCGAGCAGCGGCGAGTAGCTGAGCCGAATACAGGTTACCAAGTGTATAGGTAGGGAAGTAGCCGATAGCTCCCATTGACCAGTGAATGTCTTGCAGAACACCGAGGCTCCTATTGGGCGCCCTCACCCCAAGGTACTCTTCGTACATGTCATCCCACTTGTCCGGAAGGTCGTCTACCTCCAACTCTCCAGAAATCATCATCTTCTCTATCTCGTATCTGATCATTATGTGAATGTTGTATGTCGCCTCATCGGCCTCGACCCTGATCAGGCTAGGCTCCAGTAGGTTGACCGATCTCCAGAGTTTCTCAGCAGAGACGTCGGACATGTTCTCCGGAAAATGCTCCTTCCACATTGGCAATGACCACTCGCAGAACTCGAGTGATCGACCAATCTGGTTCTCCCAAAGCCGACTCTGACTCTCATGAATTCCCAGGCCATTCGCAGTTCCCGCTGGTTGGAAATCAAGATTTCTGGGTCTGCCCTGCTCATACGTTCCGTGCCCAGTTTCGTGCATTGATCCATACAGGGATCCAAACGGGTCAACGTCGCTATACCTAGTGGTCCACCTGACGTCGTCAGGATTGGGCCCTCCGCAGAAGGGGTGTGTCGAAGCATCCCTCCTCCCTGCCTCGAAGTCGAAACCTATCGCCTCGGAAACTCTCTGACTCAAAGCTTCCTGACCTTCCTGGTCCCATGTGTTTTCTTCCACCCAAGACATGTCGGGCCTCTCCCCCCTCTCGTTTACTGCTTTGATCAGGGGCGCGACATTTTCCCTCAGACCCTGGAAAAGTGGGTCAAGCCTTGATACTGACAGGCCAGACTCGTAAAGGTCGAGTAGGGCATCATATCGAAGAGACTCAAAACCAAGGTAGTCCGCCTTCTTCCTTGCCAGCTCAATCGACTTCGCCAGATCGTCCCTGAATATGGAGAAGTCATTCTTCTCCCTAGCCTCAGTCCAAGAGATTACTGACTTCGAGTTGTGTTTCGCCAGCTCCGTTACGAATTCCGTTGGAAGTTTTGTGGCCTTGTCGTAAGACTCACGGGCCAGCCTGACATTCGCCATTTGCACCTCGTCCATCCCCTCTGCACGTTCCAGAGTTTCGAGCAGCTCACCGATTCTCGGGTTAGTCTGTCTCACATGGCCTTCCTTCGAAATCCAAGCTAATTGCTCTGCCCGCATTGCCGCCGCTTTGGGTGGCATTAGCACTTCCTGGTCCCAACTGAGAAGCCCCCCTACCTGCCTAACTAGAGCTATGTCCTTCAACCTCTCCATCAGTTCCTCGTACTCATCCATGGGCGTCGAGGGAGGCAACCACCTCATAACTTGAATCATCATTTTCTGAATTATGACACTATAACCGACAAACGACAATCCCAATTGACCGAATTCATCATGTGTTCAACCATTTCCCAATATGGCATGCACCGACGTAGTGTGGCGGCTATGCTCGCGCTGCTGTTCCTGGTCCCCACTCTGTCGGGATGCTTCGGCGCCGAGGAAAATCTCGAGGTATCGGACGAAGAAAATCATTGGCTGCTCCCCGTAGAGGAACGCTCTGAATTGGTCTACAGGTCCGACGACGTCTTCAGCAGGGTCTCGACAAATGGAACCCATCAGATAGGCGAGGTAATGTCGGTATATGTCCCAGTAACATCGATTTCCGTCGCTGATGGGGGAGCAGGCGTAACTGGAGGGGCCGAGGTTCACATGGGGCTGTGGCTGCCATTGATAGATGGGTGTGAAATGGGCTCCGAGAATCTCCCAGACGAGTGTAGGGTTCCGATAATTGCAGAAATTGGCCCTTACTACGATGACGGAGATGTGGATGCCCTGACTCCCGCAGACAGGCTTGGCCGCTTCCTGATCGAAAATTTCGTCCCACATGGATACGGGGTAGCTCAGGTCTCTGTCTTTGGCACGGGAGAGTCAAATCACTGCATGGACCTGATGGGAACCGATGAGCAGGAGGGAATACACGCAGCGGTTGAATATCTAGGGAAGGCCCCCTTCTCAAATGGAAACGTTGGAATCATCGGAAAGTCATATGACGGCTCAACACCATGGGAGGCAGCATCAATTGGATCCTCCCATCTGAAGACCATCGTTCCTATGTCGGGCCTTATCGGCGTCCACGATCTGATGTGGAGGAATGGCAGCATGGAGCTACGTGGAGCCATAATGCACAACGGTGTTTACGGAAGCTTCGGATTAGATGGCGACCTCGAGGACGCCCAGAACGCATGTGAAGGGTACATGGAGGGTTACTACGCAGGTGTGGGGGCCTATCTCACAGGAGACAACCTGGCTTGGACTGGAAGCGACTACTGGGAGGAGAGGCACTTCCTAACGAGAGCAATACAGAATTACAATGGTTCAGTGTACATTATCCACGGCCTTCAAGATTGGAACGTCGACCCCCACATGGCCTTCCCAGTCCACAATATGGTCAGGGACGCGGGTCTTGACGTCAAGGGACTTTACGGGCAGTGGGGTCACGATTACCCGGATAGAAGGAGCGGCCACGAAGGACTCTCGAGTGGCAGGGGCGCCGAGGCCTTCCCCTACACACTTAGATGGGACTGGGCCGATGACTTGCTTGAGTGGTTTGACTTTTACTTGAGAGAAATGGGCCCAAAACCCAGACTCATCGCAGAGGTGCAAGATAACATGGGCGGGTGGAGGGTGGAGGAAACGTACCCGCCCCTCGACTCAGTATGGGTTACTTATGGGATGGATCAGTGCTCCATTATTGGAGGTAGCGATACCATCACCCCAACATCCAGTTTGATGATTGAATGCCCCGAATTCGACGTAGAGACAAGGATAGCTGGTACACCTACTTTCCACGTCGAGGCGACGATCTCACTTTTCTCTACCAGCGGCCATTTGTTTGTCGAAATGGTACAATCCAGTACTGGCATGCACCTAGGCCACGCTGTGATGGATTTGAGATTCCACGAGGGAGGGAAGGAGGGCAGCCCCCTAGCCCCCGGCTCAACGGTAATCGCCAAGATGGAATTCTTCGGGATGGACGTGGTGATACCAGAGGGTGACGGGATTCAATTGGTAATTACCCAGACGGGCGAAGACTACCTCCCAAGCCCGGTTTCAGCGATGCCGGTGTCTCTTTCCATGGGGCCCCAAAGCGTTCTAACCCTCCACACCGTGGAAAGGGGATGCGCCGATCTTTTCCTCCCTCCGATGCAAGAGCCATTCCCACAGTGCCCCTAGAACATGACGTATCATGGCCCCGAACGCTTGATGCGCACATCATATGTCGCATGGGCGCATGTCCAACGGGGTGCCTAGGGTCAACGTACCCGTCGTCGATCGTATTATGCTCCATTTGTGGGAGCAGGACCATCAGGCGGATCATTACATCGTGACTCACGAAATAACCCGCCCAGGCATCGCAGAGGTATGTGCAATGCATCCCCCAAATGTTTCCAGATCAATGCGCGAACTAATGGTCGATGGGATGGTTTCAGAGCATACTAGAAGCATAAGGGGCGAGGATCGCAGACAGAAGACATGGCAATTGACGGATGAAGGCAGGGGGGAGGCTAGGGAGAGGATAGAGGCGCTCAGGTCTACGCCAATATTGCTCAGGGGAAGGGACGGGACCTTACTGGAGGTCAGAGCCGACGAAGCATCCTCCAAGTTGGAGACGAACCTCTCTTTGCTACAAGTGCTTATGCATGCCCAGCATGAAGGCGTCCTAAATTTCGGTGATATCAGATTCGGGGCCATAGTTGCATCCGTAGAGGGACAGCAAGAGCCGGGGTCAATTACACTACTTGCCGGTGCTCACTCAACCTACCACACACAGCCGCCCAAGACCAGGAACGTCCATGGAAGAGAATCCGAAAAGGCACAACTCGATGAATGGATTAGTTCTGAAACTCCTCTACTAGTGATTTCCGGAATAGCCGGTTGTGGGAAGACGACCCTAGCATCATATTGGCTTGAGGAGGCAATATCAGAGGGACTCAGCCACCAAGTCATGTACTATCCCTGTCAGCCATGGGACTCCTCATTGGGAATTGCCACTAGCCTTCTGCATAGACTAGGCATAGGTATTGATGGAGGGGGCAGTGACCCATACGATGTCCTAGAATCGCTACCATTGAAGCCCGGAGCTAGAATAGACCTAGACGTTTATCGAAGAAGGCTAAATGCACACCTCTTGGATGACTCGGGGAAACTAGTTGGCGACCCCCCTGAGCTACTTCTGATTCTAGATGACGTTCACAATATTGGCACAGAGGGAAACCACCTTTTCGGAGCCCTGCTTCAGATTGCGGAAGCGACAAATCTCAGACTACTGATGATTTCCAGAACCAATCTCGCATTCTATGATAGGAGGGATGTGCATACCAGAGGCAAGGTTCGCGAGCTTTCTCTTACAGGACTAACTATCGATGAGGTCAGAGAGTGGATTTCATCTCTTGAACTTCCAAGTACCGCACCTATTGATGAAATTTACAAGGCAACCGGAGGCCACCCCTTGGCTGTCGAACTCCTGGAGCTCTATGGCCAGACATTGCACGAGGATTGGCTGAGGTTCCTGGATGAAGAAATCCTGGATGTACTGCCTAGCGATAGAAGGGAGATGCTTGCTCTGCTAGCAGTAGCTGAGAGGCCAATACCATGGGAGGCATTAGCCAATGCCGCAGGATACGACGGCCTCCCTCCGACCGATCTAATCGAGAGGGGCCTTATGCTAGAGCTATCGGATGGAATGTGGCTACATGAGGCTCTTAGAGCAAGACTTCTGAGGGATGTAGGGGAGCCCCATGAGGATCGCCTAAGGAAGCTGAAAGACGCACTGCTCTAAGATGCCATGTGCCTGTCTAACCAAGAATCCATCATTGGCTTAGGCCTAGCTCCTGTCTCCCTATCCACCAATTCCCCATTCCTGAAAAGTAGCAGAGCTGGTATTCCCCTGACTCCAAATCTACCAGCGCTCAGGGGATTAACGTCCGTGTTCACCTTTGCAATCGTAATCTCCCTCTCTTCGGCAATCTGCTTTAGCACAGGCCCAATCATCTTGCAAGGGCCGCACCATGGCGCCCAGAAATCCACTAGGACCCACTCGTCACTTCTTGTTACAACGTCAAAATCTGCATCACTTGTGTCGACTACCTTTCCCATATGCGCACCAAAGTGACGTGAGCGGAGGCATCCTATCAACATGCGGCTGTTACTATCACAACAATAGGTATGAGAACCGAAGCCTCTACGGGGCAACCGGGGAGCTAATTGGAAGTTACGCCCAGCATCCTCACTGTCGACTTCTGCGAACTAGGTAGAACGCTAGACGAAGCCGCTGCCGCAGGGATAAATTGGTTCCATATGGATGTCATGGATGGCAACTGGGTCGTCAACAAGACGATCACCTTCGGCCCGGCTTTAATCCGCTCTGCTAGGGAGAGGCTAGGCCCAGAGGCGTTCATCGACTGCCATCTAATGGTCAACAACGCTGAGGAATCCTGGGACCAGTACGTAGATGCAGGGGTTGACATGGTAATTGCCCATATTGAGGCAGTAGAGGACTTTCCACGTCTTATCGAGAACCTGCACTCTGCCGGTGTCCAGGCTGGTTGCGTCCTCAATCCCGACACCCCGGTTGAAGCAGTCATGCCACTTCTTCCCGAACTCGACCTCGTTCTCGTCATGTCCGTGGTTCCTGGGAAGGGAGGGCAGTCATTTATGCCGGAAGTAGAAGGCAAGGTTCGGGCCTTCCGTGCCGCCATAGATTCCCAGGAGGAAGCAGGCGGGAAGTCCCCCATCCTGATGATAGACGGGGGAATAAAGGACCACAATGCTGCCACTGTCTCGGAATGGGGAGTTGACATAGCAGTAGTTGGCAGTGGACTAATCAATGACAGTGGAACAATCGCAGAGAATCTAGAGTCAATCCATTTGGCTCTAGCAAAGTAGTCGACGATAGCATTCAAATCCCTCTCCCCGCATTCGCATCCATGGTCACGGAGAGTTGGGTGGCGAGTGAGGTTTCAAAGATAGTTCCAGATGCAATCGTGGAGGCCACCGATCTTCACGGAACAGGAGATCATTTCCATGTCAGGATTATTTCTCCGGGCTACGAGGGAGTGAGGCCGCTACAGAGACAAATGCCAATTCTGAGGCACTTCAAACAATACCTAGAGAGCAACCTAGTTCACGCATTGGACCTAAAATGCATGACGCCTGAGCAGGCCAAGAACTCAGGAAGCACCACTTTTGACCCACATTCGGGAAAGCAAGAGTTCTTTGGAGTGCACGTTAGGCGAGAGGATAGGACGTGAGTACATGAGCGAATTCAATTGGACCTCTGAGGAATTACAAGAAGTAGTCGACAGCAATCCACTGGTTATTTTCATGAAAGGAACCCCAGCACAACCACAGTGCGGATTCTCAAATAGGGGAGCCCAGATTGTCAGCTCCTTTGCCAAAGAAGTGGGGCTAGAGCAATTCGCATGTGTGAACGTTTTGTCGGATCCTAGGGCCAGGACGGCTCTGAAGGAGTGGTCCGAGTTTCCCACGATTCCGCAGGTATTCGTCCATGGGGAGCTAATTGGTGGGAGCGACATAGTCCTAGAGATGTACCAGGATGGGAGCCTCAAGGAGATGTTCGAATCCGGGATGTCTTGAGTGAGGGCATCGCCGAAAGGCGCCGAGTGATGGCAATAGCCCTCTTTGGCGCAGCGATACTTTCCTTTGCCCCGCTTCTGTATATTCAATCTGGCACCTCCCCATTAACAGGAGCATTCTACCGAATGCTGTATGCCCTGCCTCTGTTGGGACTATTGGTTCTAATTTCTAAAAAACAAGACCCTCGAGACTCAAACTCTCGATGGCTTGCATTCGGAGCAGGAATCCTCCTCGCCCTTGATTTCGCGGGGTATCACAGCGCTATCGACTACATCGGTAGCGGCATAGCAACGTTGATTGGGAATTCTCAAGTAATCATAGTCACACTGGTGACTTGGTGGCTATTTGGGGAGCGCCCAAACCGGTTCATCCTCCTCTCACTTCCAATGGTAATGTTTGGCTTGATGCTGATTTCTGGAATTTGGGACGATGCACCAGACGGAGAGGACCCAGTTAAGGGAGTAATTGGAGGGGTGGTTGCAGCGATATTTTATTCCTCATTCTTGATTGTTTATCGTCAATCGAATAGGATTGGTGGACCTGCGGTCAATGCGCAATTTGATGCCACTGCTGGAGCAACGCTAGGGCTTCTAATTCTAGGTACAATGCCCCTGGGCTCGCTTGGAGTAGAGGCAATCGATCATACAATTAGTTGGCCGAATCATCGTTGGTTGGTCCTATTAGCTGTATCATGCCAAGTAATTGGCTGGATAGCCATAACTTATGCCCTCCCTAGACTGCCCGCCGCTCATACATCATTTGCAGTTCTATTACAACCAGTTCTTACGATAATTTGGGGGATAGCCTTCCTGGGTGAGGAACCCTCGATGCAGCAATCCGCTGGAATGGTTTTGATACTTGTATCCGTGATTTCAGTAACTGCCTTTGGTGACGCCAAAGCTACCACTGGCCCCGAAGTAGGTGTACAGGGCGAGAGATAGTTGCGAAGGGATGGGATGCACTTAGCGAGAACCTAACGACCCTGTACGGGCCGATGTGGAGGCCGGAGATAGATAATCGTTGTTGGATTAATGTCCATTTGAGGCCATTTTAGGACTTTTTTACCAGTTTATGCGACAGTTAGCACTTCAGGCCCGCCTTCAGTGACATATACCGAGTGTTCGAATTGCCCCACATTCCCGCCGTCCCGGTCCTTTAGAGCCGAGTAAACCTCTAGGAACCTGATCGAAGTCAACTTCTTCACGAGGGCATTCCACTTTCTTCGAAGGGATTCCTCATCCGCCTCTGGGAACGGCTTCTCAAGGAGTGGGTATGCCCACCTCTCAGCAAACGGGAGAGTATTGTAGCGCTCTTCGATATAGCGAGCCATGGTGGCACCCAGGGGCTTCAATTTCCCCTTGTCAAGGGCTTTCCGTATGCGGACATCCCCCGTCACCCTGAGTATGTTCGAGGAGTCCGCTGGACTAACATTGTCAACCATCCCGCTCCGTCCAGTCGTATTGAAAGGCTCAACTGCATAGACGCCTCCTGCCTCAACCGCTCCTTTGAATCCCGGATTGCTAGCTCCACAGGCATACATCGGGATCGAAACTCCATTGTGGAGACTCCACCGCTCCATCTGGTGCCCGCAAAGATTGGAAATCGGCACAAATCCTGCGTCCTTTGCTACCTGCTCAGCGGCTGCTCCAATTTTGTGCCAGGGAGTCTCCGGGTGCATCAGCTCAATCGCAGCGTCCCTTGCCTCTCTGGCGGCCCTGATCTGTTCGGTGTGCTTACCTCCGTTGCCGACCTCGATAGTCATAGCATTGTCGCCAAGTGCTCCTTTGATGTGGACCCCCACATCGAGCTTCACTAGGTCCCCCTTCTGGAACACCATTTCCCCATCCCATCCTTCTGGAGGGGTCTGCTGCGAGTTGGTCGTGTAATGTGCAGCGAAGTCGTTTACTGAAATTGTCACAGGGAAGGCCGCCTGACCTCCATGCCTCCGGATGAACCTCTCAGCAGAGTCAATAACTTCGTTCCAGGTCTTCCCAGCTACTATCTCCCCCTCGATCCCTTCGAGAGTCCTTCTAGCCACGTGGCCGGCGTCTTTCCATTGCTTCAAGTCCGACTCTTCGACCATCCCAGTACCTCCTCCTTGCTTACTATTCCCTCTCTTAGGACCTCAATCTCAGGCATGTCGGATGGACCATAGGAGTAATCCCACGATATCAAGGTACTGGGCAAACCACCTCCGCACACACCAGAAACGAACGCTATCTCATTATCGAACGAGGAAAGAAGCTTGGCCGCCTCTCCACAATCTTCCACAGGATGTTCCCCGCTGACATTAGCACTAGTTGCGGTCAAGGCCCCCGTTTTCTCCAGCAGAGCAACGGCCGAGGGATGGGACATCACCCTGACTGCGACCATATTACCTCCTAGCCTGCTATCCATTGCTGTCCTAGCCTCTAGAAGAAGAGTTAGCGAACCATTGGGGAAGCTACCAAGGATTTCCGTAGCTAGTTCCGGGACCTTCACCAAATCCCTCGCCTGTTCAATATTGGCTACTCCCAAACTGACAGGCTGATCAGCCCCCCTTCTCTTGAGCGCGAAAAGGCTGTCTAGGGAATCCGAATTCGGGATGCACCCCAGGGCTGGCTGGGTTGAGGTCGGGTAGACAATGCACCTGCCCTCCAAGGCCGCCTTCACCGCTCTTTCCATTTCGAACCTACCTGATGTGCTTCCGACTTGCCGGGGGCAAGGAGTTGGCATGAGCCACAATCGTTCCGATTTTCAGATCTAGATTGGTTTGATGAGTGTGACGTTGGAAAATCCTCGCTACCTCGTAGACAGCCGTTGCAATATTTACCAGGGGGATCAGGTAAACCAGCTTCCAAATGGCACGCCTGTCCCACATTTGGCTAGTTACTGCGCTTCCATCCGAACAGACTACGGCAAGCCCCATCATTTTCTGGCCAAGGGATCTGGAGTACCACAGGCCTGTTATCCTCCAGTACAACCAGTGAGAGGCCAGAAGAACGAAGCTGTATGCTATGGAATAATGGGGACTGGTCCTCCACGTCTCAAGCACCCATACATGGAACAGCTCCCACTTCGTTGCCAGCATGAGTAAGGTGGTCACGATGACGATGTCAATAATCAGTGAAGTACCCCTCCTTACCCCAGAAGCCAGAATGGTTCCCTCTGGTAGATTCCAGTGCTCGCCCGCCTGCTCGGAAACTATTGCCTTTGCCAGCGTGCCCCCACTCACTGGGGTGAGCGATATTGGGGAATCGTGGTCTATCATGATGCACCCTCAGGACATTCCGAGGATGTGCCAAGCCTCAAAGTTGCGTTCTCTGGCATGTCTGAGCCATCCTTCCCAGTTCTCATCGAATCTTAATGTCGCGGGGTCACCAATCACTATCAAACCCCTCCTCGCGCGAGTAAGGGCCACATTCAGCCTCCTAGGGTCGGAGAGGAACCCAACCTTGCCATCACTGTTGGACCTTACACACGAGAACACAATCACCTCCTTCTCCCTGCCCTGGTAGCCGTCCACGGTCTTCACCTCCACGTCCTGAATCGATTCAGGAAGAACGTCCCTGATAGCCCTCACCTGTGCCGCATAAGGGGTGATTACTCCGATGTCCTCCATCCCGACATCCCCCGTGTCCACCAAACCCTCGACTATTTTCGAAACCCAAGAAGCCTCGACGGCATTTTCCTTCGACTCCCCGTCAGGAGCCACAACCTCCCCCCCATCAACCGGAATGAATGCAATCGGGGCATCCCAATCAGGCCATAGGACGCCTGCTGGCGTGGGTCGTTGGTCACTATCGACCCCATCCACTAGGAGGCCATCGTAGAAGGCCCCGTTCGGAAACTCTGAGATAGCTGGATGCATCCTGTATTGCGTGGTCAAAAGGTGGGCTTCTATCCCCATCCCCATCATTCTCTCGAATAGCGACTTAGACAGCCCGCCACTCTCTGCCCTACGGGATATGACAGTTGGAGGCAGTTGCTTGTGATCGCCAACCAGTACTACCTGCCTTGCTCCACGAACAATTGGAACAAGGGACGCCGGCTCGGTTGCCTGTGTCGACTCATCCAGCAGAACCTGGGGAAAGCGCCTTCCATCGAGTAGCTCATGACCAGAGCCTATGCAAGTGCAGCAAAGAACCTGGGCCTTGTCAAGAATATCGTCACGCATCTGCCCCTCAATTTTACGCACCTCCTTCCATCCTCTGCTGAGATCCCTATGGGCCAACCCCTTCTCCTTTCCACCCCTCATTCCCTTGATCTTTCTTCCCAACTTCTCATTGAGCTCCAGATGTTCAACCAGATCCCTCCTCAGTGGGTGCTTCTCCATCAAAGCGTCCATCGTAGCCTCCCTAAGCCCCTCTCTTACCTTGACTGGCTGACCCAACCTCACTGCTCTGACACCCAGCTTCAATAGCCCCTCCAGAAGGTTGTCTACGGCGACATTAGAATCGGCAACAGCCAGAACCGTACCCATGTCTTGCTGCGCCCAAGCCTCTAGTATTCTCACCGCAGTATGGGTCTTCCCTGTCCCAGGAGGGCCTTGAATGAGAGTCATTCTCTGCTCAACCGCCGCCTTTGCTGCACTTCTCTGAGCCTCATTTAGATTCATGTCCAGAGAGTAGCTTCTTCCTCTGACCCCTCCAAGCTGTGGAGGGAGGGAAGCAGTTCCTGCAGGGTCGTGAACCAAGCCAAGAATCAACTCTCGAAGCGGTGCTCCGCCTTCTTCCTGGAAGATTGCGTTCAGTGCGTCCCTCATCCTATCGTAAGCGACTCTATTGGCCCCCCTGTCCATTCTCCAACTGTCTTTCCTTATGTCAGAAGGAAGCTCAGGCAAGACGATTTTGATGGAGTTCCTCCTCCTTTCACTAACTATCGCCTCAATTGGCCTTTCGGACAGAGGATCTCCACGACTCAGCATCACTATATCCCCCTGCCTGAAGCGATGAGAACCCAAATCGCCCCTTCCCCTCTTGCCAAGTTTCACAACCCGCTGATCAAATAGCCATCCATCTGGTTTAGCTACTAGATCAAACAGTGCAACACCATTGGAGACAAGCCTCTCCCTGGACCAGTTTCTGAGCCTACGTTCTGTCGACGCAAGCTCGTCATCCAGCTCCCATCTGATCAGCTTCTGGTAAGCCTCGTGGTGATCCTGGCTCCTCTTGAACCTAGAAGGCAGTTCCTCGGGCTCCCCTTCCACAATACTGCGCGTAGAAGCCCCCTCATCACCATTCCCCGAGAGCAAATGCCCCATTTCGTACGATTCAACCCGAGCACCTTCCCGTGAGGATTATACGATGAGTTTCTGGGAAGCCGCCTACGGGTGGGGGGCATACCGGTGTTTGACAGATTCAAATTCAATCGTAAGAAGGACGATGAGGGCATAGAATGCCCGCTTTGTCAGCAGAAAAACCCCCTAGAAGCGGACGCATGTTCGAGATGCTCCTACCAGCTCCAGAAAGCAACGCACCAACAAGAGGCATCGGTCGACGAAGGAGAGGCATCCGATCTTTTCGACGAACTTCTGGGGGATTTCGAAGAAGACGAGGATGAAGAGGTAGTAGACTGGTCAAAGACCACGTTCACTATGGATGATGTCACGATTGATGTCAAGCAATATGGCAAGGACGACTCAGTGGTTACCAAGCAGAAGCCGAGCTTTGCACTTACTGTGGATATTCCAGAACCCAGTGAAGGCGAAGAGGTCGAGCCCTACGAACTGAAGCCCGAGGACGCCCCTGAGTTTGTGACCAAGTTCGAGGTCCCCGATTCAGAGCCCGAGGTAGTTGAGGAAATATCTCCGCAGCAAGTGGAATTGATACAACCCACCTCGGAATCGGCGGAAGAGGTCGAAATCGTAGCTGCCAGCGAAATTCCCGATGCAACCCCAAAGGAGCCGGAGCCGGAGCCGGAGCCAGAGCCGGAGCCAGAGCCGGAGCCAGAGCCGGAGCCGGAGCCGGAGCCAGAGCCGGAGCCGGAGCCAGAGCCGGAGCCGGAGCCGGAGCCGGAGGCTAGGCAACTATCCGATCTAACAGTAGAGCAACTGAAGTCCATGGCAAGCGAAAGAGGCCTCTCGGGTTATTCCAAGTTGAAGAAGTCGGAGATCATTTCACTTCTAGAGGCCGAGCCGGAGCCGGAGCCGGAGAAGCCAATCCCGCCTCCTCCGATTGACCTCCCTCCCCCCAGGCCACCAATTATCGCGCCTGAAGTGGATGAGGACCAGCCACCAATGCCTATCCCGCCACCTCCAAACCTCTCTTTCCTTAGGGAAAGCGCTCCAATAGAGGAGGAACCAGAGATCGAGAATATTTGGCCATGGGCCCAGCAGGAAATGTGGCCCGGAAGGAAGGTTGCACAGATGGTGAAATCTGCTATGGAGGCGGCCAGATCGAAGAACATAGCTCAAGCCACGGTAATCTTGGACGAGGTCGGCCCTCATCTCGGTGACCGAACCAAATTGATCTACCCAATCGGGGCCCTTCTCCAAAGGATCGGAAGGGCACAGGCAGTTGACAGGCTTCTGGATGTAGCAACAAAGACCTATCCAGACGATTCCAACGTCTCAAATGCCAGAACAAAGCTCCGTCCCTGACAGCCCCCCTCTCCGGAGTACTGATGCAACAGGACTCTTCCGCAAGCACGTGCTAAGGCGTGCCACTTCGACAATCAGGGTCGACGAGAACCTCGTATTACGCCCTGCGTCTAGCCTTCTGGTTTCTGAGATAATCGAGGCATTTGAGGAGACTTGGCCCGAAGTCAGTAGAGCAATGCCGTGGATAATCCCAGACAAGGACATCGAGGACCAAATCAGGGACTTCCTCTCTGAGACAGAAAGGATGGGTAGGTCCGGACTACTCCATCACTGGGTGATGATCAGGCCATGGGACGACTACATCCTAGGACTGATCGGCTTTGATAGGATCACAAGGTCGGGGAAGGCCAATTGGAATCTTGGCTACTGGGTCAGAAGCTCAGAACAACAACATGGGATAGCTAGCCGCTCCATTGAGGCCGCCCTGTCATGGCTAGGAGAGCTAGAGGACGTCAACGTCGAATTGAAGGTCGACCCATTGAATCCCGCTGGGAAGAGTACCGTGATGAAGGTGGTCGGCAAGTGGTCCGGACAAAGGTGCATCGAAGGAGACTCATCGATTACCGTGGCGGGTGTGCGGACTCTCCACGAGTGCCACGTAATCACCGTCGGCCCGAACAGAGGAACCAATTGAGTAACCCCCCCTCCATATCGAACATTGAATAATCCACTAGTGGTGGGAAGCCTGCCCCATAGGGGCAGGAGTTCGACTTGTCAGGACCAAGAACCCGCCCAAAACTCCCTGATGTGGACCCCGAGGAGACCGATGAGTGGCTCGAGTCTCTCCGTTCTGTGGTCGACTCCCATGGTGTTGAGAGGGCACGACTCCTTCTGCACGAGTTGATGATCGAGGCCGAGGACCTGTCGATCCCAATACGACCCCCCTCCAGGACCCCCTACCTCAACTCCATCGCAATCGACCAACAGCCTCCCTATCCCGGAGATATGGATTTAGAGGAAAGAATCCAGAACATCGTCCTATGGAACGCAGCTGTGGTGGTTTCCGACGCTAATCGGAGAATAGATGGCATAGGGGGGCACATCTCCACTTACGCTTCCAGCTCAACGCTCTACGAGGTCGGTTTCAATCATATATTCAGGGGCAAGGAGAGCAACGGCATTGGAGACGCCCTCTATATCCAAGGACACGGAAGCCCGGGAATTTACGCTCGCGCTTTCATGGAGGGAAGGATCTCCAGAGAACAACTCGTTAACTTCCGCCAAGAGGCCTTCTCCGACGGCCTCTCTTCCTACCCCCATCCACGATTAATGCCAGAATTCTGGGAGTACACTACCGTCTCTATGGGACTCGGCCCCCTTGCAGCAGTAATGCAAGCCAGGTTCTGGAAGTACCTACACCACAGGGGCCTCGCTGACACGTCAGGAAGCCGCGTTTTCGCATTCCTAGGAGACGGAGAGATGGACGAGCCCGAGTCAATCGCCTCCATAGCTATCGCCGGGCGAGAGAATCTAGACAATCTCATAGTTGTGGTCAATTGCAACCTTCAGCGCCTCGACGGACCAGTCAGAGGAAACGCGAAGATCATTCAGGAGCTAGAGGGCCTTTACCGTGGAGCCGGTTGGACAGTGATCAAGGTCCTATGGGGGTCAGGTTGGGACCGGATAATGAATCAGGATGCAATGGGGGCCGTCCTCAATAGGATAGAAGGAATCACCGATGGTGATTGGCAGAGGATGAGCACACTCGAACCATCCGAGTTCAAGGCCGAGTTCTTTTCCGGGAACGAACAACTCTCCTCAATCGGCGGGTCAATGAGTGATGAGGACATTGAGAACCTACGCAGAGGGGGCCACGACCCACGCAAGGTGTATGCGGCATACAAGGCTGCAGAAGCTGCCGAAGGACCCGCGGTAATCCTCGCTCACACCGTTAAGGGCTGGGGAATCGACTCCTTCGAAGGGAGGAACTCGACGCACCAGAAGAAGAAGATGGCATTAGACGACCTGATCGCATACAGAGACTCCCTGGAACTCCCGATTAGTGACGACAAATTGGAGGACACGCCCCTTTACCACCCAGGGGAAGACTCGGACGAGGTTGATTACATGAGAAGCAAGAGGGAGGCACTGGGCGGATACCTACCATCTAGGAAATCGCCCCCTACCGGGATAGAGGCCCCTGACGAATCCACGTTCTCCGAGTTCGACGATGGCACGAGAGAGGGGCAACTCGTCTCCACAACCATGGTGTTCGTGAGGCTACTGAGGAACCTTCTCAAGTCCGACATCGGCCCAAGGGTGGTTCCTATTATTCCAGATGAGGGAAGGACATTCGGCATGGACCCCCTCTTCAGCGAGTTTGGGATATTCTCACAGGTCGGCCAGAATTACACTCCCGTAGACCACAAGATGCTGATGAAGTACAAGGAGGACGAGTCGGGTCAGATTATCCAAGAGGGCATTGCGGAGGCAACTTCCATGGCAACATGGACAGCCTCAGCCACATCATACTCCCACTCAGCCTCCCCTACCCTGCCGTTCTACACCTTCTACTCCATGTTCGGTTTCCAGAGGATAGCCGACCAGGTTTGGGCAGCCGCCGACTCCAGGGCGAGGGGATTCCTCATGGGTGCAACGGCTGGCAGGACCACCTTGAACGGAGAGGGGCTCCAGCACCAGGACGGGCACAGCCTCCTGGTCGCGTCTACTGTCCCGGGCTGCCGCGCTTGGGACCCGGCGTATGCCTACGAGCTAGCAACGATAATCCGGCATGGGATAGACGAGATGTGGGGCAAGGACCTCGATGTCATCCACTACATCATGCTCTACAATGAGAACCAGCAGCAGGTCGCAAAGCCCGAGGGAGCGGACGAGGGGATAATCAGGGGAGCCTACAAGGTTCAGGACTCGGCAGGGCAATCCCCCTCGATCAGGATTCTCGGCTCGGGTCCAATACTGCAGTACGCTCGCGAGGCCTCATCGATTCTGGAAGCCGAGCATGGCGTATCATCAGAGGTCTGGTCCATCACCTCATACGGGGAGCTGCGGAGGGACGGCCTGGACTCCGAGCGGCACAACAGGCTCAACCCCCAGGACAAGAGGGAACCATACGCATCCGAGTGCTTCGGCGACGATACGCCCACAGTCGCAGTTTCGGACTACATCGCAGCTGTCCCCGAAATGATCCAAAGGTGGGTAGGTGGGCGATTCGTGGTCCTAGGGACCGATGGATTCGGCCGATCCGACACCAGGGAGAGCCTCAGGAGGTTCTTCGAGATAGACACCGAGAGCATAGTGCTGGCAGCCCTATCCGCGCTCGAGCAGGAGGGCGAGATGCCCGATGGAACAGTCGAGGGGGCCGCTAGCAAGATGGGCCTCAGCCTCACTAGGGAAGACAAGGCGGAATGAGAATGGGCAGGGTGAAGGGGGCCTTCAGACTGGTCTCGTGGCTGTGGAGGAACAAGATCTACCTCGCCACAATAGGGTCGATGATAGCGAAGATAAGGGGTTCGAAGAAGCCCTAGAACCCGCCACCGCCGCCGCAGCCACCGCCACCGCCGCCGCAGCCACCGCCGCCGCAGCCACCGCCGCAGCCACCGCCGCTACAGCCATTACCACTGCTCACGGGCCTACTGGTCTCGTATATCTCGTTCCCGTGTTCGTCAAACCCAGCGCTTTCGACGACATACCCGCCATAGACTACATCGTCGATAATAGCGGAGCCAACAGCCACGGGGATGATAACATTGCTGTAATCTGTAACCCGAGCAATCGGACGGGGTCTATAGAATGGGAATAGGGGCTGACGGATCCCTGTGAATTGTCTGACCAAAGGCGGAACCGACCATGCGGTGAACCCATGGATTAGGAATAGGGCTATACTGGAACCGACCACCATGAATCCGACCATCGGATTACTGAGCCAAATGACCAACCATGGATCCTCCAGGAACCAGTCCCCAAGAGTGAATGGGTGGTAGGCAATCATGCTCAGCCCTAGCCAGATCAAGGCGACATACGCGGGGGCCAAGCAAATCAGAAAGATCGAGTTGATCCTGTCTCGCGAATCAGCGTATTCCATCATCGCGCTGAACTCATTCCCCAGATCAATGTCGATCAATTGAACCTCTTCTGGAATCCCAACGTCGTCGGCTCTCTTGTTTAGCTCAGCACAGCTCTTGTACAGCTCGTCCTCGATGTCGGGCCCAATTTCTTCCCGCAGGTCCCCAGTGATCGCTTTGGTCAGCTCCTCTATCTGGTCGCTCACCTTCTCGAAGGCCGTCCCGTCAGAACCCCCCTTCAGGCTCTTGAGGGACAGCATTCCCCTCCGCCTCGAGTAGGCAAAGCCCAGCCTTTGCTGCGCACTGTAAGCCGTTTCCGTGAAATCCGCATCGAAAAACCTCTCCTTTCGTGCCCTGTGGGCGAAAGTCACTATGCCCAATAGCCCGACTGAGTAGACACTCAAGTGCACACTCCAGTGCCACGGCTCTGGCTCCACTATGTCGTCAATTTTGTTGACATACTTCGACAGGGCTATTTCCCACAGATTCCCTCTTGTGTATTCGTTATTGATGTCCAAGAGGGTCCCGTTTGCGTTTTCAGGCCCCCCGCCAACATATCCGTAAGGATGGCTAAAGTCTTCTTCAACCACCCAAGGATGGTCATAGCAGTACCACTGCCACTCTCCTCCCCTGTCCTCGCAGTAGGCCCACAAGTTGTAATCATAATCCGGATCATCACCATCCCGATTACAAACCCACATTTCGTATCGTTCGGAATCGTAGCCCCACCACTGGTCCCGAGGCTCACCCCATTCGCAATTGTCGTAACCATAGTACATCCCGACGGTATTTTCACCCCAATCCAAATTCCCTTCATAGTGATCAGCGGCATCGCCAAGCCTCCACGCCCCATTGATGAAGACGTCCCCCGACATTCTTTGGTTCAGTGCTGGCATGTCAGGCATGACGAACTTGAACTGACGATCCCCAGTCGACAGGGCGATCATCATGCTGGGCTCCTCGCCCCCCTCCATCCCAAAGTGCTGGAACATCTGCCGGGCGTACCCTTCATCTTCGC
>JAYZLP010000039.1:0-9945 GCA_036154155.1 Thermoplasmatota archaeon | reverse complement strand
GGGGCCGTGCGGCGGGAGTTGCCCGCCGCACTGCTTTACGTCCCTAATCAAGCGGTAGTGATACCGTTGACTGGGTCCCAGTTTCTTGCACAGTCGTACGAGACTGAGTCATCGCTTGCATCGTGAGAGAACTCACCAATGCAGAAACCAGCTGCTGGCACGTCTCCGTTGTCCAGGAAGCTGATTGACCCGCTGGCTCCATCCCATCCCTGGCCAGTAGCCATGACTGCCATGTTGGCGTCAAGTCCGGGTGTGGCTAGAGCGGTGAATGCCGCGAAAGCAACGATGGTCACAGCGTCGAAAGCCTCAGCGGTGTAGATACCGCCAGCACAATCTGGTGACTGAGCGCACAGTGCTGCGAAGACATATCCTACCTGGGACATGCCGCCTGCTGCTGCGGGCTTGGTAGCGATGATGCCGTCGACAAGTGACTTGTCGGACATGTCAGCCGCTAGGCCCTCCTCTGCGATTCCATCAGCTCCGTAGATAGCGCCAGAGTAACCCTGGGAAGCCATCTCCTCGATGATAGCAGCGCCGTCAGACGCGTATGATACCATCATCACCGATGTGCAACCTGCGTCGATGATCGACTGCACGTTGCCGCTGTGGTCTGTTGTGTCCTCTGCGTAGCCGATCTGGGTGCAGATGTTGTCAGCTCCCATGTTTGCCACGAATGCGTCAGCCAGACCAGCGCCGTACGCGTTGGTCATGTGCAGGACAGCGACGTTGTCGTGCCCGTCTGTGGTCATGACGTCAGCGACCACGGATCCCTGGAATGCGTCACTTGGGACGACTCGGAAGAATCCTGGGTATGCTGATGCGTCGGACAGTGCTGGGCTCGTGCTCGCGTAGGAAACCTGTGGTATTCCTGCAGCGGCTAGAACCGAGTTAGCACCCATCGAGGCACCGGAGCAAGCTGCTCCGACTGCGCCCCAAACTCCGGCGTCGACCAGTGCCTGAGCGGCTGTTCCGCCCATGGTGCCGTCGCAACCAGAGTCAGCGTAGACTATCTCGAACTGCACGCCGTTGCTGTATCCGATCGTGTTGGCTAGGCCGATAGCGATCTGGGATGCTGCAACGAAACCTGGTCCGTACACTGCGATTGGGCCGGTAGCATCGTTCAGGAAGCCGATCTTTACAGTGGCTCCTGCCCATGCTACTGCGGAGACGCCAGCAGTGGCGTCCCACATCCTGTCGCAGTTGAAGTACTCGCCGTAGGTTGGCACGTGGTGGAAGGTGCAGACATCGTAGCCTGACCCGCCAACGTCACCGTTGTCCAGGAAGGAGTGGGTTCCACTCTCTCCAGCGTAGCCGTCACCGACCATGCCGATGTGCATGGCCATGTTAGCACCGTCCTCGTGCATAGCAGCGTGACCGATCATCATTACTGCGTCGTATGCCTCTGCAGTGTAGATGCCAGTCGAGCAGACGTCGTCTGCTGCGCAAGCGTCAGTGAAGGCGGTTGAGCCACCAGCTGCGGCTGCTCGGGGTCGTGTGACCTCGATTCCGTTTGCTGCTGCAGGGTTGGTGTAGTCGTTCAGTGCGGCCTCTCCAGCCATTCCGTCAGCGCTGAAGATTGGGATTGCTGCTCCCATGACTGCCATGGTCTCTACGATCATGGCTCCATCGGAGGAGTACGATCCTAGGAACACGGAGTCGCAACCAGCGTCCATAACTGCCTGAACGGCAGCTGCGAAGTCGGTGGTTGTCTCCTCGTATCCGGACTGCAGGCAGACGTTGTCTGCGCCTAGGTTGGCTGCGACTGCGTCTGCTAGACCTGCTCCGTACGCGTTGGTCATGTGCACGATAGCGGTGTTTGAAACGCCGCCTGCTGCGATCATGTCAGCTGCTGCCTGGCCCTGTAGTGCGTCGCTTGGCACAATCCTGAAGAAGTGCGGGTGTGCGGTTGCGTCGCTCAGAGCTGGCGATGTGCTGGCGTAGGAAATCATCGGGATTCCTGCAGCCGATAGGATAGCGTTAGCGCCCATCGAAGCACCGGAGCAAGCTGCTCCTGCCACTGCCGCAACTCCTGCGTCCACTAGGGACTGTGCGGCCGACTGTGCCATTGTACCGTCGCATCCCGAGTCAGCCTCGATGACCTCGAAGACGTAGTCGTCTCCCATTGCGTTCAGGTCATTCATTGCTGCTGTCCACGCGTAGGTGAACGGGGCTGCGAACTGGGATATAGGCCCAGATGCGTCATTCAGGAAACCTAGCTTGATGGTCACTGCTGGGTCCTCCACGACAGGGGCCTCGAACATTGGGTTCTCGGTTCCCATGTAGTGAGCCGCGATCTCGTCCACTAGTGCGTGGGCGATGTCAGCGTCGAAACCAACTACGGATCCATCGTCAGCATAGCTCTCGAATGGAGGGTAGAACGGGTCGGTGCACAGCCTGAGGCTGCCTGACTCCAGAACTGCTGTCAGGTCGCTGCCCTCGCTTGGCGAGGGGTATGCGGTCGCTGTGTCAGCGGTGCTGTCGTCAGCTAGGGTCACTGCTCCGTCGAACCAGGCGCCGTAGATGGCGTCGTACTCTCCGGATGCAACCATAGCGCCGATAGCGACGTTCAGTGCGTCCAGAAGCTCCCCGGAGGTCTCGCGGGTTGCGAGTCCGAAGTTCTCGTCAGAGAAGGTGACCATCAGGTCGCCCTCTAGGGAGAGAACAGGGGCGTCTCCCATGGCGTAGTGCGCGTCACCGTTGTTAATTGCGGCGATTACTGAAGGGAAGTCATCGAAGGCGCTGATCGTAGCCATACCTAGGTTCTCATTGGCGTATAGGTCCGAGGTGGTCCCGGACTGTACGGCAATTGTGGTACCTGCTGCGTTCAGGTCCGAGACGTCCGATATAGCGGCTGCACCGGATGCGCCGATAACACCCTGGCTACTTGTGTAGTAAGCCCTGGTGAAGTCGACGACCTGGTCGCGCTCATCTGTCTTCGTCATCGCCGAGATTATGGCATCGCACATCTCGCCGGCATTCAGGTTGGGGATAATGGGGTCCCATCCGGACTCCACGAAGTCGGCGCTCACGTCGCTGGCCATGGTAATTGACCAGTCTTCTACGGGCTCCTCCTCGTCCCCACCAAGGCATCCGGCGAAAGCTGCCGCCAGCATGCTCATGGTAAGCATCATTGCAATCATCTTGTTGTTCTTCATTAGAAACTCACGTTCCAGTGCGCCGCACGACGTGACGTGTTCGTTATAGAGATTCGCTTAAATTTGACAAAAAACGCCATTTATTGCGAAACTAGCCTATAATCTTGGTTTTCATGTTGTTTTTTGCCCATTTATGAGTAAACGAGAGTATCATGAGCATTACTGCACCCGGTTAACCATGGAAGGGGGGCCAATGGACTACTCATCGAGTGGTGTGGACATAGATTCAGAGTCTGAGGCAATAGCCAGTCTGATTGGGGCTCTCTCGACCTCGAGCAGGGAAAGTGGGGTCAGGGGCGCTCCAGTGGCTCTCCCGGGGGGTTTCGGGGGAATAATCGAATTCGGAGACTCCAGGCTGGCCTTGGCTACTGATGGAGTTGGTTCAAAACTTCAGATTGCCAATCAGATCGGCCGTCTTGAGGGAGTGGGGATTGACTGTGTGGCAATGAACGTCAATGATTTGATATGCGTGGGTGCGGAGCCGCTCGCCTTCGTAGACTACATCGCAGTGCCTGAGACAGATCCTGCTGTTCACGCTGCACTTGGCTCTTCCCTTTCGGAGGCTTGCTCAATCGCGCGGGTCACGCTAGCAGGAGGCGAGACTGCGACCCTCCCGGGCATAGTGAAGGAACTGGACATGTCTGGAACGGCCCTGGGGTGGTTTCCCGAAGGGGGGGAGATAACTGGTTCCAAATTAGAGGCAGGGGACGTCGTTATCGGTTTACCGAGCAGTGGGATTCACTCTAATGGTTACACGTTAGTAAGGGCCGTGTTAGAGAGGTCCGGTCTCAGTCTTGATTCCCCGGCGCCATTCGAGGTTGAGCACCCGGGGAGAGAGGTCAGGAGGTTCCCCGGGGCGGAAGGGGACGTGAGCGTCGGGGAAGTTCTCCTGAACCCGACTAGGATTTACGTCGACCCCGTCATTGATCTGATTGATGTGTGTAGGAAGGGCGAGGGGCCTTGTGAGATTGGCGACATAAGGGCCATCGCTCACATCACTGGTGGTGGCCTATCGAACCTCCTACGTCTACACGGGTCTCTTGGATGGCACATCGGCAATCCGATTCCCGTACCGCCCGAGTTTGAGTGGATTGCAGAGGTTGGAGGTGTTGAAGTGAGAGAGATGCATAGGACATTCAACATGGGCATGGGCATGGCGATTGCTGTTTCAAGTGCGGCTGGCAGGGATGTGAGTTCTTGGATAGCAGAAAGGCTCCCGGGGACGCAGATAGTTGGTATTATCACGGACGATGGGCACAAAGTGACTCACTCGGACAGCAGGGTTTCCTTCGATCACTACTGATTTCTTCTGACGTCAATGCCTTGAGTCATGAGGGTGTCGCGTTGACGTGGTGTCAGACGAGCCAAGAGGGTGGCCGGGGGTCGTCCATAGAGAAGGGCGAACCGTGATGAGGGTGGCTGAGAGGCCCGAAGAAGGGCGTCGTGGACCTGCTGCCAAGGGCGGAGGGGCATTTCTCAATCCAGCCATGGCCGGCAGCAGGACCAGGAGTGTTCTGCTGTTGCAGCATGCGATTGAAAGTGGAATGCTGGGAGATGGGACGATATACGCACTGGATGGTTTGGCGGCTACAGGAGTTCGTGCTCGGAGATGGGTTAATGAGTTGCCTCCGGAAAGCGCAGAGAGACTAGAAATTGTGATGGGCGATCTCGATAAAGAGTCGCTATCTTGGGCTGTCAGGAACCATGACGAATTCCCGCCCAAACACGGCAAGGGCGAGCTCAATGCCGTCATAGGCGACCTGCGTGCGATGGTGCTCAATCATGGCAGGCATTGGGTAGATATCGATCCATATGGTTCCCCTGTCCCATTCCTGGATACTGCTGTTCAGTCATTGGCTAGAGGGGGCGTGATCGAGGTAAGTGCAACTGACACGGCGGCCTTGACTGGCTCGTCGAAGGACCCCCTACTGAGGAGGTATGGAGCAAGGGTAAGGACCGATGGCCTAGCTCATGACTCGGCTTTGAGGGTCCTCTTGGCGACCCTTGCAAGAACGGCTGCAAGGCATGACAGGGCCATAGTTCCGCTATTGTCAATCTGGGATTCTCACCACCTGCGTGTCTCGGCTCGTACGATAAAGAGGAAGGGGGCGGCTAGTGAGGTGGAGGGAAGTCTTGGCTGGAGGGTTCACTCTCCCAGCGAGGATGAGGTGTTGTCCTCTATCCAATCGGGACTGCATCCAGAAACTTCTCTCGGGAAATTACCGATGGACTGCATGTTGCCACTCTCCTACCCCGTTATGAGGAATGACCGCAGGGTATCGGGTCCAATGTGGATTGGTAGCATGGGCGATGAGGAGGCCATGGCATCCATGACAGAGGAAAGAGCCCTGTACATGTGCACGGAGAGCTACGTGGAGGATGACGAAGCGGGTTGGTCTGAGGCTGACTTCGAAAGGGAGGGGAGAAGAGTGGCCAGGAGTGTGAAGAACATCAACGAGGAGTCACGTGTTATCGATGCTCCTCACCACATAGTGGTGGACGACCTTTCAAGCTGGCTAGAGATATCCGGGCCACCAAGCCCGAGGGCATTGGTCGAGTGCCTAGAAAGTGAGGGTTTCAGGGCGGGCCTGACACACTATGGTAAGCCATCCATCAGAACCGATGCGCCATGGGACGTGATAGTGGATGCGACAATGTCCCTTCAACCGCCGATATAGGACATCTCAACCCTCTCTCGGTTGACTGTTTCTTCTGACCTTATCTCCGAGTACCTGTCCTGTCGGACCTCCCAGTGCCGCCTAATCATCGATTCTATTTCACTGTCCGAAGAGCCATCCCTGAGAGGTGTCAAAAGATCTAGGCCGCGATTTGCGAACAGGCAGGTGAAGAGCCTGCCGTCTGCAGAAATCCTAGCTCTCGTGCAGTTCTTGCAGAACGGCTCCGTGACACTGGTGATTATTCCGACCTCGTTCCCCTGAGGGAGTGTGTATCTCTTTGCAACATCGCTATTCCTAGGGGATTCAATGGGTTCGAGACTGCCGATGATTTCCCTAATCTCATCCGCTGTAACGACCTCGTCGAGGCTCCAACCATTTGTATTGCCCACATCCATGAACTCGATGAAGCGAACGGCGATGTCCCTATTCGAGAATCGCTCTATCAGCTCCAGTATCTCATCTTCGTTCGAGCCCTTTCTCACAACCGTGTTAATCTTGATTGGGCCCAGTCCAACCGATTCCGCGGCCTCAATACCTGCTAGAACGGAAGCGACGGTGTGACCGGAATCAGTAATTGCTGCAAATGTCGCCTCGTCTATAGCATCCAAGCTAACAGTGACCCTATCCAACCCTGCAGCAGAAAGGGCTGGTGCATACCTTGGCAGAAGGACCCCATTGGTCGTCATAGCGATCTCGACCTTTCTCAGAGCGAGCATGGAAACCAACTCGTGCAGATTCCTACGGAGAAGTGGTTCACCGCCAGTTAGTCGTATCTTCTCTACGCCCAGAGAAACGAAAATTCCGGCCAACCTATCTATTTCCTCAAATGTCATGATATGAGAACGATCCATGAAGGGGAAGTCGTTTCCGAAGACCTCCCTTGGCATGCAATATCGACAACGAAAGTTACACCTATCCGTAACTGAAATTCTCAAATCACGGAGCGGTCTGCCCAACCTGTCTGTTACTTCGCGTCCCGCCACACACCTAGGAGAGGAGGGATGACGATAGTGATACCTGAGCAAGCCTTGAAGAATGACGGGATGGTACGGGAGTCGAGAGCGATGTTGAGTTTCAGCCCCAAGGCCAAGGAAATGCTAGACCATTTCGCTGAAGCTACTGAGGAGATCAACGAGGTCTGCCTCAGAGTCGAAATCACTGGAAGGAGCAAGGAAGGGTTCCAATACGATTTACAGTTTATCGAGAAGAAGGATGCGAAGGAGGGCGACATGGAGATAGATGTTGACGGGATGGTAGTATTCGTCGACCCCAGGAGTGCTAAGTATCTGGAAGGCACCACCCTCGACTACCAAGAGACCCTGATGGGAGGGGGGTTCAGTTTCGACAACCCAAACCCACTGTGGATGGACGAAATTTCCAAGGCCGTTGCAGAGATAATTGAGTCAGAAGTCAACCCAGCCGTCGCCTCACATGGAGGACATGTCGAGTTGATGGGGGTAGAGGATGGAAAGGCGGTAATTGTGTTCGGAGGAGGATGCCAGGGTTGCGGAATGGCGGACGTTACCCTGAAGCAGGGCGTGGAGAGCATGATCAAGGATCACGTTCCTTCAATCGCAGAGGTGATTGATGCGACTGATCACGCCGCGGGAACAAACCCGTTCTACTAGTGAATCATCGGGACGTCGTCCTCGTCATCGGGACCAGGAGCAGGTAAAGCAGTAGATTGAGCTCTTTCGAAGGCCTCACGAACCCTCTCCTCTATGCTACGAGCGTCCTCCAGGAGCTCTTGGACTGGGATCTCCATGTCCAATATCTCACTTAGTCCGTCGATGGCCATCAATGCCGCACGGGCATCGGGATACATTGGGTTGCACTCTGCCAGAAGGGCCGTTACATCCAAGCCCCTCCTCTCTCCCTCTGCTATCAGGTAACCCGAAATTCCGGAAACTATCCCATGTTGAATCTGCTGAACGCCGGCGTCATTCAGCCTGTCCCTACCAGAGGAAGTGGAAGAGACCCCCCATAGGTCACTTTCCTCCTTGATTCCCAAATCATTGCTGACAACCCCGTCAACAACGATCAGTCTATCGAACCCCCCTTTGGTGAACCACTCCAATACCGTTTCTCCGAAGTAAGCATCGTTCTCCGGGGGGAATTGAATCTCGGCGGTGAAAACCCCTATCCCATCGCCCTGGTAAACTCTGACCGGGTGCTTCGGAACTGAATCGTGAATTAGTGCGATAGCAGGAAACTTTGGGTGCATCACGGTCCCCATGGGCGACAATTCGAGGGATTTGATCAGATGCGTGGCCGCTATGACTCCGACTGAGCCAACTGTCGAAAAGCCGCAAATTGCCGTTCCACCTAGTTTGGAGGGGTCGGCATTGGCATGAAGGACCAATGGGTATCCGGCGCTGGAGTCTTCCGCCATTGCCCGTGCCTCTGCTTCGGGCAATTTAATGGTAGCCCGGGTTTCAATGACGAGTTTTCCAACTTTGTTAAAGAATGTTCAGAAATAATAACTTGATAATTGGTTACTCTGTGCGCCGGTGCATGAGTGAGGAGGATGCTGGTGTCATGGGCAGGATATACATCAAAGTTGGATCTGAGGAGATTGACTTGACTGGTGAAGAGGCGGAAGTCTCGGAAAGCTTCGGCAAGATACTGAAGACGGACACCTGGCAGTCCGCACTCTCGAAAATTCGTCGTTCAAGAGACGCAGCGATAGAGGAGGCGACCGAGAGAGCGAGAATGGCTGGGATTCCTGAGAGGGGGTCGTCATTCAAGCAGCTGTTGACCTCCTGCGGTGTCGACAAGACGTCAGACGTTATTCTCGCCTCTATTCACTATCTCAGGAATGTGGAGAGGGAGAGAGACACTCCCCCCAGAGAAATAAGGAGGCTCATCTCACAAACTGGAGAATGGACCGAGGACGAGGTAGAGAAATGGAATCTTTCACTATACATCAACAGAATGATTGAGGGAGATTTGTTGACTTACCCGTCGGGGAGCCAGGAGAAAAACCGGTTCGTCGTTCTAACCGACGCCGGGCTAGATCATCTCGAAGACCTGTCTATGTGAGGAATAGAATGGAAGATTCTCCAAAGGACTGGTCGTTCACCTCGCACATAGGTGCTGATTTGCGAGGAGCCGCGCTTTCTGGTGCGAACATGAGGAGGGCCATCCTGGATGGGGCGGACCTAGAGGGTGCGGATCTTTCAGGAGCGGACCTTAGGGAGGCGTCTTTGAAGGGCGCGAATCTCATGAAGGCAGCGTTGGACGGTGCGGACATGCGAGGGGCTCGTCTGATCAAAGCGAGGCTCGGTCTCTCGAACATGCAGGGAGCTAGGCTAGATGGCGCGGACATGCGGGGAATCAGGGGCAGATACGCGGTATGGAGGGATGCCAACTACTGGGATGCCAAGTTGGACGACTCGTTGCTCAAAGCCCTGGAGAAGAAGTGGCCCAGGGAGTGACTACTCGGGAGCCATCCTCTCTTCCAAGCCAGATCTCATCCAGTCCGGCACTGGTATCTTCGACTTGACCTCGTCCATGCTGGTGCAGACTGTGACTTGCTTTGCTGACCAGCAAAGAGTGCCCTCTTGATTCCTAAACTCGTATTTCCATTCTATGGACGTTTTACCTATCCTTGTTGTGGTGATGGTGCATTGTACTGTATCTCCGTATGCGAGAGGGTGAAGGAACTCTGCCTCACTATGGACCAGAGGGAAGGCTATTCGATGCTCGCTCAGGATTTCGTTGTAATGCAGGCCGCATGAGTGCTCCCACGACTCCTCGTAGAACCTGTGAGCGAGGTCCCAGAATCTGGGATAGTAGACTATCTTGGCCAAATCGACCATTGGAAAGTCGATCCTTCTGGTCGAGACGTAAGCCATGGGCGTGCGTGGGGGTAGGTCTTGATGAACGTCATGGCGGCACCTCGTGGATTAGGATGGTGGCGGACCCACCGCGATTCGAACACGGGTTACAAGCTCCGCAAGCTCATGTGATATCCAGGCTACACTATGGGTCCAGCGGTTTTTCGACCAGAGACATGTGTTTAATCCCGACGGTTTAGCACTGCCCACTTTACACCCCTAATGTCCTCTATGGTAACTTCTTCATCGTCGAAGAATTCAGCGATGGCCTTC
>JAYZLP010000038.1:0-4095 GCA_036154155.1 Thermoplasmatota archaeon | reverse complement strand
GGGTGTAGCCCCTTCCTCAGAAGCGTGCTTGCCTCCTGCAGCAAGGAGCCGCATAGTAGCATTGTCGTGGTGACGCCGTCCCCACAGGCCTCCTCCTGTGACTCGCACATTGAGACGAGCATCTTGGCGGCCGGGTGCTTGACTAGGAGCTCTGAGACTATCTTGGCTCCGTCGTTTGTGATCGCGGTGTTTCCGTCGGTCTTGTAGAGCATCTTGTCGAGGCCCCTGGGGCCATATGTGGGCTTGAGCAGGTTCGAGAAAACCTGGGATGCGCTGATGAGCTTCTCCTGGACGTCGGTCCCACTGGTTACGCTCGTTTGCTCGGGGACGATGACCACAGGAGGCTTGCCGGCACCGTCGCTCATGGTCTCGGGCGACCCTAGGGGTCGCCATGAATGCTTTGAGTGGAATATCAATGATAAAATGGGGATTTGAAGACAATGTCTATCCGTTTGTTGCCGGGGCTTGCAGGTATGGGGAGAGCCTCAATCGTGGTGGTTCTGATTGTCTTGGCCGGCCCCTTTGGCGCGTTCGCCCCGAGCACTTCGGCTCAGACCAATCTTTTCCCGGATGTGAATATCTCATGCGATGACCCTACTGAGGACATGGAGGTTTATCCCGGGGCAACAAGGACCGTGGTCGTTTACTGTGTTCTCGAGAATCCGACTGTTCATCAGGAGAAGGTGGATGTTACCATCGAAAGTGGGAATTTCGCTGCTGCCGGGCCTGCATCGGTCACTATAGGATCAGGTTCAGAGGTCGATATTCAGATCGTTTTCAGGGGCGACGAGAATCATGTCCCAGGCTCCTACCAAGCCAACATCTCTGCTCAGGTGGTGGAGGCGAATGGGGTTCAGGTCGGCTTCATCACTTCCCCAGAGTATGCGGAAGTGACGATTGTTGTTGCTGAGTATTCAGGATGTACTCACAGCATTGGCCAAGGAGGGGGGTCGTTCGAAGCAGGCGGGATTGTTTCGTTCTCGGCCTCTATTTCCTGCCAAGGTAACACGGACGTGGACGTCTCTTATCGAGCAGTGATGGTCGAGGAGGGCTCCAGCTCCAGTTCTTGGCCGTCGGGCTTCGATGACCAGAGTCCCAGTTGCGACGTTAGCACGGACGGCGGCAGTGCAACCAAGAGTTGTTCATTCCAAATCCTAACCCCCTCGAACCTAGACAGCGTTTGGAAGGGGTGTGTCTTCGTTATCGAGTCAGCTTCGGCTAACCCTTCTGCATGCCCGGATTCTGGCTCCCTCCTGATAGAAGTCGAGCCGAAGGGGCTTGGGCTAGAATCATTAGGCCTGAGCGGAAATGAATCCGTCTCCGATTTTCTGCAGGGAAACAAAGAGGTTGTTGCAGGCGGGGCCGGGGCCTTGCTGGTTGTGTTCGTCGCCTTGGCTCTCTTGAGGAGATTGCGCAGAGGCCGCTATGAGGATTAGTCTCATTCCAGGACTAGGACCATCCACCTGAGGGAGAGGGCGCCGATTATCCCGAGCACGAAAGAGGTGCTGGCGGGGAAGTCCATGGAGTCAGTGTAGATTACGTATTGCACCCCCACAAGAGCTAGTACGACCACGGCATCGGCCATGTGCGACTTTCCGAATCCCGACTCGGACATTATGTGGTCCCTGTTCCTGATCATCATAACGAGCAGTAATGCGATTGAGAGGACTATGGCGTGCCCAGCGACCCAGCCCCAGCTAGGCCCGAAGGCGGCCTCGAGGGTGTCTTGGAAACCTCCGAGAACCGGTGAGGCGAGGTCGACCATGCATCTTGGAAGAGCAGGTTGTTCTTGAATACAGTCCACGACAAGTCTTGGCGTGGCCGCTTACCTAATTACGCGGCGCCCTATCGAAGTGCCGTGCCGATTGGCGTGGATGTCGTGATTCCCACGTTCAAGAGGCCGGAGGCATTGGCCCGTTGCCTCGAGGCATTGGAGAAGCAGACCGTTGCACCAGCATCCATTGAGGTGGTCGATGACTCCGTGGAGGACAGGGGTCCTGCCTACTCCAGAAACATTGGCTGGAGGAGGGGGTCGGCGCCAGTAGTGGCGTTCACCGACGATGACTGCGTTCCTTCGGAGGACTGGATTTCTTCAATTCAGAGGCATTTCGAAGACGCTGATGTGCATGGGATCGAGGGGAGCGTTACTACCATCGATGAAAGGGGAAACCTAGGGGACATGAATCCCAATCCGAGGGACCGTTGGAATCGCTTCAAGACCGCTAACATGGCATACAGGCGCGAAGTTCTCGAGGAGGTCGGGGGCTTTGACGAGAGGTACTACATCCACAGGGAGGACACAGACCTGGCATGGAGGGTAATCAACAGCGGGCACAGGATCGACTGGTCGTCGGAATGCGTCGTCCACCATCCTGACAGGGGAGGAGTTCCACGGGTCGCCTTCGATAGTGAGCAGCTCCTTTACAGGTGCGACCCATCTAAGTATCTCGAGGTCGCTGCTGCCTCGATATCCTTCTCCAGCATCAAGGACGGCACTCTGGGAAGGGCTCGCCGTGGCATGCGGACCGAACAGGAAGGAGGGGTCGCTCCGCTGACAAGAACGGAGTCCCTCTCCCTATGGACTCGTGCTCTGGCCAAAGCCACAATCAGGAAGATATCCGGCGGTTAGAATCAATCGCTTCTGTCCAGCGGCTGGTATCGAAGCCGGTTAGGGACTCGAAGTCCTTGAGGTCAGAGCGTAGCGAGTCAGCGCAAATCGAGTAGTGCTCAGGTCCCGCTGCAGCCTTCTCGGCCCTCCTGCTGATCACGGGGGCGGCGTAGATGTTTATGTCGCGGGCTTGGAGCCTGGAGACTATTGGTTTCTTGATGAATGCCGGTATCAGGGAGAACAAGGACCTGATTGCTCGGCCGACGTTGGTGATCGGCCTTCGATCCGTTGCGCTGTTGGCGTGTCTTGATGGATCGAAGTCGTATTCGAAGTTGGGGAGGCCCAGGAACCCGCCTACTTCACCAAGGACCCCCTCCGGGTCGTTCCTCATCCTCTGGCTATCGATGATCAGGAACTGATTGAGGGGGAAGTGTTCTAGCCAGCCCTGCATGGCTCTTCCGTAGTGAGAGTCGCCACTGAGCCTGTCGTCCTCCCATGCGACTGCGAAATCCGACCAATCGGCCCCGTTCCTAGCGTCCTCCTCAGTATCGATGATCATCTTCCAATGACTGAACGCCCTAGATACGGGCTCCCTGAGACACAGAATCATTGGAACATCGGGGACTCTGGATGAGAGTCTGGACGGGGCCAATGGGCAGGCGAATGTGTGTATTGAGGCGTCGACCCTCAAGCCGTCTCCTGAGAAGCAATCGTCATACCTAGACCAATCTGGGTCCCTTTGGTCCCTGCCAAAAGTCCCTTGGTGGGAGGCGACTATGTTTGGCTCCTTGGGGTCCGAGAGAATGACGGCTGGGTTCTGTGACAATACATTGGCGAGCCAGGTAGTGCCGGCTTTCGGTACCCCGATAATGAAGGCATCAACTTCACTCACTCAACGTTCCCCCTGACAAAACTGGCCACTCAGCGGCTTTGCGGCGTCGACCGCCTGTATGAAAAGTACGGCCGGCGGTGAAATCCCATGGAAGCGGCTTCTGACGGGTATCGCCTGGTATGGTTCCACCACTTGCACAAGTCTGCAGGGACGCTGATAGTCAACATGGCCCTTGGGAACGGAGAGGTCCCGTACCCCTCCCATGGAAACGGTAACCCAAAGAGCGATTCAGACGAACTGCTCCCCCTCTGGGAGTATGACGAGGGGGGGTTGAGGGGTTTCATTGACCAGTGCGAGAGCATGGGTGTGACCTTCGTGGCCACGGAGCACGGGGCACCCGATTTCTCGGTTCTAGCGAGTGATTCCCGTGTTGTACTAGTAACGTGTCTGAGGGACCCCATGAGAAGATGCGCTTCCAACTTCAACTACGCATACTACTCTGGATACACCGATGCTCCCTCAATGATTGAGTTCGCGAGTGAGCCTAACATCCACATGTCGGACAACTACTACACCCGGATGTTCTCCAGAAAGGAGCAGCTGCCGCTGGCCAGTATTGGAGAGGAGGATTTGTCCTCTGCACTTGCGGCTGTTT
>JAYZLP010000037.1:0-11835 GCA_036154155.1 Thermoplasmatota archaeon | reverse complement strand
TAGTATTGTATCTATTTTAACAATATTACAATATACCTCTGACGACAGTGGCAGAGATCGGATTCATGCCGGGCGTCTGGCACCACAAATCTACAGTCTCAGATATCAGGATGTTTAGATTGGCATGTGAGCCGTTAGAAAGGGTTCCAACAGGATTCGAGCCTCCATACCCCAGTGTAGTCGATGGGTTCCTAGTTACTGCAGACAATGCACTAATTGGATCGATGCCGCATCTATGTGCGGCCAATGACCCAACAAATGGAATCGATAGCGAATTGCAATTGGGATTGAAGTCGGATGCAAGTGAGAATGCCCATCTGTTCTCGATGCAGTCCGCAATTGGTGGATATTCCTTCGTACCCATAACATAGGGGGTTCCAGGGAGGAATGTCTGCATAGTGCCGGATTTGCTTGCTAGGTTCCTCGCCTCATGATTTGAATGGGCTACGTGGTCCGCACTAACAGAGCCAAGATCAGCGGCCAGAGAAAGTCCGTCAGAATCAACAAATTCGTCTACATGTAGTCTGGATTGTAATCCATATTCATTCGCTGCCTTGATGATGTCCTCTGTTTCGACTAAATCGAACCAACCGGGCTCACAGAATACATCTGCCCATTTGGAGATCCCCTGACTCGCTACCTTCGGCAATTGCTCTGAAATCAACTCCTCGACATAATCATCCTTGTTCATCCCCTTTGGGACATCGTGTGCACCCAGCCATGTTGGATGAACGTCAATTGGAGATATATCGGCAATCCTGCCAGCTGCCTCCAGTAGTTTAAGTTCTGAATCCACACTTAACCCATACCCGCTCTTGACTTCCATTGTGGTAGTTCCATGGCTAATTGCTCTAGATACCCTATCTTTCCCGATTGAGATGAGCTCATCGAGGGACAATTTCCTAGTTTCCCTTACAGTTTTTCCAATGCCCCCTCCTGAACCCGAAATCTCTGAGTATGTCATACCACTCTGCCTTAATGCGATCTCGTTGCTCCTATCTCCTCCCCACAGTAAGTGTGAATGCGAATCAACAAAACCCGGAACAATGGCCTTACCTGCAACATCAATAATCCTAGTTCCGTCAGAAATTCCGCTTCCTTCCTTCCAAGATGGTACAAATTCATCGGAAATTTCCCTTGAGTCATCAATTCTGCATATATTCCCCGATTCAATCAGGATGCCGAGTCCTGGTTCATGCACATTCGCAGACTTATCCCCCATTTCATGGCCCAATAGTGGCATATTCGTATCGCCGTGAGACATATGTGCTATCTCACCGGCATTGACAATGATGGTTCGCACGTGCTCCGATAGCCGCGACACTTGAAAGCCCTCCCTCCATGCAGTACCATGGAAGGCGTCATTGTGGGTGTGGAGAGTACTGCCCACACCCTATCGATAGGGATGGTTAGTGAGAGTGGCGAGTTAATTCCGTCAGAATCATCGGTTTTCAAACCTGAACACGGGGGAATACACCCTAGAGAAGCTGCAGATCACCATTCATTGGTTGCTTCTGAACTAGTATCTAGGGTAATGGGTAGGGAGGGATTCGCCCCCTCGAATGTAAAGGCAATCTCATTCAGCCAAGGCCCTGGACTTGGCCCTTGCCTCAGAGTCGGCGCTTCTCTCGCTAGGACGCTTTCGAAAACATGGGATGTGCCACTAATTGGGGTAAATCACTGTGTGGCCCACATTGAGGTTGGGAGGAACCAAACTGGTTGCGAAGATCCGGTTTTACTCTACGCTAGCGGGGGAAATACGCAAGTGATTGCTAGGGCTGGCTCGAGGTATAGAGTGTTAGGAGAAACATTGGATATTGGTATAGGGAATATGCTAGACAAGTTCGCCCGAACTCATGATATTCCATTCCCAGGTGGGCCTGTGATTGAGAGGATGGCTTCTGAATGGCTCAGTGAGGGAGCATCGACCGCATCAGAATTGGAACTTCCATATGCCGTTCATGGGATGGACCTAGCATTTTCTGGAATTCTTACAGCTGCAGTATCACTTTCTGAAAGAGAAGGCTTAGGAGCTTCATCATGGAGCCTGCAAGAGCACTCCTTCGCTAGTTGTATCGAGGTTTCAGAGAGGGCGCTCGCGCATACGGGAAAGACTGAGCTGTTGCTAGGAGGCGGTGTAGCATGCAACGGTAGGCTAAGAGAGATGGCTGAAATTATGTGTGAAGAGAGAGGCGCAACTGCACATTGGCCAGAGAAGCAATACTGCATAGATAATGGCACAATGATCGCTGAATTAGGGAGGAGGGAAATTGAGATGGGGAGGGTCACAAACCTCGAAGATAGCGCCATTAATCCAATGTTAAGGACCGACTCCTCACCGATTTCGTGGAATTAGGCCGAGAAGCCTTATCAGAGACACCTGAGACCAAGCGACAGGAGAATGCTGTAGTGCAGAGACGTAGGAAGCCGAGGACCAAGCCTCGAGACGTTTTCAGTAAGTCAGGGTCCCCTCCAGCAAAGGCTCCGGTAAAGGAGAAGCCTGGCCCCGCAAAGGCCCCTGCTCCTATTACACCAAAGTCGGCACCGACACCATCCAAGGTACCTGTTCCTCCTACAGTAAAAGAGGATGAAGTGGCAACTCCAGAAGCAGCTCATGACGACGATCAGGAAACTGCGAAGACGGCGATTCAAGAGTCAATTATCGAAGAACAGCTGCTTAGGGAGCCAAGAAAGGGCATAGGTCTGCGACCCTCTGAAAATGAGGTTGAGGAAGCAGATGATGAAGGTAGTCAAACTAGCAAGAGGGCACGGGACATCATAGACAAGAGCAAGGCTAGAGCCTCAGTGAAGTCCGTGCAGAAAGAAAAGGCCCCCGAGGTCGAAAGTACACCGGCACCGGTTCAAGTCAGGAAGAGGAGGAGGGTGAAGCCTTCATTCCAGCCAGCAGAGAGGAAGAAGAGGCTCGATAGAAGTAGGCATATGGAGTACAAATACGAGGTAAGGAGGCTACTTGTGGACATCAATGTAGCAGAAGAGCACCGTTCAAGCATCCTAGGCTCTGTCTGGGCTAAGGGCGAAAGGCAGACAGTCGCTGATGCGAAAGAGTTCCTATCAGAAAAATTCGATGAAGGGATACTGGATGGGGAGCAGCTAGATGCCATGTCCAAGATTGTTGATAATTACACCATTAGAAGGTAGTTCAATCACATCATTCATTTCATCCACCTGACTCGCGATATTGAATATGGCGGCTGATGATACGAGAGATAGTGCCGGTGAGCCCCCCTATACGAGGGGGATCCACGAGAATATGTACTCCGATAGGCTGTGGACAATGAGACAGTATGCCGGGTTCTCTACAGCCAAACTAACAAATGAGAGATTCAGGATGCTACTCAGTGAAGGGCAAACGGGACTATCGGTTGCATTTGACCTCCCCACACAATTGGGGCTCGATTCTGATGACCCACTATCAGAAGGAGAGGTGGGCAAGGTGGGCGTAACCATAGACTCAATCAGGGATATGAGGGCACTACTGGAGGGCATCGACCTTTCCGCGGTTTCCACATCAATGACAATCAATGCGCCAGCGACTACCCTTCTGGCCCTATATGTGGCTGTAGCCGACGAAATGGGTGTCGATAGGATGGATCTAAGGGGCACCGTGCAGAATGATATCCTCAAGGAATATATTGCCCGCGGACTATACATCTATCCGCCCGATGAGTCTCTTAGGCTAACTACTGATTTGATGGAGTGGTGTAGTGAGAACACACCAGGGTGGAATACCATCTCAGTAAGTGGTTACCATATGAGAGAGGCTGGTTGTACTGCGGTAGAAGAGGTTGCAATCACCCTATCTAATGCGCTCGAATACGCAAGATACGCAACATCGTCCGGCATGAACATTGACGATTTTGCACCGAGAATGTCATTCTTCTTCGCCTGCCACAACAACCTTCTGGAAGAGGTGTCAAAGTTTAGGGCCGCAAGAAAATTGTGGCATGACCTCATTCAAGAGCGGTTCTCCCCCAACAAGAAAAAATCCAGTCAACTAAGATTCCACACGCAAACGGCTGGGGCCACACTAACAGCACAGCAGCCCATGAACAACATCATGAGGGTTTCATATCAAGCTCTATCAGCCGTACTTGGCGGCACACAGTCGCTCCATACGAACAGTTACGATGAGGCCATCGGGCTTCCAACTGATGAAGCGGTAACTATTGCCCTAAGGACACAGCAGCTAATTGCCAGCGAGACTGGGATAACCGAACACCCGGATCCACTGGGTGGCTCATATCTAGTTGAAGAAATGACCTCGAAAATATATGATGATGCAAAGGCCCTAGTCATGGAAATAGACAGGATGGGTGGCTCCCTGGAGTGCATCAAGTCCGGCTACCAGCAGAGTGTAATCCATGAAAGCGCATGGAGATATCTGAAAGGCATTGAGGATGGAAGCATAGAGCTGATCGGTGTGAATAGGAATATTTCAGAAAATGACTCTGTTTTCGAGGGCCAGTTACTGAACCCAGATGAAGTTACCAAGCAGATTGAGTCACTAAGGATACTGAAGTCTGAGAGGGACGAGGATAAGGTATCCGAGGCCCTTGACTTGCTGAGGGAATCGTGCAAAGGTGATGGGAATATCATGGATCCACTGATTTCCGCACTCAAGTTTGAGGCCACAGTGGGCGAGGTGAATGGAGTGATGAGGGAAGTATTTGGAACGTGGACCTCACCGAGTGGTGTTTGAAATGACTAGGATAGATCACATCGGCATAGCGACACAATCAATCGAGGAGTCCTCGGAATTCTGGGTCATGCTCGGATTCGAGATTTCGGGCGACGATACCGTTGAGAGCCAAGGGGTTAAAATTCGCTACATGGAAGGCGACAATGATTGCAGGATTGAACTCCTAGAACCACTCGGGGAGCAAACCCCAGTAGGGAAATTTATTCACAAACGCGGGGCTGGTGTTCAACAGGTAGCTGTTTCAGTGAAAGACATCGATGATACGATTTCCAGCCTCCTCAGTAACGGGGTCAAAATGATCAATCAAGAGCCCGTCGAGGGTTCTGGTGGACATCGAATTGCATTCATACATCCCTCTTCCACAGGCGGGGTTCTAGTCGAGCTCGTGGAGGGCGATTGACAATCATCAAAAGGGGAATGTCGGTCGCCGGGTCGTGATATCATCAATACAGATGCTGACAGGCGGCGGAGTACCCAGCGCAGCGCAGGTTTCTGATGAGGTTAGTTTTCTCTCGGACACACTCTCGCTGCTAAGGGATTCTGGTGAAATCACCAATGATGCGTTCCTTGAGGCAGGCGTAATTCAAGGCGGTCTCAATGTTCTTTCGAGCATGATATCTAATGGCGTTGGGGATGCAGAAGTTAACCAGCAGATGGCTTCCCTAGTTACCAGGGCTGAGAACGTCCAATTGAAGCACCCCAATCTAGATCAAATGATTGAAGGGCACAGATAGTATTACTCAAATATTACTCTAGTAATACTTATGAATGGCACCAATGGGCCAATCTCATGCCCAAAGTAAGCCTTGACATGCCGAGTGAGATTCTCGATGACCTGAAACAGCATGTCGGAGACCACAAGAAATTCGTGAGTGTTGCGGACGCAATCAGAACCGCATGCAGGAAAATGCTCGATCAGTTAGACGAAATCGATGCGAGAAGGGGAAGAGGTGCTGAATAATGGCAGGAAGGGAAGAGGCGATTAGCGCGGTCGATACTCTTGTTCGATATATCGAGAACTGCCAGGGCGAACTGAGGGAGGGTCTTTCGGAGACCCCAATGAGGGTGGTGAAATCGTTCGATGAGATATTTTCTGGCTATGGAATGGATTCAAGGGAAATTCTTGACTCCACATTCAATGCCGAGGGATATGATGGCATAGTACTCCTTAGGGACATGGAGTTCCACAGCACATGCGAGCATCATCTACAGCCGTTTAGCGGGAGGGGGCACATCGCATACATACCAATAGACAGGATTGTCGGCATTAGCAAGCTAGCCAGATTGATGGACGCTCACGCCAAGAGGCTGCAGAACCAAGAGAGGATCACGAAGTCGATTGCTGATGACATCGAGCAGCATCTGAGTCCGCTTGGTTGTGCTGTAATACTGGAGGCGCAGCATGGTTGCATGCGGTGCAGGGGCGTGAGGAAGCAAAACGCGGTCATGACCACCAGTGCGATGAGAGGGGTATTCTTCGAGAAGCCAGAAGCCAGAACTGAATTGCTGCAGTTGATTAGGAGCCCTCCAATACAAGGGTGATAACGTGATTACATACCCAATCGTAGAGATTTTCCACTCCACCCAAGGAGAGGGTTTCCACGTTGGAATACCTCACGTTTTCATAAGATTCGGGAATTGTAATCTAAGGTGCGAATGGTGCGATACTGACTTTCTCAAATACGATGAAATGGGCATGGGGGACATCATAGAAGAGGTTCTTTCCTATGATTGTGATAGGGTGATATTCACAGGCGGCGAACCTGCGATGCAGGACCTGGGAACAATCGGAAGGGAGCTGAAGGAACACGGAATCTCATTATCCATTGAGACAAACGGCACTATTGAGGTCGATCCAATAATCGACTGGATTTGCGTCAGTCCCAAGGACCAGCTTTACCCGAACGTCTCAATCAAGCAGAGGACCGGTGACGAGCTGAAGGTGGTTTACTGCGGGCAGGATCTAGAAATGTACGAGGACCTGAGGGGCGGTTTCAACCATCACTACCTTCAGCCATGCTATATCGAGACAGATACAATAGAGCAAAACGGCATAAATTTCAGGGCTGTTGAGAGTCTAGTGAAGGAGGAGCCCGGATGGAGACTGAGCCTACAAACTCACAAATGGATGGGGGTTCTCTGATGAAAGCGGTAATGTCATTCTCTGGTGGAATGGACAGCACGGGTCTGCTACTTCACCTATTGTCGAGAGGATACTCGGTAAATTGCATCTCATTCGATTATGGGCAGAAGCATGTGATTGAGATTGAGAGGGCCAAAGCGAACATCGATTACCTCGCGGGAATGGGAATAACCGTTGAGCATGAGGTGGTCGACCTACGTTCTGCCATGGGGATTTTCCATTCCGCACTTACCACTAGCGGCTATGAGATTCCCGAGGGGCACTACGAGGAGGAGCAGATGAAGGATACCGTGGTGCCTAATAGAAACGCAATTTTCACATCCGTACTATACGGCTACGCCCTAAGCCTGGCAGCCAAGGAGGGCACAGAAGTCGAAATCGCACTCGGTGTTCACTCTGGAGACCACGCGATATACCCCGATTGCAGGCCTGAATTCTACGAGGCGGTCTCGAGTGCTTTCGCATTGGGCAACTGGGACTCCGATAGGGTCTCGTTGCAGCTTCCATACATAGAGTCGGACAAGGAGGGAATACTGAGGGACTCGATCCAATCGTGCAACAAACTTGGCCTGGACTTCGACACTGTGTTTGCCAACACGAATACATCATACAACCCAGACTCGGAAGGCAGGTCGTCAGGCACTAGCGGTGCTGATGTTGAGAGGATTCTCGCATTCCATGCAATCGGCAGGAAGGACCCTGTTGAGTACGTAGACGACTGGAGCAACGTCCTTGATTGGGCTCTGAAGGCCGAATTGAGGCACCATGTCATGAAGAGAAACGGTACAGAGAGGCCATTTACCGGGGAGTATGACAAGCATTACGAGGTAGGGTCCTACAATTGCGCTGATTGTGGCTTGAGGCTCTTCGAGTCGGAATCCAAATTCGACTCGGGGTGCGGGTGGCCAGCCTTCTCAGAGGAGGCAGAGGGTGCAGGCATCAATCAACTAACAGACCTGACGCACGGCATGAGGAGGATTGAGGTCAGGTGCAGTGGCTGTGACTCCCACCTTGGCCATCTATTCCACGAGAGCCGGGGGCCGCGATACTGCATCAACTCGATATGCCTAGAATTCGAGGAGGGTAAGAAATGACGACCAGGATTAGGAGATGGATAGAGACGGATACAGGACACAGGGTCCCCAACCACAAGAGCAAGTGCAGGAACATGCACGGGCACAGGTACAGGTGGGAAGTGGAGCTCGAGGGGGACGTGGTAACAGAGCCAGGATCGTCAGATGAGGGTATGCTGATGGATTTCTCCGACATATCTGGCATTCTCAAAGAGCACATCCACGATGTGGTGGACCATGCGTTCATCGTTTACGAGGGCGATGAGGAGGCCATTCAGGCACTATCCCACATGCATGACGGGCACAGGACGGTCATTGTGCCGTTCATCCCCACAGCGGAGAACCTTGCAAGGTGGGCGTTCGAGCAGGTCAATGACCACATCTCTACATCGTACGGCAATTCACTGAGGCTGAGGGCATTCCACGTGAGGGAGACGCCCAAGTCATGGGCTTCATGGTCAGCCGAAACATAGGTGCCTCTCAGGCCGGAGAGCCGCCAAATCCCATTACAGCAAATAACCACGATAATGGTACAATGAACGAGAGAATATGGAATATTGCAACAAATAAGGTAAGCGTCCCCTCTTTGAATCGTCTCCAAGATAGGCGGACAAGATAGACTGCGTATAGCGGCAGTAGCAGAAGTAGACACATGCCACTATTGATGAAGAGATAGTATCCGGCGAATGCATCGTCGGAAGTTGATGTCACAAATAACAAAAAAACCACAATTGGCACATATGCCAAAGCAATCTTGGGAATCAACAAAGGATCTGGTATGATTTCTTGACCATCTTGATCGGGCGTTCCTGAATAAGCAATTTTTTCATCTGGCAAACCCCCCTTGTGACGGAGGCAATATCCAGATGTCCTAAACTCCAGGGCATTACAACCCTCGAATGCACACTTCCTTTCGCCCACAATAACGGCTGATGATGTTCACGAATAGGCATTTCCATCCATTAATCGCCTATGGGGCAGATTTGCTATTCCTCTTCATCGCTTGCAAAGGGATTCTTTCCAGATGCCCCAATCCAGACGAGGAATAATATCGGAATCGACGAAGTAATGACTACGGCGGCCATTTCACCGAAATACTCCAGTGAAATGAAATATAGAAATGGATGCATAATAGCTACAAGGAGCCAGAATGAAGTATTGTCCATTATGCCTCCCATAGAAAGCCGTCCTTGCATGTGAATAAGAGTATCCTAGATTACGCCAGCACGGCTCAATTCTCTATACACAATCGCTATGCAAATTATGCTGATTAGTATTCCAATAGGCCCTCTTTTGATTTTGGAAGATGGCTTGAAGCCCAGGATCGGCTCAGCCTTACTTGCCAGATTTTCCTCTATTTCAGCTATGGGCTTCATGGTAATCACGTAATGTACCTAGTTAATGAAATACGCTACATGACACATACATCTACTTCTGTACCCATATGACGCATATGTCATAGAGGGGCCCCCATACTGACAGGTGTGGGAGTGCACGAGGGGGATTCGCCGGAAGAGCAAAATCCCGGTATTCCGAGTACGTCTGAAAATTCAAACGCCGAATCATCCGAGGTTGACTGGGTCATGGCTTTGATTTTGGTATCCACTTTGGTATTCTTTTCTTGGTTGTGGTTGATGCGGGCTTCTTGTTGTGCCTGAGTTGCCTGGCGAAGCCTACCGTTGCTTATGCCCCTCCCAAAGCGCTAGCCAACACCCAAAGCACGAGAAGCACCAATAGAGGGGCCGTGAAAGAGAGAATATGGAACATTGCAATGAAAAGATTCCACTCCCCATTTTCTATTCGCTGCCGTCTAATGCGGACAAGATAGATCGCGTAAAAAGGCAGTAGAAATGGTGAAAACAGGATTAGTATGACAAACGGTAAACTAAGGTAGTAAACTAGATCATAAAGAAAGAAAAGATCAGTACCGTAGCCATCAGTATGTTGTATGTACCATGTGTCATAAGCGAAGAGTGGAAAGGTCAGCAAGGGAATGATCGGTATCCACCAAATCTCAGTTATGGGTTTTTGACTGGATTTTTCAGGTGTACTTGTAATTACAGGATTTTTCTCATCTGGTAAACCTCCCTTGTGACGGAGGCAATATCCAGATGTCCTAAACTCCAGGGCATTGCAACCCTCGAATGCACACTTCCTCTCGCCCATGTATCAGACTGCCAAGGGTGACGAATAGTCATTGTTACGCCGGTATAATCTTCCCTACGGAATACGCCACATGTATCATAGAGGGGCCTATTGTCGGGAGATGCGATGACAGAGGATGCCGAAGAATTTGCTCCCTTTTGGTGGAAGGTCCGTTGGTACCAAGATGGCAAGCTCGAGAATAAATTGATTGAGGCAATCCGGGTGAAGGATAAGCCAAGCACAGGGACCGTCTACAGACTATTTCTCTTTGTGTGCGGTATCTTGTTCTTCTTTGCTGGCTGGATATTGTGGAACATCGGGCTTCCAGCTGAGGGTGAATCTGGCGCCGTAGGGATGAATTTGAAGACGCTTTTCTTTTTCACCGGTATCTTTGTGCAGCTCGCACTCGGCCCATATTTCGCTTTCATTTCAATATCGAATTCTGGACGGCTCTCTCCTTTGGTGCCGAAGGCACAACTAGAGTACTTCCGCCTGAAAGGGGCCATTTATGATAGGGAAGTATACGACCACTACTGGGCGGCTCTCAGGGACCCGAACCATGAGCACCATAACGAAATCATCAGGTACAAGTGGATGGACAAAGTTCGATGGAAGCACCACCCCTCTGATTTCTTTGGATATCAGATTTTTACGAAAGAGTCTGGTGAGGAAACAAAAGGCGGCCCTGTCGTTCCAAAAAGCTCTGACGAGTACCGTAATTCTAATTTCACTTTGGATGAAAATGGGGACCCTATTTTCCAGGGGCCAACTCACCCACTCAAGCGTATACTGACCTTGCCAATGTTCCTTTTCATCTTTGGATTGGTGACATTTCCAATTTCTGTCATTAATGCTATTATTTCTATTACTAACAATGATTGGGAAAATTTGTTCCAAATATCCATTGGTTTCTTGATGTTGATTCTTCTTGGGAGCTACCTGATTAGGCGCAATACCGACCTAATCAATGCTGATGCTGATGTGGATCTTGAGGATTTGGAGGAGAGATTGAGGCTCTTGTGCGAGAGATACGTAACCATTCCTTAAACTGAGAGCGTCATTCTCCCTACCCTATGTGATGCGATTACTCTTCTTCGTCGCTTGCAAAGGGAATCTTACCAGAAGTCCAAAGCCATATGAGATACAAAATCAGAATCGACCAAGGAATTGCTAAAGCACCGAAATAACCGAGATATTCTAGTGAAATAACAAAGACTACTGGCTGTAAAATAACTATCAGCAGTAAGAAGAGCTTGTTTTCGAAAATATCCGCCATTGTATCAACTCTCAAATTAATTATCTTGTTTTTTGAAGACTTTATTGAACAGTAGTGCTGCCCCCTGAAAAATCCCTATCACAATAAGCCCACAGGCCATGTCTCCCAAACCGTCAAGGCCTCTTTGCGAGTATATGAAAAGTAGAATTGCCAGTAAAATAATCACTAAGGTCGCTAGAAATAGAAAACCATAGAAGCGGTCCCTTGCTCCTCCTTCATTCTCTTCCATAACAACGTCTGGCTGTCATTGAACAATAAACAAATGGGCGGAATCGCGAATATTTACTCGTAATTCTCAGCCATCCATTCAAACATAGGGTGCTGGTCTTGAATGGTTTCCCTAGCAATTATTCCGATTCTATCTACTAGGGTATCCCATGATGATACGGGTATCATAATCCGTACCCTACTTTACGGATACATCAAGAAGGGGTACCCTCGGTGACAATCATGGGAATTCTGGATATATTGGTCATTA
>JAYZLP010000036.1:0-6086 GCA_036154155.1 Thermoplasmatota archaeon | reverse complement strand
AGTAACAGTGGAGGAACTATCCGAAGTTATGGAGGATTATGGAATCGGTTATGTTCCTTCGAAGGTGGAGAAGGACCCCCACAAGGCATTCGAGATTGCCGGATCAATGGCAAAGGACCTAGGTGTAGATTTGTTAGTCATAGGTAGCGTGTATCTTGTCGGAGATCTGCTAAATTATGTGGTCGAGAGAGATGGCCTCGATCTATGGGAAGTACTCACAGCCCACTAAGAACCCAAGTATGATGACTATCTGTGCGACGCGTATCGCATGCAGCCCAGAGATGAGAACAAGCCGGAGATTACTGTTGTAGTCGAGTCTCGTGATACAGCCTCTAAGGTCATAATGCTTGCATTGGTGATACTCTTGTCAGGGGTACTAGTCGCTCTACTAACTACCGACGCGGGCGAGCAGATTCTTGCAAAAAGCGGCATCAGTTCGGGAAATTGCGGTGATGGCATAGACAATGACAAGGGAGGACAAGCGGACGAGGACGATCCAGACTGCTACAACAATCCCGAGGTCTGGGAGGGGTATGACGAGAACCGCTCCGAGGCGAACGGAAATAACGACCCTCCGTCTGGGGCAGGGGGGGCACAACCATGAGTGACAAGTGGGACAATCGGTTCATCGAGCTAGCCAAGCACATCTCCACATGGAGCAAGGACCCCTCGACCAAAGTTGGATGCGTGGTCGTCGGAGAGGACAGGGAAATCAGGTCGACTGGTTTCAACGGTTTCCCAAGGGGCATAGAGGACGACTCAAGCAGGCTCTCTGACCGTTCTCAGAAGTACCCCTTAATCTGCCATGCAGAGGAGAATGCAATCATGCATGCAGCTAGGATAGGAGTTTCACTCAAGGGAAGCATGGCATATGTGACGTGGCCCCCCTGCTCCAGGTGCACCAGATCACTGATCCAAGCAGGCATCGAGGAGGTCGTCTTCCCCGCCGATCTCAGTATTCCAGAGAGGTGGAATGAGGATTTCGATATTGCAATGTCGATGATGAAAGAGGCCGGAGTTCGAGTTCGTCAAGTCTGAGATAGAATCTCAAGAAGCTCCTCAAGATCCGAGTGAAGCCCCGCTATGTCCCCCTCATTGACTAGAACCAGGTCTGCTAGGGCAGCGGTTGCATCCAGTGCTTGACCCGCCTCATCCTTGGCGACCGCCTCCGCATCTTCATTGGCAAAGAAGGTCTCTTTGTCAGAAATATCTCCAACCCTCGCGCGTGACTTTGCCCTCTGCCACCGAGCCTCCCTCCCTGCACGAACCTCGATTAGAATGAAATCCTCACGTTCCCGCAGTGCTTCGACTTCACCCGGGGTTCGTATCGAATCGATAACAGCATCCTCTCCCTCCAATCTTTCGAGCAGCATTTCAGCGAGTACGCCAGCTCCACCGATTCGACGCAATTCATTACCTCCCTCGATTAGATTCTCCCGGGTCTCATCTATTCCCTTCTCTTTGAGGTGAGCTCGTATCGAATCCGAGCAGGATTCGCTGACCAGGCCCTTGGAGACGAACCAATCAACAACGGTGGATTTACCCGAGGCGTATCGCCCAGTTAATCCGATGAGCATGTGCTGACGCGCGGGCATCCCGGGGATAGGGGTTTCTAGGACCAGAACCGCCTCGTCCTTGCATATTGCAACTCTGCGTTGTGTATCGCCCGAAGAAGTCTGACCCTGTCTCCTGGAGGCCCTCGAAGCAGCCTAGTCGCAGTATCCTCGCCGACCCCCCTCCCCATCAGGCAAAGAACCGCGTCCTGCCCATGTGTTCTGAGAAGCTCCGCGTTCCTCTGCATCCTGCCGCTGATCTTCGGGTCACTACTTGCGACCCAATCAGCGAGCATCGACTCCATCCTCTCGGGGGCGCAGGCCTGCATTGTTCCGCCACAAGTCGAACACGGCTCGATGATACTCATACGCTCAACCCTCCTCCTAGTCTTGCCCTTGCAATTCAGGCAAATTAGAACAGTTCTTTCGTTCAGCAGACGGGTCTCGAGGCGTTCCCTGATCTCTGCATCACTCCACGCAGGGAGGAGGAGGTCCCTCTCAGCCCTAGGGGATATTCCCAGCCTACCCGCAGGGGTGTGGTGAATGGATTTCTCCCCGTTCTGCAAGTCCCTTAGCAGGTCTTGGGTGGCATCGATGTCCATTCTCTCATGGAACAATTTGTCCAAGGCTTCCTCAATCACTGGCGTTCCCCTGTAACGGCTCATCAAACCCTCTAGGTTCACCTTCCTCGGGTCTACCCCCTTCTTCAGAACCCCCATCCTCCTAGCGACTTGAACCACCCTCCACCTCACAGCTCGACCATTTGGTATGGTCATCCTCATTATCGAAGGAAGGGCCTCTGCCGGAGTCCCTGTAAGCCACTCAATAACATCGCTCGGACTCACTCCTGGAACCTGGAGAGAAATTCTGTACGGATCAATAACGGCCCTCCCCATCCTGCCCTCATTCAGCGAACCCATCGCCTGTAGAAAATGCGCCAGGGTCTCGTTAACTCTCGATCCATGGCAGGTGTTCAGAATCACAGCCCCGTCCCTTTCTGAGACAGTCAGCGTCCTGTCGTCGGGGAGAACCCCCGAGGAATCAAGGTGCTCTGCAACGCTTCCCATAAAGGCCTCTCTGGCATCATCGGAAAGGGGATAATCGCCTATTGAGGAGGTTCCATCCTCATCATCAATCGCCCCCATGGCAATAGCCGCACTCCGCCTAAGCTGTCCGACTTCAGTTGCCACCTCGATTGGCACAGGGGGCAGCTCCCCAGACCAAACAGGGACCTCACCAGTGTCCTTTACAGGAATTACAAGAAGCTCTTCTTGTTCAGGGTCGGCGTCTACTATCTGCCATGTCCTTCCAGCCATCACAAAAGTCCTAGTTCTCGCCAGATCGCCCTCGTCTTCACCACCCAGGGAAAGGACGAATGCCTCGTCAACCGTTCCTAGGATACCCCTGCCAACTGCGTCCCTCACTCTGTAAGAGAGCTCGTCCGGAATCATCGAGATATGCTCAACTCTAGTTCTACCGAGCCTCCCCGAAGGAGAAAACCACCCTCCCGAGAGGGACTCCGGAAGTGCACCAAGGAACTGCCTCCTCCACTTCTCCTTATCGCTATCTGGGACCTCCTCCTCCCAAGATGGCCTCTCTTCCGGAGCATCTCCCTCAGTCCTCCTTGACAGCTCTCTCCACAGGCTTGCGGGCCATGTAGTGACATCAGAATTCTCAGGCTCCTCGATAAGCCTAATCATCCATCGGTCGTTGAGTACCCTCAGAATAGAAATCGTGCTCCCTTCGTCCCAATCATTGAAAATTGAGCATCTGGAAACAATCTCAGTCGCAAGACTGAGGGGAACGACCCCCCTCTCGATTGACATCTGTAGAAATTGATTTGCAGCTACCACCGCCGGGTTATACCTCCACTCAACACCTTCCAACTCTCCTGCCATGGCCCGCCTTGAAATTACAGCCCCTTCGGCAATCTCATCAATTTCCCAAGCTAGAAGGTCCCCCTTCCCAGAGCCACCTAGGTGATGCTCTGCCCTCCCCATCCTCTGGAGCAGCCTGTCCACTGCCCTGGGGCTTTGTATCTGGTGTACTCTCCGAATGCTCCCTATGTCTATCCCAAGCTCAAGGCTACTGGTGCAAATAATCCCGTGGAGCGAGCCACTCCTAAGGGCCTCTTCCATCTCCCTACGTGTCTCCGCGGCCAAGCTACCATGGTGAACGCCAAGGCGTAGTTCGCCGTTCATGTTGCTAAGCCTCTGAGCGACCGACTCTGCAGCATTTCGAGAATTTACGAAGACCAGTGCGGGATGCTCTTCTAGTAATGAAAGCACGAGCCGCCTGTGCGCTGCTACAGCATGCGGTGTACTGGACCAACTGACTGCCTCCGCCTCATCAGATACACTCGGTGGCTCCCTATGGACAATGACCTCGGTAGACCTTGGGGCAGGTCCATGAATCGCTGAAGCACTCCCGGACACCCACCTCGCCATCTCTTCCGGATTTCCAACGGTGGCCGATAGCCCCACCCTTTGGAAGTCACTTGGGCAGTAGGCCCTAATCCTCTCCAACCCGACTAGCAGTTGCGCCCCCCTCTCGGAGGCTGCCAGATCGTGGACTTCATCCAGGACAACCGCCCTAACTCCAGCCAGATGCCCCCTCAACCTGCTCCCGAGAAGCATAATCTGTGCAGTTTCGGGAGTTGTGACCAATAGGTTCGGAGGGTTCTTTGATTGCTTCGTCCTAACGCTCTGAGGAGTGTCCCCATGTCGTAGCCCGACGCTTAGCCCCAATGGCTCCAGCATAGTTGCAAGCCTCCTGTCTATGTCCCTGTTCAGCGCCCTAAGGGGCGTTATGTACAGTATGGAAAGCCCACCCCAGCCCTCATTGAGGCACCTTGAGACTAGCGGAAGTATGGCTGCCTCAGTTTTCCCGCTACCAGTAGGAGCTACCAGAACCCTGTCACGGCCATCCATCAGGTCTGGAATGGATGCCTCTTGAATCGGAGACAACTCCCATCCCAGATCAGAGACCAGCTCCCTGACTTTCGGATGTAGGTAACCTTCCGACCCACCACTCATGTGGTGTTGCTGGGGTCGACCCGTGAAAACCCCTCTCTTCAGGGGCGGGGTGGAACTTCATCAGACCAGTGCGCCATCTTGTTCAGGGTAATTGTGACATTCGTGATTTCTCCGTCCTCCCAGTAGTCCACAGCGACGAAAGTCGGCCTGTTGTCCATTATCTCCCAACACTCAATCGATCTGTTAAGCAGGAAGTCATAGTCATTCACTTCTCCCGCCCTCAATGGGTCGGGAAGTCCAAAGGCATTGGAAAGCCAGTTGTTCAGATGCCAAACTGGCTGGGAACCATCTCCCCTGTATACAGTACAAGTCATGTCCTCAGGATTGTCTTCAGCGTAATCTGTTGTCCAACTGAAAACCCCAAAATCGTGTATCCACGGGTAAGATTCGTCCTGCCCTTGTTCCCAGAAGACCACTAGGTCAGTGCCATCCAGAACCATATCCCCGATACTGGGCCATGGGTCGCCCAAAGTGTGGGTGTATATCCTCTCTGACATGCCAGTCTCATTGAAAAGATACTCCAAATGGGATGCAGGCACGGTATTCTCGATTAGCAAAGTTACGACATCCCCGCTGCTGTTGTTCATCAGAGAGTTCAACAGGCTCACCCAATCGAAGGCGTCGACCTCGCCATACTGACATGGATGGAAGAATTGACCGGTCCCATGACAAAATCTGACATCATCTTGCGTGGTGTTCTCGTATGTTCTGTGATGGGTGTCGACCATGAATGCCCTAATCCCCCCGTCCCATTGTGATTGCAGTCCAGTATAGTGATTGATGCCAATAAGGACACCATCCTCAACTGAGGAGTAGGCATTGTGGGTCTCTGGGAATGTGAAGTCGTCATAGGACCTCAAGCAATACACAGTCTCGCCATGGCAGGACATGTAATCTCCAGAATCCATTGGATCGAAACCACGCTCCTCTTCCCAATCGTTGGGAAGGCCATCCCCATCTGCATCTTCATCATTGATGTCGCACTGCCCATCCGCATCCAGATCACTGGGGATTGATGTCGCGGACTTTGGGTCAGTCAAACACTCCTCCTCCTCCGAATCAGTCCAATCGTCCCCATCGTCGTCATCATCCAGGATGCTGCAGACAAGGTCCCAGTCTTCGTCTTCGGGAAAGCTGTCCCCATCGCGTGGATCGGTACTGCAGTTCAATTCGACATCATCGTCCCACCCGTCTCCGTCGTCATCCAGATCGTCCGAATCACTAATTCCATCCCCATCCAAATCGGGAGGGGGAGACGAAAGGCATCCGGAGGAGAGAATCACGAAGCAAATTAACAGGGATAACGCACGCTCTTGCATGGCCTCCACTATAGTACGACACTCATGAATTAATCGGATTCGCTCAGAAAATTACCACTGATTAACTAAACGACCCGTCGGAAGGCACTAATCATGTGTGCCTGACGCCAGCATGATAAAATGGCACGGGCAAGAGCTAGGCGGAAGGGATTTTTCACCAGATGGTGGGAGTCGCAGGC
>JAYZLP010000035.1:0-26306 GCA_036154155.1 Thermoplasmatota archaeon | reverse complement strand
CCCTGGAGAAGACCAATCGCTGGTCTTCCGAGACCTTCGACGAGTTGGTCAGACTAATGGGCGACGGGGTTGATTGCATAACCATGAGACTGGGACGGGAGTACTTGGAAGAGGAATGTGAATCCCCTGGATGGAGCGGGGATATCCCCCATTTCAGAATCCTAGAGGATTCGGAGATAGCCGATGGTTACTCGTTCGGCTGGGAAATTGAGGCCCCGGTGATTGAGATGCACCTCTACATGCCGTGGCTGAGATCGAGGTTTGAGGCACTTGGCGGAACCATAGAAATCGGGAAAATAGATTCGATTGAAGATGTTGAAGACGACGTGGTAGTCAATTGTACTGGGATAGGGGCCCGGGAATTGTGTGATGATGATCATGTCATCCCAGTTAGGGGGCAGGTCATCTACATCGAACAGGACCCTGGCTTTGGCAGGTTCGACCAGCAACCCGAGACCTTGACCTACACAATTCCGCGCAGGGACGTCACAGTCCTCGGGGGGACTGCCCAGAGGGGTGACTGGGAGATGGCAGTAAGGGAGGAAGACACCGAGTATATCCTCGGGAAGTGCGAGGCTTTGTGGCCTGAGCTTGATAGGTCGAAAATTGTGGGCATGGCTGTTGGCCTAAGGCCGTCACGCTACGAGGTGCGTCTCGAGGCCGAGGAAGCTGCGGATAGGACCGTGATACACAACTACGGGCACGGTGGGGCGGGCGTCACACTCTCGTGGGGGTGTGCCGACGAGGTGGTTAGACTAGTCAACCTCAGTATGAGGACTTAGTCGTGCTAATCACTACAGCGCCTATCTTGTATGGATCTCCGTTCGATGCCGGCCTCCTGTCCTCGAGCCTTCCCTTCCAGCCATCCTCTATTGTGCCGATTGGTATCCTGATGGATGCCCCTCTGTCTGAGACTCCATAAGAGAATTCGTGGATCGACTGCGTCTCGTGCAGTCCGGTGAGTCTCTGCTCGTTGTGAGCGCCGTATACGTCAATGTGCTTCTTGATGTTCTTGCCGAATGCCTCGCAAATTTGGTTCATCAGTTCCTCTCCCCCTTCATCGCGCATCTTGCCATCACTGAAGTTGACGTGCATACCCGAACCATTCCAATCCGTGGCTCCGAGTGGCTTTGGATGCCAGTCAATGGCTAGGCCGTACTTCTCAGCATTCCTCTCTGCCAGATAGCGTGATACCCAGATCTGGTCCCCTGCGTCCTTCGCGCCCTTTGCGAAGATCTGGTACTCCCACTGGCCCACTGCCACCTCGGCATTTATTCCCTCGACGTTGAGGCCAGCCTCTAGGCACATGTCCAAGTGAGCCTCGATTACGTCTCTGCCGAACGTGTTCTTTGCTCCGACTGAACAGTAGAACTGTCCCTGGGGGGTCTGGTCCCTGGGGAACCCGTAGGGAAGGTTGGTCTCTGGGTCCCAGAGGAAGTACTCCTGCTCGTACCCGAACCAAAAGTCGTCGTCGTCCTCTTCAATGGTTGCTCTGCCGTTTGAGGCGTGAGGAGACCCGTCTGCATTGAGTACCTCGCACATCACTAGGTATCCGTTAATTCGGTCTGGGTCTGGGTAGATTGCGACTGGCTTCAGAAGGCAGTCGGAGTCGCCGCCCTCTGCCTGAAGAGTGGATGAACCATCGAAGGACCACATCGGGCACTCAGCCACGGTCCCTCCGAAGTCCGATCTAATCATCGTCTTGCTTCTCATGCTCTGTGTCGGTTCATATCCATCTAGCCAAATGTATTCCAGTTTAGACTTGGTCGTCATAGGGACACGCCAATATCACGCGGTTATTATATTGAATGTATGAACAGGCCATAGTAATGTTTCTAGAAATATATCCATAATTGGATTAATATTCTGAACATATGAATAATAATTAGATTTTTTTCTATTCGAAACTAATCAGAGTAAATACAAACGCCGTGGCCTGAGGGCAAACGTTCAGCGATGAAGTCTGCAAGCTGGTCGTGATATTGCCAAGACAGGTTGATAGCCGGGGACCCAGGAATTGTTGCATGGGCATGAGGGAGGTATGGGAACAAGGGGATTTCAGGCGATTCATTATTGGCAATGGGATCAACATGCTTGGCGGTTCAATTTTCATCATTGGGATGGGTTGGACCGTAGCGCAGAGCGGCGGCCCTAAGGCGTACGGCCTGATATTCACGGCTTACTTTCTCGGACACCTCCCCCTCTTGCTATATGGTGGAGCGGTTGTGGATCGTCTCCCTAGGAGGACTGTGGCACTTGTTGCGGATCTATGCCAATTTGCCCTTGTCACGGTTGCTGTAATTGGATTGGCTTCTGGCCTGAATGAATTCGGCACCCTTCTGGTGATAACCTTCCTCACGGGAGGGGCTGGCGCATTCTCCATACCGGCAGTCGGAGCGCTTGTACCTGACCTCGTGGCTGAGGAAGACCTGCCTCAAGCAAACGCCATGAGGGGCGTTGCGATGACTGCGGCTTGGATGCTGGGACCACTAATTGGAGGGGTGATGGTTGGCTACTGGGGGATAGAGGCTTGCCTGATAATTGATGCTTTGACATTCCTGGTTAGTGCGGCGATCCTCTGGACCCTTCCGGAGATACCGGTGGACAGGGAAGAAGGAGACTCCAACCTGAAGGACGAAGTTACGGAGGCCTGGGCATTCGTCAAAACCCAGCCATGGCTCTTCGCAGGGATAGTTATGTTCATGATATGGCACATCGGCGACTCGGCGATAGAAATCGGGGTTCCCTTCATCATAGAAAACAAGGGATTGGGCTCCACTGAGTTCGGAATCTTCGGCGCATTGGGGGCTGCTGGTGCCATGGTAGGTTCTGCCATTGGGGGAGTGTGGCCGATTCCCAAAAAGCACCGGGGGATGGTCTTCTACGTCTTCATTGGGGGGATAGCGTGGTGCATGTTGATGTGGGCTATGCCCATACCATTCTGGTCGATATTGGTCTTCGTCTTCATAGAAGGAGTATTGGGGGGCTCTCTTGGGGTTATTTGGAGGACAACGATGTCCGACAGTGTTGATCAGCATCTGAGAGGCAGGGTGAACTCACTCGATGCGATTGGCTCCCTTATTTTCATCCCACTGTCCCCACTACTGGGAGGGTGGATGATAGAGGCAACAAACGTCCTTACTACGTACTCCCTGGCTGTTGGCTTCATGATCTTGACAACCACCTCGGGACTGGTGGTGCCGTCTTTCAGGAAATTCGAGAGGACGGATAATGAGCTGTTTCCGATTACTCCAAAAATTGAATCTGGCTGACATCGACCTTGTAGAATTTCTCGTATATTCGGAACTGGAGTTTTATTGCGGCATAGAGCAGTAGGGCGAAAACGAACCACGAGATTGTTGTCCTGCCCATTCGATAGGGTATCTCCATCAGAATCACCCCGTCAAAGAGAATGCAAGCGGAAAGATAGGCCACTCTGCCCAGGGTTGTCACTAGGCTCTCGTTCTCCTGTGCGAGGACCCTCTTCACTCGCCCCTCTCTCCATTCGTCTGATGCCCTCTTCATCCTCCAGAAGGCTGCCTCCGCCTCCTCCCTCTTGTCGAGGACCTCGAGGTCGGAATTCGTGTCGCTGTTATTCCCTTCTTCTTTGTCTGGCATCATACGACCTCATTGGTGCAACAGGGGCATGGCTGGACCCAATGACCTGGGGAAATTTCCCTCAGCGATAGGTCCATGTCTATGCTCTGCTCCCATTTCGGGTGGTTTAGCCTGTGCCCGAATGCGCATCCCGGAGGGGGGTCCACCGGAGAGGGGACGTCCCCCTCCACGGGGTTCTGATTCCGAGGCGCTTCTGGGTCGGGCCGCGGTATGGCGGAAATCAATGCCTTGGTGTATGCATGCCGTGGGTTTCGATAAATCTCCTCCGCGTCCGCCAACTCGACGATCTTGCCCAGGTACATCACTGCGACTCTGTCGGAGATGTGCCGGACAACTGCGAGGTCGTGAGCAATGAAAACGAATGTGAGGTCCCTTTTCCTCTGAATCTCCCCCAGTAGGTTCAGAACCTGGGCTTGAACGGACACGTCCAATGCGCTAGTAGGCTCGTCGAGAAGTATGAACTCGGGGTCCATGGATAGTGCCCTTGCAAGGGCTATCCTCTGCTTCTGCCCACCTGAGAACTCATGGGGGAACCTGTTCATGTGCTGGCGCTTTAGACCCACTGAGTCGAGCAGTTCTGCTACTCTCTGAGTCAGTTCAGCGCCCTCTGCCATCCCGTTAACCTGGAGTGGTTCACCTACTATTGAGCGGACGGACATCCGAGGGTTCATCGAACCGCCGGGGTCTTGGAATACTATCTGGAGGCGTCGCCTGAGGTCTCTGTTGGGTATCTTCCTAATGTCCTCGCCATCATAAATTACCGAACCATTGGTTATCGGTATGAGGCCCATCAGGACCCTGCCTAGTGTTGTTTTGCCGCATCCTGACTCTCCGACGATTCCAAGCGTCTCGCCCCTCATCACGCTGAGATCGACCCCGTCTACTGCTCTGACGTAGCTCTTCACAGTCGTGGCCCAACCGCTCTTTATCGGGAACCACTTCCTCAGATTGCGTATCTCAATTAGGGGCCTTTCAGACATAATCACACCCACCTGTCCTTGGATACATCGAGGCAAATCGGACATTCCTCTACCCAGTGACCAGGGGAAACCTCGGACATTGAGGGCCTAATCATGAGAGTCTCCCCCTCCCTGCCCATACGCTGGCAGAATCGGCATCCACTGACGAACTCAGAGGGAGTGGCGACCTGTCCGGGTATGGCCGGAAGTACTGACTTGGGAACAGAGTCTAAGCTTGGGGTGCAAGCCATCAGGCCCCTTGTGTAGGCATGGAGTGGATTGGCGAACAGCTCCTTCACGGGGGCCTTTTCGACAACCCTTCCAGCGTACATGACTGTGACATCGTCGCACATCTCTGCTATGACTCCCAAGTCGTGAGTGATCAGAAGTATGGCGGTTCCTTTCTGGTCCCTAAGGTCGCGCATGAGCTTTAGGATCTGAGCCTGAATGGTGACGTCCAGAGCAGTGGTGGGCTCGTCTGCGATTAGCAACTTTGGCTCGCAGGCCATCATCATCGCTATCATCACCCGTTGTCGCATTCCCCCGGAAAGCTCGTGCGGGTACATCTTCACTACCGACGCCGGATTGGGGATCCTTACGTCTTCCAGGATTCCCGCCACTTGCCTCCTGTGTGCTGGGTCTAGGCCGAGATAGTCTGACGCCATTATCATCGGGAGGGCCAGAAGAGTGCAAATGACCAGCATCCCCATGAGGGCGGAAAAGGGCATCCAGAGCATCAGGTAGACCACCAAGGCCGAAGCTGCAACGAGAGGTATCTGTGGTAATGCGGAAGTTAGCGCAGCATGTCCAGAAAATGAGTAGTAGCGAGAGGACATCAAGCCGAGGATGCCGAAGAAGATGAGGTATAATGCCGCATCCCAGATAGCTACGAATGGGGCGGCGACTGTGCTAGCGGCAGCATCAGCGGAGCCATCTTTGTGGGCGGCTATGACAAAGGCGAATACGGAGAATACGGCCATGGAGGCCATTGGTCTGGATGCAAATGCGTTCCTGATCAGCGTGGCCGGACTGACGAGGGCCTGTGCGACCCTCATGTACAGTGGCGTTTCGGCCTCGACTAGCCTGTCGTGAACACGCATGACCTCCGAAATTTGCTTCTCCACGGTGTAAAGAGGGTTTAGTGCCGTCATGGGCTCTTGGAAGATCATGCTAATCTCGTTTCCACGGACCCACCTCATGAAGCTCTGGTGGCTCCTGAACTCCCTCCTTGCAATGAATCCAGATATCCACGATAATGCTGCCACTGCTAGTGACGTAGTGACAATCGATGCACCTTGGATTGGATCTATTAGGATGGCCCAGAAGCTTCCAAAGATTACCACAAGAATGGCGGCCGCGGTAATCCAATCTGAAATATCCTTGACACGCGCGTTGCTCTCGGAGTCGTTGAAAATGAGCTCCTTGCCCTCGTACTTCACACTGCCCTCGTCCACTTCGCATGTTGCCAGCCCTATCGTGACAAGTGAAGTGACCGATTTACCGCATCCCGACTCACCGACAAGCCCCATTATCTGCCCTTGGTCAACTTGCAGATCTACAGAAGACAGGGCCTCAACGGGACCGTATAGGGTATCGAAATGAACCCTGAGGCCCTTTATGTCCAACATCCTGCCACTGCCGCTATCCAAACTTCTCACCTCCTATTTTTGGGATCGACAACGTCTCTGAGGCCATCGCCCAGCAAGTTGAATCCGAGTGTAGTTGCCGCGATAGCGAGTCCCGGGAATAGCATCAAGTGCGGGTCATCGAGGAAGAACTGCCTACTCTCGGACACGAGTATCCCCCACTCTGCAGTGCCTGGAGCGGCGCCCAGTCCGATGAAGGAGAGGCCCGATGCAGACAGAATTGTTCCGCCTATGTCCAAGGTGAATGCAACTAGGAGCGGCGCCCATGCGTTAGGAAGGATGTGCCTGAACATTATCCTTCCAGAAGGAGCCCCTACGCTCCTAGCGGCCTCTACGAAGTTCATCTCCTTGACATACAGTACCTGCCCCCTGATCAGCCTGGCATAGCCAGGCCAACCAGTGAAGATTAATGCCGCTTGAATCTTCCAAAGGCGATCGAAGTCCTTGATTAATACAATCTCAGTTCCCTCACTTCCGGAGAAGTGGTAGAGAATTACTGCGGCTAAGGAAATTACTAGGGTCCTTGCTGTGAGGTACCTCCATGGGTTTGTCCAATCCATCGAAGCGCCGATTCGGCTACTCGCGTCTTCGAAGCTGGAGCCCTCTATGAATCTCTTATCGGCGAGGAGAAGTGCTCCGAGAATAGCGATGATTCCTATTGCTGAGAATAGCCTCCATGCCCTGCTCTCGGAGATGCCGAAGAACTCGGGCCATGCATCCCCCGGTAGGGCCCCTAGGAAGAAGAGGAGGGCAAGGGTTCCAATCAATAAGCCCCTGTACTTCACTAGAGGGCTGACAACCATGTCCATTGCTTTCTCGTCGATTACGACTGTTGACTCGAGGTATGAACGGGTCGCCCACCAGAGGACCAATATTGGAACGAGGACCCCCAGCCAGACAGGCATTGTCAGGCTTGTCATCGCTGACATCGCCGTCACGAAAGCCATTGCTAGGATTAGTCCTGGAACTGCGAAGAAGATATCACAAATTCGCATAATTACTTCGTCGATCCTCCCTCCGAAGTAACCACTCACACTGCCTACAATCGTACCTATAGTGACTGTTAGTAATGCGACTGTGAATCCTATCTTCAGAGAGACTCTTGAGCCATAAAGGACCTTGCTGAACATGTCTTGACCCTGGTTGTTCGTTCCAAAGATGCAGACGTCGTAACCGTCTGGCATCCACCAGTGGTGCATCGCCTCATTGTCAAACTCGTACGTCAGCCAGATTGTGGTCAATGACGTATTGTTGTAGAGTTCCTCTGAGATAACTAGGACCGATGAGTTGCTGGGGTCGATGGTTATCAGGGATTTGTTGAGAGTGTACCCACTATTGTCCTCTAGGTCGATTAGCCTGATTACGCTAAGAGTATCTCGATAGTACCTATTGTCATCACCGACCTTGTCATCTGATTCTGCTATGACAGTTAGAGAGCCCTCACGTCTCTGCTTGGTAAGGGAGATTGACTGCTCGTGCCAGTCACATTCCTCTGAGAATGGGTGGGCCCTCCTTGGCTCGTAGTCGATAGACCACAGGTCCTCGGTATCCTGTAGATTCCTGTATGGATGCTCGACTGCTATGTCGTCTGCGAACCATGAGACTGTCACGACAGAGACTACCATGAATAGACCGACCACCGCGAGAAGGGACCTGCGGTATATCATCCAGCTTCTGGATAGGTCGCTTCGGCGTTGGGAGAGCGCCTCCCCGAGCCTCCTTAGGCTCTCCTTGCGATCCTCGGCCCCGTCTTCCCATGACCTCATTCTAGCCTCACCCTTGGATCAACCACTGCATACATTATGTCAACAACTAGATTTGACAGCAGGAAAATCATGGATGTAATCAGAGTCACCCCCATGATGACAGTGAAGTCTAGGTATTGAATCGACTTGACGGCGACACGCCCCATCCCGTTGAATGCGAAAATGGTCTCCGTCAGGACTGCTCCTCCAATTGCTCCACCTATGGAGAATCCAAGAATCGTCACTATTGGGACGAGTGCGTTCCTGCAAGCATGGACAACCACCACCCTCCATTCCGACAGGCCCTTGGCACGAGCGGTCCTGACGTAGTCCTCGTTCAGAACCTCCAGCAGGCTAGCCCTCATGTACCTAAGGAGAGAGCCGGCGGAAGCGACACCGAGCGCGATGCAGGGCAGGGCTAGGTGGAGAATGGTGTCCTTGAATAGGAGCCAGTTCGATGACCACTCCTGCGGGAGTGTGGCCAGTTTCTCATCTGTAACGAACCAACTGTCCACAAGGTGGAAGCCCGTTCCACTGGCGGGGTAGAAGCTACTGTAGCCATCCTCGGGGAACGTGAATCCGGGATCGTGCCTGCCGTAAATTGGGAAGCATCCGCCCTCTGTTCCGAAAAGAGGGTCGCAAATCCCAGAGTTAGCCGTGCCCGTAGCGAAGTAAAGCTGCAGGACCATGGCAAACCAGAAAATGGGTAGGCTAACGAATGCTATAGCGAAGAATCGGGAAACGTGGTCGAACATTCTGTCCTGCCTGACAGCGCTTATGATGCCGAGGATTATCCCCAGCGGATATGCTATCATCAGGGCTAGGAACGACATTTCAAGGGTGATGGGGGCGGCGTCCTTTACGACATCGACTACGGGTCTGTGATAGGTAATCGACTCCCCCCAGTCGCCCTCGGTTAGGTGGGTGATGTAGAGTATGAACTGCGTTGAAACGGGCTCGTTCATCCCCAACCTTTCCCTATTCGCCTCATATGCGGAGATGGGTTCCCCGTCCTCGGTGTAGTCTACGATGATGCCACACTTGTCTCCGCACTGTGCGGCAGCTGGATCGGCGGGAATAACATGGGCAATTGCGAACGTGAACACCGCCACTCCAACCATGACAGGGACCAGCAGTAGCAGTCGGCGGACCACGAACTCGTGTAGCTTCATTCAATCGCCCTTCCGTGGCAAGGCTTCACACCTATGACAGTTACTTCACGCCTGCCTACGGCAGGCGTGCCGTTAATTGTTGAAATGTTGAATTTCGGCGCGACGGCAGTCGCCAGAAGGCGACCGCCGCCGGCCTTACGTTTGCGGCTCAATTATTCGCAGGAGCCGACCAACTCGCCATTGACCATTGGCAGCTTGTCGTAGTCGAACCAGTGGGCCGATCCGATAGCTGCGTACGGTGGACTGCAGATGTCGTCGTGCTTGACACCTACGCCGTTGTACTGGCCGATGATGATCATGTTGGGGTCTTGGGTCCATGCAGCGAATGCATCGAGGTAAGCCTGCTCCCTTGTGGCGTCATCCTGGGATGTCCTGCCAATCACTAGAGCGTCGTCGACGTCCTGGTTGTGGTAACCAGTTCCGTACGCGTCCCCTCCAATGTCGTGGCTGCCAGCGAATGGCGACCAGTAGTTGTCGGGGTCCAGGTAGTCAGGGGCCCATCCGCTGAACCTGATGTCCCATGTCCTTGTGTAGTACATGGTCAGGTACTCAGCCCATGGCTTAGCGTCACCGGAGGTGGCTACGCCAATGGTTCCCAGTGCCTCGGCAATCTGTCCTGCCATTGCAATCCTGTAGTCGTTACCCTCGTTTGCCATTATCCTGAGGACGTTTGGCAGGCGGCATTCGTCGCCGTCCCTGTCTGCCTCAGCGACAACAGTTGGCTCACCAGCGTGAGTCAGCGACGAGCAATCGTACTGGCGGATGAATCCTGCATCATCTAGGATCTGCTCAGCGTATGCGAGATCGTATGTGAACGTCTCTGTCTGCGTGTCAGCATAAAGGAAGCCAGTTGGTATTGGACCGTACTGAGGAGCTAGGGAGTTATCGTATGTGTCCCTGCGGTGCGTCTCGTAGTCGAAGGCGTATGAAACAGCCTCCCTGAGGGCAGCTGTGGCCATAACGTTGCAGTCGGCTGTTCCGTCTCCATCACAGTCGTGGTTGATCACGGATGTGGAGTTGGCAGCGGTGTTGGAAGTATCCTCGCCAGCGTCCAATGCCTTTGGAGCTAGGTTGAATGCGGCCAATGTGGTCGTGAAGGTCTCCCTGTACGAGCAAATGTAGCCATCCTTGCTAGCCACTGCTGGCTTGTCGTCTAGAGCGTCGTCCTCTCCTGCATCGAACGCCCCGTTTCCGTTGTCGTCGATGTAGCAGAAGTTTGTCAGATGCTCGATGTTGATGCTTCCGAAGTCTACCTCGCCGTCGGTGAACGCGAGCAGCCTGGTCGAAGCCTCGGTAACGATGGACACTGTGTGGCGGTTGATGTTGTAGTCGCCACTCTCCCAGTACATCCAGTTTGGAACTAGGACCAGTCGGTCCTCGCGGACCCATGACTGTACGGTGTAGGCGTTTGTGCCTGCTCCCCATGGCCCCTCGTCCATCCACTCGTGGCAGTAGTCGTCAGAAGTGACGTTGCCATCAGCGTCTGTCTCGATGACTCGGTGCTCCTCACAGAGATCAGCGTTGATCACAGCGCCTACTGTGTAAGCAATCGTCGAGATGAACGCGGACGATGGTGCGAACAGAGTCACTGAGAATGACGTGTCGCTGTGGACGGTGAAGCTTTCTCCGCCCATGTCGTGGTGGTCTCCGTTTGCGTCGTTGCAGTCGAAGCTCTGCTCCAGAATCCAGCCGACGTGGCTGTCTGGGGAACCATAACCAAGAACGCGGCACCATGAGTAGACTACATCGTCTGCACTCATCTTGTCACCGTTGCTGAAGTACACATCGTCTCGCAGTTCGAAAGTGTAAGTCAGACCGTCGTCGCTTACTGAGTACCCAGTTGCGAGGCGGTTCTCTATGATGGCGTTTCCACTTCCATCTCCTGCGTAGCGGTAGAGCGTGTCGTAGACCTGCTCAATTACGTCGCCGGAGGCGGAGTCGTAGGCGTCGTGAGGGTCAATTGTGGAGGCGTCACCTATGGACATCTCTACAATCTCGCAAGGGTTGTTGGCTCCCTGCTCACGGCACTTCCTGGACTTCTCTAGCTCGTAAACAGCCGTCTCGAAATCCATGGAACCATCAGCATAAGCTGCCATGATGTCAGCCTGTGCCATTCCATAGTCGCAAGAACCGTCATCCTGCTCTGCGGCAGAATTGTGGTTATTGGCTGCGGGATCTGTGCAGCCCATTACCGGCTCTGGCTCTGGCTCAGGATCACTGTACGTGCAAGAACCGTCGTCCTTGGTGGCGTCGGGGTTGTAATTGGTTGCATCCGAGTAGGTGCAGCCCATCACATCTTCCACAACGTCAGTGTCATCGTCGTCCCCGCCGAGACAACCGGCTAGGACTGACGCAATCATCAGCGTGCATAGAAGTGTTGCTTTCAGCTTAGACTTCATAGGTCAAGCGTGTATGTATAGACTATATAACATCCATAGCCATTATAGCGATTTATGCAGTTTTGAGTTGTTTTTTGGGGCTTCTTGTCAGGGTAATGGTGGACGTGCCGAGATTTGAACTCGGGGCCTCTTCCATGCCAAGGAAGCGCGCTTCCAAGCTGCGCCACACGCCCAATATGAGAGGCGACATTCGAGGCCCATTTAAGGAGAATGGGTCACAGGGGCGTCATAGGGCGAGGAGATGGCAGGACGACCAGAAATCCCAGATGGGCTAATTGAAAGGATCTCCCTTGCACTAGATGGGATGGAGGCACCTTTCAAGCAGAATCTAACGGATTCTTTGGCCCTGGAGTGGCTTGAGGAGGGAGACAGCAGGCTGGGAGTAACCAGGTTCGAATGCGATCACAACGAGCTTTTCAGGAGGCGTCGGCTCGGAGTCCCCTCAGGGCCGGTGACCATTGGGATCAACAGGATTCTCGAAGGGGACGAAAAGCTGTTCCAGCACACTCTAGCACATGAGCTCCTGCATGCCGCGGGGCTTCTGGACCACGATGGCAACCACGCGGAAATCGTGAAGCTGGTAGCGCCCTCTCCGAAGCTGAAAGACTCCCCTGTTCTCAGGAGCATGCGCGAGGAGGTCCTGTCGAGCCTTCCGGAGAGGCAGTGGATCTGCGGGAGCTGCGGGCACTCATGGGAGCGTAGAAGGGTGACGAAGCCGGACAGGTGCCCGAAGTGCGCCAGACCTTTCAAATCGGCATAGAGGATGTTTTTTCTCCTCGGAAACCGCTGATTAGGTAAACGTCCGAGTGTGGTATTCATGAGGGGGCGGCCGGCGCAGGAGACTCGGGCGATTGGTGTAGTCTGGATATCATGCTGGCCTTCTAAGCCGGTGACACGGGTTCGAATCCTGTATCGCCCACCACCAAAGAGCCGCCCTCGCGAATCGCTCATATAGGGGCAGCAGGTCGGCCGCCCGCATGAAGAGAGGTTCTCGCGCATGGAAGAAGCGAGGGCAGCAGCGCTGGAAGTGGCGCAAGAAGAAGCTACGAAGGCGAAAGGCGGCTAGAAAGCGCGCTAAGCAGTGATTCCACGACTTTAATGCCGTGGTGATGTTGATAGGCTGGTTGTCATTGCAGGTTCAATGACACGTGCGGATGCTACAACATACGTTGCGCTGGCCCTAGTTTGCCTAATGCTAGGAATGACTGCCTCGATTAGCCAAATGAGCATGGAATCGAGAGAACTTCAGGAACTACCGGAAAAGTCGATGACTCACGAGGCTCAACCGAATATCCCGGGATTCACCCCTGGCTCGATCTACTCTGACGCCACGATATCCAACGCTAGGGGAACTGCCTGCATGGTCAGGCACAACGGGACACTAGCTTGCTGGGGTGCGAACGATGCCGGGCAGCTCGGAAATGGCCTGATGGAGGATGGTAACTACTCCCAAGTCCCGGTAGACGTGATCGGGGTGTCCGGGCTCAGCTTCAGAGAGGTCGCCGTGGGGCTATTCGCAGCCTGCGCCATTACCGACACGAACGAGTTGTACTGCTGGGGCGGTGGTCAGCACGGTCAGCTAGGCAGGCCTGTGTGCGTATACACGGGAGACAGTTACTACCCATGCAGATACGCCCAAGGAAAGCTGCCAGCCAAGGTCAACTTCCCGGGCAATCCAAACGCCGAAGTCAGGACCGTCGTGGGGTCTGACCTGAGCGCCCACTTCTGCGCGATAATCGATGACGGGGACGTGTCTTGCTGGGGTGCGAACCAATACGGCCAGGTGGGGAATGGCGACTGGTGCAAGTTGAGCGTGACATATGGGCAGATTCCCGCAACGGGAGACAACTGCAACATCAACAATGGCATAACCAGGCCGCAGATGGTCCCAATGCCAGATAACAGGAGCGCCACAGCCATCTCCGCCGGGATGGACAACTCATGCGCGGTTCTCGACAACAACAGCTTGTACTGCTGGGGGAGGAGCGATGCTGGGTCGATGGGGCAGGGAGACTTCTACAGGACAACCCTCGCGGATGATTTGATTGATTGGATGAATGACGACTGGCTCAACATAACCGATGCGTCTGGCCTACCATCGCAGGGGAAGGCCAATATGCACCCCTGCCCGTATGGGGGCCAACATTGGATAGAGTGGACTGGCAAGACCAACAACACACTGACGGGGGTGTCTTGGGACTTCGGCCACGGGTACGATGCTGGGTCCTTCGTTGACCTCTCGATCCAACTGGAACCCATATACGTCCCGATGCCTAATGGCACTGGCGTATTGGCGATAGACTCCGGATTCTCCGGGCACACAGCAGTACTCGAGGACGGGAACGTCGCCTACTGGGGATTCGGAGTCGATTGGGAAAGGTGGAACTCCACGCCTACGATAAATACCGACCTGGGGCCGGACGTGAACCGATCGGTGATATCCTTCAGCCAAGGGCCCGAGCACGGGTGCGCCATACTCCACAACTTCGAGGCATGGTGCGGCGGGATGAACGGCAACGGGCAGCTCGGACTTGGGAACATGACGGACTACGAGGACATCACGCCAGTAGTAGGCGCGCATGAGTTTGTCGCAATAGCCGCGGGGGGCTCGTGGTATGGCGACGACTCCAGATGGAACTCAACAGGATGGTATGCAGAGGTCCAGTCAACCTGCGCGATAAACTCGACTGGTGGCGTCTTCTGCTGGGGCTCCGACAACTACGGTGGGCTGGGCAACGGCGGAAATGGATTCACGTCTTACCCCGGTGAGATATGGGTTGAAGCTGGGACTGACGGAACTGCGATGTTGAGCGACAGGGACCCCGATAACGATGGGACTCTTGGGATGCTCGATGACCTGCCATGGGGATGCCCTGCAGGGTACTATGTGATTGACGGCTCCTGCACCGGCATCAGCGAGCCGGGGCACTACTCCCCTGAGTACTCAGAGTCAGACTGGGAGTGCCAACCTGGCGAGTTCCAGCCGCTGGCAGGACAGGGTTCCTGCAATGAGGCCAGTCCTGGGCACTATGTCGCAGGCGGTACTGCGACATCCCAGGAGCCATGCGAACCAGGCTACTACCAACCCGACTCCGCGCAGACCTCGTGCTTTGGAGCGGACCCGGGGCACGAGACAAACGTTGAGGCCACTGCGCAGATGATGTGCGGGACTGGATACTACCAGCCCCTCGCAAACCAGTCGAATTGCCTCGCAGCGGACCCCGGGCACTATGTCGATAGCGTTGGTTCGACCGCTCAGACTGAGTGCTCGCCCGGGACCTACTCGGCCAACCTCGCAGCATCATCGTGCTCTCTTGCCTTCGCGGGGCACTACGCACCCGGCAACGGGTCTGTCGCACAGATCCTCTGCGAGCCCGGGACCTACTCGGACGAGTTGGGGCTCGACGAGTGCAAGGCAGCGGATCCGGGACACTACGCAAGCGGGGAAGGGGCGACTTCCCAGACGCCTTGCTCGATGCCCCAGTTCCAGGCTTCGCAGGGACAGAGTGAATGCATCGACTCAGACCCTGGTTACTACGTCGACACCGATGGCGCAGATTCACAGGAAGCCTGTCCACCTGGCACATTCCAACCCTCCAACGGGGCGACCGAGTGCATGGACACCAATCCGGGCCACCACGCACCCGCGGAGGGGACGGGGGACGAGGTTCCATGCGAGGCAGGACATTACCAGCCTGACTTCGGAACCATAGTCTGCCTCTCGGCTGACCCGGGTAGTTTCGTCGAAGCAGAAGGGTCAGAGTCGCAGGCCGAATGCCCAGAGGGGCACTACCAACCGGAATCTGGTTCCACCTCCTGCATGGAGGCGGACCCGGGGCACTACGCAGATGGAATGGGTTCCGAGGTGCAGAGGGATTGTGTCCCTGGCCACTACCAACCCGACTCCGGACAAGCGTCCTGCATCGAGGCGGAGGCCGGTCACTCAGCAGAGGGGCCAGCTGCCACTTCCCAAACGATTTGCCCTCCTGGGACCTACCAGCCAGAGGCAGGAAGGGCCACGTGCATCGAAGCCACAGGGGGTGCCTTCGTGTCGGAAGAGGGGTCATTGGACTTCGAATACTGTGAGGTTGGGACCTACCAGCCCTCCACAGGGGAGTCCGAATGCATAGAGGCCGAGGCGGGATACATCGTCTCTCTTATTGGCTCTCTGAACCAATATCCGTGCGAGGCAGGGACATACCAGCCTTCCACTGGCCAGACCGAGTGCATAAGCGCTGAGAAGGGGCACTACGTGGACGGGGAGGGCTCCTCCTCCCAGACGCCCTGCGAGGCGGGGACCTACCAGCAACTAGCCCAGGCAACTTACTGCGTGGTCGCGGGAGCAAATCACTTCGTTCCCGAGCCCGGGGCCTTCTTCCAGCAGCCCTGCCCATCCGGAGAGACGCAGCCTGAGAAGGGTCAGACCTCATGCATAGCAGAGGCGACCGGTGACTCAGGCGGATCCGTTCCTGGCTTTGCCTTCATGACAGCTCTTGTCGCAATCTCGATGGCGGCGAGGGTTTCCAGAAGGAGCTAGCTAAGAGCCAAGAGTTGAATCAATCCGTAGCAGGATTGATAGTTGGTGCGTAATTGGAACTAGTATGGTCGGAATCAGGGAGTATTCGGAAACCGACCGCACTGGGGCCACCATGGCACTCGTCGCACTTGTGTCGGTGGTGGCGATATTTTGGATATTCTCGGGAGGCTCGGCAGAAGGAAGCCGGGACCTTCTGGAAATTTCAAACTCCCCATTAATTCCGACAGTGGCACTGGCCTCATTCAGAACTGGGGCCGCACTGGTTGTAATTGCGACCCTCTATGCCATTGTTTCTAGCAAGAAGGGGCTCACTTACAACGTACTTGACTTCGAGTCCAAGATTTATGGCCCTAGGAGGCTTTTCGGAACTCACCGTTTGGCGGCATTCACGATGTGGAGTTTTGGCCTTATGGGCGCTTACTTCGCTATAGCGGCATATGCATCGTGGGCGAATGTGTTCGGGTACGAAGTTCCCGAATCCCTACTCATTATTTGTCCGGCGGCACTTGCTTCTTCTTGCGCTTGCGCCCTCCTAGTCACTGTCACTGTGACATTCATGCTAATACCTGAGGCTCATGAGAGGGGAGACGAGTTCGGACATTACTTCCTGTGGGACAGTCAAATGATGCACAATGGAAACGTCATAATGCTTGGAGTTGAATTGATAGTTACTGGGACATCGATGGGGATCGGGCACATCTCCTTCCCAATCCTATTCGGATCTGCATATGTCATCTTCTCAGCCCTCTTCGCCATGAGGGGAGGCTTCTACTTCTACGACTTCATCGACCCTAGGCTGAATGGCGCTCCAGTAATACACATGACTCTGCTTGCTGTTCTTGCTTGCATGTACGTTGGCGTCTTATTTCTGACGTCTGTCCTGGAGTGGAATAGGGCCTTGGGAGCAGTGTTAACTCTGATACTGCTTGTCGTGATAACCACATTCAGGGACCCTAGAGAAGGGACACCAGGTCTCTGAGTGAGCCCTCCTGATCCGGCGATTTAGTAACGCCGCTGGCGAGAAGGACACCCGACGTACCTAGTCTCACCGCCATCTCTACATCTGCTCCGGTCTTCACCCCAGCCCCACAAAGTACTCCGACGCTTTCGTTGGTTTCGCGAACTGCATCAGCTGTATTGGAAACCACATCTGGATCGGCGCTTGTTACTGAAACGCTACCACCAATCAGCTCGGGCGGCTCGACTGCGACATAGGTTGGAACCAAGGCTGCTAGAGCCCTCGCCTCATCGGTATCTGCGGCACATGCGCAGACTTCGAAGTCCTCAGGGACCTGATCCAGTAACATCGCAACGTGTTCTAGGCTAACCTTGTGCTCTGCGTGGTTAATCAGAGTGCCCGAGGCCCCCCACTGAATTGCGGTATCGGGATTGATCCAGCCAGTATTGGAGCCGAACCCAATGGGGTCGATATGTTGACACCAGACTTCCAGATTTGGGGCCGCTTGGACGACCTGTGCCAAATCAAGAGGAGAGACTGCGGCAACCAGCCTTGCATTGGTCTCAATTCCCTCCATGATTCGGGCCAAGGCAACCGCAGAGGCACCTTGGGCCTCTTGGTACGTCTTGAAGTTAACAACCACTAGGGTCTCGCTCACGAATGTGCGAGAGGCCCGGATGCTTTGACCGTGCCGACTATTCTGATTGCCCATGCCCAATTATCTTGCCAAACATGTTGGAGTCATCTGGAATCAAAGCCCCTTCTCCAATCAGGCACCTCTGGAGGACCGCTCCACTGCCTATTCTAGCGCCTTCGAGAACGACGCAGTCGGTGAGTTTCGCGCCACTGGAAACTACTGCTCCTGGACCAATCGAGCATCCCGAAACATCCCCTTCTGACGTGGCCCCCTTTCCAAACCAGGAGTCCCCAGTTGAATAGCCACTAGAAAATCTTCCATTCTCGATACATACTTGTGCTGCCTCAATGAATGAGTCGGGCGTCCCCGCGTCCACGAAGTATCCGGAGAACTCCAGTCCCGCCATACGACCTGATTCTGCAATTCCCGGAAATACCTCCCTCTCCATGCTGTATGAGCCCCCTGGGAGCGAGTCGAGGGCCTCCCTGCTGATTATCGAGCATCCTGCATTGATGAGGTTGGAGAACTCGGTCCCCGGCTCTGGCTTCTCCTGGAACCTCCGTACCATCCCGTCTTGGCCCAAGTCGCATACCCCGAACCTACTGGGGTCATCTACACTCCATAACGAGAGGGTCACTGAGGCTGACTTGCTATTGTGGTGATCGAGAAGAGCCATGACGTCGACGCTGGAGACCAGATCGCCATTCAATACCAGGACTGGGCCACTGCCTGAAAGAAGGGGCCTAGCATTGGCAACCGCGCCACCAGTCCCCAAGGCGTCTTCTTCGATGGAGAGGATAATCTCGTAATCCGCTTCTCCCGAAGAAGAAAATGACCTCATCTCGTCGATTCCATATCCAGCGGCGACGACGACCCTGTCGACCAAACTAGATGGGACGCATTCGACCACTCTTTCTAGCAATGTCATATCTAGAACGGGCAGCAGTGGCTTCGCCCTCCCTGTTGTCCAGGGACGCAGTCTAGTACCGAAACCACCGGCCAGCACGAGCACGTCCATGGCTAGGCGTGACAGGAGGTTGGTTTGAGCGCTTCGCGTCCCAGTGAGGCTGGGAGCTCTTGCGCATCCTTCAAAGACGGGTTGCGAGTGGATGGGGCGTTAACATGAACATCCACGAGTACCAGGCTAAGGCAATGTTTCGAGAGTCTGGCATAAAGGTCCAGGACGGAGTGCACTGTACTAGTGTCGAGGAGGCGCTCTCGGCTTACGACTCACTGGGTTCGGCCGTGGTAGCCGTGAAGAGTCAAATCCACGCAGGAGGGAGGGGAAAGGGCACGCTGTTCGATCCGGCCTCAGGCGAGGAGGTTATGCAAGGGGGCGTAAAGATCGCGTTCTCGAGGGACGAGGTTGGAGAATATGCGAAGAACATCTCGGGAAACCTGCTCGTCACCAAGCAGACAGGCCCGGAGGGCAAGATAGTCAGCAACATGTACGTAGAATCGGGATGTTCCATAGAACACGAGTACTATCTTGCGGTACTTGTCGACAGGGATTCGAAATCGGTCCTCTTCATGGCGTCCACGGAAGGGGGAATGGACATCGAAGAAGTCGCCGAGAAAACCCCTGAAGCGATTCATAAAATTTGGGCTGACCCCATGAATGGAATAAGCGAAGAAGACGCCTCTGGACTGGCGTCTTCCTTGGGCCTGACAGGAGACTCATCAGGGGAAATGGTTGGGATGCTAGTCTCGCTTTACGATTTATTCATTGAAAGGGACTGCTCGATGATTGAAATTAATCCACTAGTCAAGACCGAGGATGGGAGCATGGTCGCCTTAGATGCCAAGGTAAGTTTCGATGATAATGCTGACTTCAGACACCCATGGAGGGAAGACCTGAGAGACGTCTCCGAGGAGGAGGAGGTCGAGATTCGGGCCCATGAGTTGGGGCTTTCATACGTGAAGCTTGACGGGAACATAGGTTGTCTGGTCAATGGGGCCGGCCTAGCAATGGCCTCCATGGATGTGATCAAGCTCTATGGAGGGGAGCCAGCAAACTTCCTAGACATAGGGGGAGGGGCTACCAAGGAGTCGATTACCGCGGCATTTGAGATTATTCTTGAGGACTCGAGCGTGGAGGGAATCCTAGTGAATATCTTCGGCGGGATTATCCGATGCGACATGGTTGCTAGGAGTGTTATCGAGGCCTCTGAGGAAGTTGGCCTTAATGTGCCACTGGTGGTGAGATTCTCAGGTACGAATCATGCTGAAGGAAAGGCGGTGCTTGATGGGAGTGGGATGGCTGTGCACACCACTAGCACACTGTCCGAGGGGGCTCGTAAGATAGTGGAGCTTATTGGGGGAAATAACTGATGTCAATATGGATCAATGATGATAGTAAGGTCCTGATACAGGGCATCACAGGGCGCCAGGGGACATTCCACGGCGTCAGGATGTCCAGGTACAATACCAAGGTGGTAGGAGGTGTGACGCCGGGCAAGGGCGGCCAGACCGTGGACCTCGAGGGATTGAAAGTGCCCGTCTTCAACTCAATGTCAGAGGCGATATCCGAAACTGGCGCGGATGTTAGCGTAATCTACGTCCCGGCGAAGTTCGCAGCTGGTGCGATTGTAGACGCTGCAGAATCATTCCAGTCAGCAGGAGGTGGCCTGATTGTATGTATCACGGAAGGAATACCTACTCTCGACATGGTCAGGGCAGTTGCAATTGTCGAATCTTGTCCGGATGTTAGGCTGATAGGGCCCAACTGCCCCGGGATTATTTCCCCGGGCGAAGAGGGAGGCTGCAAAGTAGGCATAATGCCTGCATTCATACACGAAAAAGGGAGAATCGGAATAGTCTCTAAGTCTGGAACTCTGACCTATGAGGCCGTGGCTCAGACGATGAGTGTTAATGAGGGGCAAACGACCTGTGTTGGAATCGGCGGGGACCCAGTTAATGGCACTGGATTCATAGATTGCCTTTCTGCATTCGAGAGGGATCCGGAAACCGCGGCTGTTGTGATGATTGGTGAAATAGGCGGTTCAGCGGAAGAAGAGGCGGCAGAATGGGTAGCTGCAAACATGACGAAGCCCGTGGTTGGATTCGTTGCCGGCTCCACCGCTCCACCCGGTAAGAGGATGGGGCACGCGGGGGCGATAATTTCTGGTGGGAAGGGGACCGCAGCTGAGAAGTTCGCTGCTTTCGAGGAAGCTGGCATATATGTGGCAAGAGATCCGTCGGAAATTGGCAAAGTACTAGTTAGGGCCCTTGTAGACGCTGGATTGCGAGAGTCTTAGATGCATGGTGCCCGAGCGAGGGTTATCGAGGAGCTCATATGGGAGAACTAGGGCCATCCATAGACCAGCTCCTAGAGGGTACTTCCAGATCGTTTTACCTTACACTTAGCAAGCTTCCATCGGGGGTGCGAAAGCAGATAGGACTTCTCTACTTGTTAGCCAGGATTGCTGACACAATCGCGGACTCAAGTGAAGGGTCGACAGAAGATTTGCTTGAGACTTTGAAATCTTACAACGATAGGGCACAGGGACTTTCTGAATCAATGCCGGACATGGCAGAGCTCTCGGAGTCGCAGACAAACCCTGCAGAAGCAAAGTTACTACTCAGGTCCGATGAGGTCGTAGGATTACTATCAGAACTGCCCGAGACTGATCGGAGGATAGTCAGATCCTGCTTGGCCGTGATAGTGAGTGGGCAGAGCCTGGACTTGGAGAGATTCGGAGCGGGAATGGGAGATGGTATTACGGCCTTGAGCAACTATGGCGAACTGGATGATTATGCCTACAGGGTCGCAGGGAGTGTTGGGGAATTCTGGACGAGTATTACGCTTGAACATCAATTCAAGGTTGACGAGGGAACAGAGGGCTTACTCTTCGAGAGGGGCGTGCGATTCGGCAAGGCACTTCAGCTGATCAACATACTCAGAGACATTCCCGAGGACCTTGGTTTGGGCAGATGTTACATCCCACTGGACGATTTGGAGAGCCATGGCCTAACCCCTGATGACCTCAATAATCCAGAAAACATGAGTGCTTTTAGGGAGCTCTTTGACCACCTCCTAGACAAAACATCGGAACACCTAGATGCAGCCATAGAGTACATCGAAATGCTTCCCTATTCCCAGTTCAGACTGAGGGGCGCTTGTATGCTACCTGTCATCATAGCCCAGAGGACAATGACACTACTACGAAGCAGCAACGTACTAGATGGGGAAAATAGAGTCAAGATTTCCAGAGACGAAATCAAGGAAATAACAAGGAAGGTCATGCTTTCTTTGGCTTCCAAGAGGAGTTGCTCAAGACTACTCAACTCAGAGAGGCGGTAAACGAGCCCTATGGGCTCGAATGATTGTTGGCCCAAAATGGGGAGAGGTTCAAGAGCAGGCCTTTGGCGCTCAGAGCGAAGAGGTATGACTGAAACTCAAGCGCCGGACAGCGTTCGACCGTTGGGATTGGTTACCGAGCGAAGCGTTTCGATAATCGAGGCTGACGTCGAGGCACGGAGCATAGAGAAGGTTCGCAGAACCGTCGGAATTACCCGAGAAGCGGCTAGAGCGATCAGCATCACGGCGATTGAGGCGGTCAGAGAGGGGGCGATTTTCATGGGGGTCATAGGCCCCAGGGGAGAGTTGGTCAACCCCTTTGCCCACGTAGATGCCGCAATTTGGTCGGAATCTGAGGTCCCTCAGAGCATCATAGATACTGCTTATGATTACTGCGAGGAGTTGACTAGAAGGGAGGCTGGAAATTTCTATCACTCTTTCAAGTACCTCCCAGACCTGCAGAGGAGGTCTATTTGTGCATATTACGCGTTTTGCAGAAGGGCCGATGACATTGCCGATGGCGACTATGTGGATCATTTTCCAGGAGGTTCCTCTGACGATCCGGAATCGAAGGACTACAGGGAAAGGATCGAGCGGCTAACTAGTGGAGACCCGGTTGTTGACAGGTCATCCTACAACGACAAAATGTCGCAACTTTTCTACTACAGGAAGAAACTCTCGACGGCGTATGAGGACGTGACCTCAACTGACCCGATTTTCATTGCTCTGAAGGACACCGTACTAAAATTTGGAATACACCGGCAATCACTTGACGACATGATTAGCGGAATGGAGGACGACTTCCACAGGAACAGGTACGAGACCTTCGAAGAGCTCTACTCATACTGCTATCGTGTGGCCTCAACTGTTGGTTTAGTGTGCATAGAAATTTATGGATACGACGATCCAATGGCTAGGGAATATGCGGAAGCCTGGGGCATTTACATGCAACTTACGAATATCCTCAGAGATGTTGCTGAGGATGCTGCTAGAAACAGAATATACCTCCCAGTGGAGGACCTAGGGAGATTTGGCATCACTCCTGAAGACATCCTAAACAGCGGATCTGTGGTTTCTCATCCTGGGTGGAAGCCATTTGTGGAAGATTTCATTGAACAGGCCGATAGGTACAGGGATAGGGCCTTTAGGCTACTTCCGATGTTGGACAAGGCTTCTAGATACTCTCCTGCAGCCATGGCGAAATTCTACGAATCGATTATGGCCAAGATAAAGAAGAGGGGCGGGGATGTTTTCACTGAAAGAATTCAGCTTTCCAAGTCGGAGAAGATCGCCCTTGCGGGCTATGTTTACGCGAGATACCGCTTCTTGGCGGTATGAGCACAAAGAGCCGCCAACGGCGAGAAACACAGAAGAAGTATTGAGCGGATTGCAAGGAGGGAAAGACATGAGGATAGCGGTATTGCTGGATGAAAGGTGTAAGCCCAATAGTTCGGCTTACATGTATCTCCAGAAATATGCGGGGATGTGTGGCGGGGAATGCATCCAGCTTGAGGACGATAAATTCAAGATTCTAGAGATGGCATGCCCTGTGTGTTTCACTAGGGCTAAATTGTGCCCGGGGGATGCGGTCAAAATCATCAATCTACCAGAAGAGCTTGATCATGACATGACTCACAGATACAGCCTAAATGGATTCAGACTATTTCGACTCCCGACTCCCGCGAAGGAATCTGTTGTAGGAATACTTGGGCCCAATGGAATAGGCAAGTCTACTGCAATTAACCTACTATCGGGTTCCGTTAGGCCCAACCTTGGAGATTGGCAGAATCCCCCTCCTGACTGGGACGATGTGATATCTACCTTCCCAAGGGGGGAACTGAGGGACTACCTAGGGCTTGTATCCGAGGGGGAAGTCAGTATCGCTGTTAAGCCCCAGTACATCGACAAGCTTCCAAAGCTTTGGGATGGCAAAGTAAGGGGCCTACTATCGAGAGTTGATGACAGAGGTGAGCTAGAGGAATGTGCGAGGAAGATAGCCGTTGATCACCTTCTGGAAAGGGAGTTGACTGGCCTCTCGGGGGGCGAGTTGCAACGGGTTGCAATTTGCGCCACCATCCTGAAAGAGGCTGATGTTTACTTCTTCGATGAGCCTTCTTCATACCTGGACATATACGAAAGGATGCGTATGGTGGGAATAATTCAGGATTTAGCATCCATGGGGAAGAGAGTACTAGTGGTAGAGCACGATTTAGCAATTTTGGATGTCCTATGCGATCTCCTGCACATCATTTACGGCGAAAGGGCGGCATATGGGATCTTCACTCCTCCGCGGTCCACCAGAACTGCGATTAATGCATATCTCGAGGGTTTCTTGCCTGAAGAAAATGTCAGAATTAGAGACAAGCCCATACGATTTGTCAGGGGGAGGACCAGGGGCGAGGATATCGGTGTTCCAATTCTGAAATGGGGGGACATGGAGAAAAAACTGGGTGATTTTCACCTGAAAACTGGACAGGGCGAAGTTCGCTCTGCGGAAGTGATAGGGGTAGTGGGGCCAAACGCTACAGGAAAGTCGACGATGGTCAAGATGATTGCAGGGGAGATTGAGCCCGATGAGGGCTGGTGTACAATGGAGGCCAATGTTTCATACAAACCACAACACGTCAGCACCGACTTTGAAGGAAGTGTTCAGGATTGGCTCGACACCGAACTCGGAGCGAAGTGGAGATCTGGAGAATTCCACACCCAGGTCATCAGACCTCTACAGGTAGACAAAATGTTGGAATTACAGGCCCAGCGGCTTTCGGGAGGGGAGCTGCAGGCCGTCAGCATAGCGATATGCCTAGGCAAAGAAGCTGACCTATACTTGATGGACGAACCTAGTGCTCACTTGGACGCGAATGCCAGGATGGAAGCAGCAAAGGCCATCAGAAGGACTATGGAAAGCAATGAGAAGGCTGCAATGGTGATTGATCATGACATCTACTTCATCGACATAGTCAGTGACTCCCTACTGGTTTTCGAAGGAGAGGGCGGAAAGTCCGGATTTGCGATGGGGCCTTTGAGCCTGCGTAAGGGGATGAACAGATTTCTGTCCGACGTGGAAGTCACCTTCAGACGCGACCATGAGTCAAAGAGGCCTCGCATAAACAAGCCCGGGAGCGTCAAGGACAGGGATCAAAAGGCGTCTGGGGAGTATTTCTACATAGACTGAACCATTGGATTATTGAATGTGGATGGGGGCGAGTTGGCGTGGGCGAAGAGGGGGATGACAGTGGCCCTGAGCCAGAGGAGCAAACTGAAATCGAGGACCCTCTAGAGAAAATGGAAGCAGAAATCTCCAGATTGGAGAAGGAGTTGCAATACTCTGCTGCTGAGATGGCCAATATCAGGCAGCGTTCTGCCAGGGACAAATCTGATGCTGTCAAATACGGGGCATCTAGCCTCTCGAGAAAAATACTCCCACTGATAGGTAGCCTTGAGAAGGCGGTCTCGAATTTTGATGATGCGAAATCGGATGCCTTCCTAGATGGTTTGAAGATGACTCTCGAGGGCTTTAGAACCGCACTAAACTCCGAGGGCGTGACTCACATTGACGCGGTCGGAAAGGTCTTCGATCCTACTTGCATGGAAGCCATAGCGACCGTTCCAGCAATCGATGGAGTCGAGCCGGGAGGAGTTGTTGAGGTGGTGGAAGAGGGGTATATGCTCCATGAAAGAGTACTTAGGGCCGCTAGAGTAATTGTGGCTGAGGCGAGCGTGGATGAGTCATCCGATTGACCCCGACATCTCCAAGTCTATGACCCTGCCATCCAGGTACTACACTCAAGAGGAGAGTCACCAGAGTATACTTTCCGGATTCAACGAGTGTTGGCACTTTGCGGCCCATATGAGTCAATTGAAGGGTGTGAAATCAATTCCTCTAGATCACATGGAAGGAATTGTTGGGGAGGCCATGGCACTAACTGACTCGGACAAATTGAGGTGCCTTTCGAATGTCTGCACGCATAGAGGAATGATTCTCATTACCGAGCCTAGCAACTCCTCTTCAATCAGGTGTGGCTACCACGGTCGCACATTCGGGCTTGACGGGCGGTTCAGGAATATGCCGGAGTTCGAGGGGGTGGAAGGCTTCCCGTCCGACAAGGACGATCTCGTAGAGTTCCCAATTAAGGAGTGGAAGGGATTAGTCTTCTCTGGCACATCTCCTTCAAGGTTTGACTCAGTTTTCGATCATCTCGAGGAGCGTATAGGTTGGATGCCAATTGAGGACTTCCAACACGATGAGTCGCGGCACAGATCATACGAAATTGATGCCAACTGGGCACTGTACGTTGACAACTACCTCGAGGGTTTCCACATTCCTTTCGTGCA
>JAYZLP010000034.1:0-11543 GCA_036154155.1 Thermoplasmatota archaeon | reverse complement strand
CCGACCAGCTCGAAGAGCCTCGGGGTGAGGGAATGTGAGATGGGGTGCCCCGCTATGCCCCAGTACGCCGGTCCAGTCACTACGTGCGCCTCCGAATTGTCAGCAATGAAGGTTTCAAATCGGACCTGTCGTCGCAAAGTAGCATGGACAGTGACCTGGACATTGCTCGCGCGGCCGATCCCGACTCGATAGAGTCAGTGGCTGAACAGCTCGGACTAGAGCGCAGTGACCTGATTATGCACGGGCCGCACATCGCGAAGGTGTCTTGGGAGGCACTCTCGAGGGGAAGGGACTCGCCCAATGGGCACCTGATTCTCGTAACCAGCGTCAACCCGACTCCCTTTGGAGAGGGAAAGACCGTCACCACCATCGGCCTCAACCAGGGCCTGAACCACCAGGGCCACAATGCGTGCTGCGTCATCAGGGAGCCATCGCTGGGCCCCGTCTTCGGAATCAAGGGAGGGGCAGCCGGGGGCGGCCACTCCCAAGTACTCCCAATGGAGCAGATAAATCTGCACTTCACGGGCGACCTGCACGCGATAACCGCTGCCCACAACCTCTGCTCTGCAATTCTGGATAACCACCTGCACAGGGGCAACGAGCTCAAGATCGACAACAACCGGATATTCTGGCCAAGGGTCATCGACATGAATGACAGGACGCTGAGATCTGTCAGCATCGGGCTCGGCGGCCCTGCAACAGGGGTTACGAGGTCAGAGAGGTTCGACATAACCGCCGCAAGTGAGGTCATGGCAATCCTGTCACTGGCAAGCAGTTACGAGGACCTGAGGGCCAGGCTAGGCAGGATTATCGTGGCAGAGTCAAAGTCCGGAAATCCAGTCACTGCGGACGATCTGGGGGCCGCGGGATCAATGGCGCTCCTGCTCAGGGAGGCAATGCTCCCCAATCTCGTACAGACGCTGGAGGGAAACCCCGCATTCGTCCACTGCGGGCCCTTCGCAAACATCGCACACGGGAACTCGTCGATAATCGCGGACGACCTAGCCCTGTCGAGGGCCGACTACGTCGTCACCGAAGCCGGATTCGGGGCTGAGATGGGCGCAGAGAAGGCACTCCACATCAAGGCCCTTGCATCAGGCGTCCCTCCCAGCTGCATAGTGCTGAACGTGACTGTTCGTTCGATGAAGCTCCATGGAGGGGGCTTCGCAGGAGGCGGCGGAGCGAGGCCAACCAAGGAGGAAATCGAGACGGAGAACGTCGACGCAGTGCGCGCCGGAGCGGCCTCGAACATGAGGCGCCACGTCCGAAACCTGGCAACAACCTCAATTCCAGTGGTTGTCTCCATCAACAGGTTCGCCACAGACACGGATGCCGAGATAGAGGCGATCCGAGAGGAGGCCCTCAAGGCCGGGGCCAAGGAGATAGTTCTCTTCGAGGGGTTCGCAAAGGGGGGCAAGGGTGCCGCGGATTTGGCTGACGCCGTCGTAGAGGCATGCTCCCGCCACGAAGAGGCGGGAAGGCCATTCACCCCAGCGGTTGAGCCGGGGATGCCGGCCAAGCAGGCAATCCTCAGGGTGGGTACCAACGTGTACGGGGCTCACACTGTGGACCTCAGCCCATCTGCCGATGCGGCGCTCAACAAGTTCGAAGAATGGGGTTTCGGGAACCTTCCGGTCTGCATGGCGAAGACGCAATACTCGTTCAGTCACGACAAGAAGGTACTCGGCGCCCCCGTGGGATTCACACTGCAGGTGAGGGAGGCGAGACTCAATGCCGGTGCCGGCTTCATAGTCGCAATTTGCGGCTCCATGATGACGATGCCCGGGCTACCTACAAGACCTGCGGCTCTTGACATGGACATGGACGAGGACGGCAGGCTAACTGGGGTCTTCGGTTAGGTAGTGGTTGTATGCGCCGGATTAAGCGCCTGGACGAGGGAGTCAGGCTCAGGGTCGAGGATGAGGACGATCTGTGGGTCCTGGCTCAGCTATGCAGGCCCTCTTCTCTAGTCGGGATGCTATCGCACCGCAGGGACTCCACCACTGGGACGAAGGAGGACGGGAGGGCCAAGAGCGCCGAGAGGAAGCCAATGTGGATCGTTCTTGAGGTTCAAGAGACAGCCTTCCAGTCATTCACTGACAACCTGAGGGTGCATGGTGTAATCACCGAGGCCAAGATAGACATAGGCAGCCACCACACACACGTAATATCGCCGGGCGACGAGGTCGAGATATCGAGGGAGGGAGGACTCCCCAAGGCCGATTTGAACCTCGTGAAGGAGGCAATAGCAACCGGTTCCAGGGCAAAGGCTGGGCTGATCGTAGTCGAGTCGGATGAGATTCTGGTATTCGAGGTCACATCCAGGGGGATTAGGGACGTCTCACAGTTCTCAATGAGAGGGGGCGGAAAAAGGGCCGACGACTCGACGGTCGTACGCCGGGGCTTCTCGGAGGGAGTCGCGAAGGAGGTCAAGATGGTCTTCCCCGACGAAATGCCCTTGGTGATTTGCGGTCCCGGTATGGCACGCGAGGGATTCGAGAGGAACATGAGGTCCCTAGGGGCGAAGAACACGATCACAAACGCCCCGACTTCGATAGGGGGCAGAGCCGCTGCCAACGAGGTCCTCGCCGAGGGCGCGGCCGATTCTGTCCTTGGGGAGCACACCCTGGTCAAGGAAGTCAGAGCCATTGAGGAGGCAATGACCAGAATGTCCACCGGCGGTGCAGTCGCATTCGGCGCGGTCCCGATTTCGGAGGCCGCATCACAGGGCGCCATAGACACCCTCGTCATCGACGCATCCCTGCTCAGGGCAGCGGAAGGGAACTCGGACTGGGAATCAATTGTAGGGGACGTGGAGTCATCTCGAGGCACTGTAATTCAGGCCTCCGTGGACCATGACGCCGGACAGCAGTTAGTGGGAATGGGAGGCGCAATAGCCCTCCTCCGATGGAAGATGGACTAGGAACACTCTTCACCATGCGCCCTAGGCACTTACCATGGCCCCCGACATCGGAATGGTCGCTTTCGGCAGGCCAGATTGGAACGATGAGGCCTCCAAGGTCCTCGGCCACGCTAGGGACTCGGGAGCAGAGGTTAGGCACGTGTCCTCCTCCTCGGATGAGGAATTCCACTCTATGGACCACGGCTCCATTGACTGGAGGGAAGCCCTGGGCTCAGCCCACTGGCTGGTCAACTCGTCCAACAGCGTTCTGGAGGGCGAGTCTCCCAGAATGGCATGGGCGGCATCGATGATATTCGCCGAACTCGAAGGAAGCAAGTCGGTGATGGTGGTATCCAATCCCGATAGGCCGGGTGATATCAGCCAATCATGGGGTGCCGTAGTAAGCAAGATTCGACAGATCCACGTCCTGTTCATCGACTCGGAGGCAATCCCCCTCATCTCGGAAATAGAGGGAATAGGACAGGACGAGTTGCTGACGGAGATCAGGCTCAGGGGGATGGTCCCAATCGTTTGCACATATGACCCCTCCTCGGGCGTGGCTGTAGTCGAGCACTCGACCGGCTCAGTCAAGTCGAAAGTTCACGGAAGCCCGAGCCCCTCCGAATGGCTGTCTAGATTCCTCTGCAATCTCCCCGAGGCAGGTCCCGGGGACGAGGGCATAAGGAGAGCAACGGCGGCAGAGTAATTCCATTTCGTGGTCATTTTTTGTCCCTATTGCAGAGATTCCTTTTGAAGGGGCACCCGTTCGGCGCGACCCTCGGGGGACAAAGCGATGCCACTCAGACTAGGTCCAGCGGGCGTTCCGCTGTCGTGCAAGGGACGGACTATCGTAGAGGGAATGGATGACATTACTTCGCTAGGACTGGAAGCGATGGAGATTCAGACCGTCCGGCCAGTTCAACCAAAGCACTTTGATCAGTATTGGCAGGCAGGCATACTGTCCTGGGATTCTGGAATCGAGATGAACCTGCATGGCCCGTACTATGCAGAACTACTCGGAAAGAGGCGTGAGCGAAACAGGTCTCTAGCGAAGATGGAGGCTTCCATGCAGGCTGGAAAGGTGATCAACGCACGACACCTCGTCTACCACGTAGGCCCCTATGGCGAGTACGATCCGGGAACAGAGGCAAACGAGCAGGTCGCTAACATATTCGCAGGAATCGTCGACAGGGTCCGCAGCATTTGGGGCGACCAGGACGAGGAGGCCTACGCCGCCTTCCCCTGGATTGAGAAGATGGAGCCCTCATTGGTGGGCATTGAGACATCCGGCCGCCAGGAGCTGTGGGGCACTGTCGACGAGGTCATCGAGGTCTGCAATCACGTAGAAGGGACGGTCCCAGTACTGAACATGGCACACATTCACGCTAGGGGGCACGGAAGCATGAGGACGAGCGAGGACTATGCCGAACTGTTCGATAAGGTCAGGGAGACATATGGCGGCAGCAAGTTCTACTGCCACTTCGCAGGAATAGAGCACAGGATGGGCAACGCCCTCCACTACACGCAGATCAAGAAGTCCGATCTCAAGTTCGAGCCCTTCGCGGAGTACCTCGCAGAAGAGGGTGACTGGATGGATATAACCATCATTTCAGACTCCCCACTGCTGGAGCATGACGCAATGTACATGATGCAGCACTATGACAAGGCCAGACAGCGCCTGATGGAGATAAGGGCGCGCGACGAGCGAAGAGTGAAACTGGCTAGGGAGAGGGGACTGACTCCGGAGGAACTAGAGCTTCTGGAGGCAGAGGTAGCCGAGTCCCGCAAGAATCTCGACGAGAAAACCGATGGTGACAAGAAGAAGGCTAAGGCCCCCGCAAAGGCCGCTGCCACCATGATGTCCTTCGATGAAAAAGAGGACGAGGACGACGTCTTCTGACACCCTCCGCCCCCTCAGAAGCCTTGAAGCCACAATCACTCTCGCGGGAGTGCTACGGGACTGTAGCTCAGCTGGGAGAGCGCCGCACTGAAGATGCGGAGGCCGCTGGTTCAAGTCCGGCCAGTCCCACCATTTTCACCCAGTACTGGACTCAGTTGACTCCGTCAAGCGTCTCAGTCTGGATGCGGTGAAGCTCAGAGATTCCAGTGGTGGCTGCATTGATCAGGGAATCGAGCTCATCCCTGGTGTAAGTCGCCTCCTCCCCCGTACCTTGTACTTCGACGAATCCCCCATCGCTGGTCATGACCACATTCATGTCTACATCTGCATTGCTGTCGAGGATGTAGTCTAGATCGGTCATTACATTCCCGTTCACCATTCCAACTGACAGTGCAGCGACGTCATTCATCATGACCGTCGACTCATGCTCATCTCGCTGTTCGGCAGATAGTTCGGGCGCGGTCCAGCCATTGGAAATTTCCTCCTTGGTGGGGCGCATCTCTATTGGCAGGCATTCGCCAGAGGCGATGAGTCTGCGAACTGCTAGGCGAAGTCCGATATTCGCCGCTGTAATGGATGCGCACCTTGTTCCGCCGTCTGCGTTCAGTATATCGCAGTCTACGGTTAGTGCGATTGGTCCGAGAGCCTCCAGGTCGACCGCCCCTCTGAGTGATCTAGCGACCAGACGCTCGATCTCCATCGTCCTACCCTTGGCCCCGCTTCGCTCCCTCCTGAATCTCGAATCGGTGGATCCCGGAAGTAGTGAGTATTCGGCATGGACCCATCCTCTGTTGGAGTTCCGGGGGAACCATCGTGGAAGGGAGGGGGCCTTTGTGACGCAAACGAGAACTATGGTGTCCCCTTGCCTGTATAGAAGGGACGCTAGGGCGTTGGGCGTGAAGTCCAGAGTTACGTTAATTTCTCTAAGCTCATCGTTCCCCCTTCCGGTAGAAACATCCCCTGACTTCATCTTCGCCATGCACTTGCGACCGTAGTCCCCTTGTTGAATCATTCGCGCCTTGCGTGAGGGGGGCGGAACGACTCTATGACGCTCTTATCCGTCTCTATATAGGGTCCGCCGATTAGGTCAACGCAGTATGGTACAGCGGCAAACACTTCGTCCAGTATCTCCCTAATCGACCTAGGGGAGCCAGGGAGGTTGATTACCAACGAGGAACCCCTCGTTCCAGCAATTTGACGAGACAGGATGCCAGTAGGCACGTACTTCATGGAAACCGACCTCATGTGCTCACCGAAGCCCGGAAGGATCCTGTCGCACACCGAGGCAGTTGCCTCTGGCGTGACGTCTCTGGGTGCGGGGCCAGTCCCTCCGGTGGTTATGACGACCGAGCACAATTTGTTGTCCACAAGGTCCTTGATGCCCTCCTCTATCAATTTCTGCTCATCTGGGACAAGCTTCCTTACCGACTCCCAAGGAGAGGTGATTGCTTCCCTTAGGAAACCCTCTATCGCAGGGCCACTTATGTCCTCGTATTCGCCAGAGTTTGCCCTATCTGATGAAGTCAAAATCCCGAACCTGCACAGTTCGCCTCCAGTCATGCCCTCAGACGAGGGACTCTCACGATTAACGACGTCGGTCGAAAATAGGCTTAACGGGGACACCTTCAAGAACCGCCGCGATAAACCTCTCCCGCTTGAGGTGATGAAGTGCTGAGTCTTCCCCAAACCGCACGCAGGAAAAATACCCGTGCATCGCCTAGCCCAGTTCCAGCAGGTTCTGAAGCTACGTCGACTCAAGATTGCTCAGCATTTGCCCTATAGGCGGAGCTGAGAAAATGAGTGAAGATGGAAAATATGCCACACAGGTGGCTATGGTCAAGGAAGAATGCAAGGATGCGAGCGAGGAAGAGATAGCCCAGGAATTCAAGAGGTATGAGGAGGAGTTCCTGATACCGCCAGAAGACGCGCTTAGGTCCGTAATGAGGAAGTTTCAAGCCGAAGCGGGAATAGAGGTCACAACCTCGTCATCCCCGTCTTCTTCGCAACAGTCCCCCGTGAAGAAGGCCGACCGCTTCTCAGAGCTGGGCGCCGATGACCGCAACGTCACCATCGAGGTTGCCGTCGTATCCTACACCCCGAGGATGCAGAAGATGAAGTCGGGTGAGGAGAGGCAGATAGCCTTCGGTTGGATTGAGGACAACCCCTGGGAGCCCAGCGACAAGAGGGAGAGGTGGGACTACAAGGACTGGGGCGACCACAGTCAGAATCTGGCGCCCGGTTCCGTAGTTCGAATGGAGGGGGTTTCCGTAAATGAGTGGAATGACAAGCGTTCGATCAATGTCAACAGGACTTCACGTGTCACCATACTCAAGGAAGGCGGTTCAACGGTACATCAGCCATCGGACGAGCCCCTTACCATAGAGAAAGCATCGGCTTCAGAGGGATTCGTGAATATAGTCGCGAGAGTCGTCTCCACCAAGCCAGATGTGATTGTGAAGAGGGACGGCTCGGGCCAATTGAACGTAGTGAGGGGCAGACTTGCAGACTCCACGGGCAGCATAAGCATGCTTTCCTGGGCTGACTTCGAGCACGAACCTGGCGCATTGGTCAGGATAGAGGGTGCGACTGTAAGGAGGTTCAGAGACACCCCCGAGGTCAATATCAGCGACTCCACAAGAGTGGAGGTCTACCATGACAATTCATTCGCCAGCTTGGATGAACTTTCGTCTTCTACGAAGAGCAATATCTCCGAACTTAGGAATGGCATGAGAGACATCGAAATAACCCTGCAGGTGGAGACTTGGAATCAGAGGTCATTCACAGCCAATGACGGCACTGAGAGGGTGGTTCGTAGCGGCGATGTCATGGATCCATCTGGCCGGTGCAGGCTAACCGCGTGGTGCGAATTCGACCCCAAGCCGGGCGACTTCATTCACTTGAAGGAAGCAAGGGTCCAATCATGGCAAGGATCTCCGGACTTGGTTATTGACGATATATCCCAGGCGACAAATCTTGAGAATCCAGCTTGGGAGCAGATCGATCCAGAGGACCACTGGGTGGGTGTCGAACTGACTGAACTGGTTGGAGGGGGAACTAGGAGGGGCATTAGGACGAGTGGGACAATAGTATTCGTTACCAACGACTCGGGAATAATTGAAAGATGCCCAGAGCCATTGCCAGACGGGAACAGAAAGTGCCGCAAGAGACTCAGAGATGGGAACTGCATCGATCACGGCGCTCAGAGGGGGGAAGAGGACCTACGCGTTCGCCTGGTCTTGGATGACGGCGTCTCGAATGTATCACTCCTGCTCTCGAAGGAACCCGCACAGGATTTCCTGAAGATGAGCCAGGACGAGGTAGCCGATAAGATCTCCAGGGACGGACAGGAGGCATTCCTCGCTTCTATCCGGGATGAATATCTGGGCAGGAGGATATCGGTTAACGGACTCGCCTTGATAGACGATCAGGGCGCAATGATCCTTGCAGATAGTGCATCCAAGGAGCAAACCTCGCCCTTGGACGCGGCCAATCACGTAATGGAGAAGTGGGGGGTGACCCTATGATGGAGGGCCAAAGGAGGGAGAGGCAGAGCGCGATCAGGATGCTCGCTAGGGAGTACTCCGACTCGTCCCTTACTGAGGTCGGGGCAGGGGAGTATGACCCATCCTTCGTTGTGACCAAGCTAGGAGCTCGGGTGAACAGGACACTGGTAGGGGGCGTGATCGACAGAATGGAAAGAAGGGACGGTGACAATGGCCCAAGCTACACAGGGTCACTCCGAGACCCAACTGGAATCCATTTCTTCAATATCGCACCATTCCAGCCAGAGCTCCATTCGGATGCTGAAGAACTCCTAGCCAGATTTGAGTCGGGAGATAGGTTCCTGATGATGCTAGTCGGAAGGTCGAGGTGGTTCGAGCAGGAAGATGGAGGCGTTTTCATGTCACTCAGGACAGAGCAGTTCGCAGTTTGCGACAAGGACACATATTCCACGTGGCTCGTTGATGCAGCCGACGCAACTCTTCGCCGAATAGACGCCTACGAGAAGTCCACGGGAATCGAGCTAAACCGAAACTCAATGGAGAGCGCGGGCATACCCTCCGATCTCGTCCAGGGCCTCGTTTCAGCTAGGGAGCACTATCCAGAATTCGATAGTGAGAACTACCGTGTGGGGGTGCTTCAGGCTCTATCTGCGGCCTCAGGAAGATCCAGCCTCATCCAAGAGCCAGAGCCTGAGCCAGAAAATGGCTCAATGCAGCAGGCCCCGAGTCCAGATGACGGTCAAGCCAGAACAATAGAGCCAGCGGGGGACTTGCACGGGACAATCATAGCGACAATCAATGCTAGGGACTCCGGCGAGGGGGTCGAGTACGACTCGATCATCCTATCATGCGTTGAAGCAGGATTCTCTAGGGAAGAAGCAGAGGACGCACTAGAGAGCCTAAGAGATGTAGATGGCTCGATTATCGAGCCAAGGTTCGGATTCTTCCGGATTACCTTCGACTCTAGGGAAACGTCGTCGTCTTAGCCTGAATTCAGGCCATCGATGATCCCTTGTGCATCCCTCATGGCAGCCCTGACTCTTGCCGCGGATTCGCTACTGGAAACCTCCGTTCTTAGCAAATGCCTAGATTGTTCTACCCCGAACTCGCCCATTCGGGCCCCCTTTATTTCCGCAATGTCTGTGGCAACTCTGGATACCCTTGTCCTGATTGATTCGCTTTCCATTGGCCAGCCTCTCCTCCTGGCTAGCCTCAGCACCAACTCCTTCTGGGCCTCGCCCCACCTTCCACCATGGCCCCTCAGAATCGTCCCTACCATCCTTTCCAGTTCCTCCATCTTTGAAACTACGAACCTGAGGTCCGATTGAACATCCGGATCCAGCCTCTCCATCCCCATGACTATTGCATCGGACGCGTCCTCGATTACCGCTGCGGGCACTATTTGATGGAAGTCGACGTCCAAGCTAACCGCCTCATCGTCCTCCGTTTCAGGCTCAGTAGGGGGGTCATCTACCGGCTTCTTCTCAGAAGCGCCCGGAATCCCGTTTCTCCTAAGGCTCCTCTTGATCCTACCCCATCCATTCAATTGATTGGTCAGAACCCCCGCAACCCTCCCCATCAGAACAGTTCTATTTCCAGTCAGAGGGCTCTCGAGCCTCACACACATCTCGTGCAGGTCATCACGGTCCATCTCGGCGAGCTTCTCTATTGTCATCCTCCTGGAGTCGAAGTTCAGGTGTAACCAAAGCCTTTGCCTCCTTTCCCTCTGAGAGCCCGATGACTTGATTCCGAAAATCTTCAGCACTTCTCCCAGATCACTATGGGACATTGACTGAATGCCATCCCACGAGAGGTCATGGTCAGGCAGTATAAGGTAGTGAATCATCCTGGCCCTGAGAACTTCCACCGAACCGCTCTTCGATATGCCCAATCCCTCGGCCCTTTCCCTGAGCTCCACCAGCCTTCCGCGATAGAGGCCATCTAGCACATACTCATCATATTCCATGGTACGCTCAAGGCGTCCCGGCCTCTCTACCATGATATCGCTTGCGTGTGCATCGAGGCCGGAAAAGTCGTTTCTTGCACCTATCTCAGTCATCCAGGGAAATGAAAGATGGGGCATCTGGATCCGTGTGGAAATCCTTCGGTACATCTCTCGAAGTTTCCTTCAGCAGCGTCTCCCAGTCCCGGAGTGAAGCTATCGTGGCCCTCTCGAAATCCGAGTACCTGATTACCCTGTGCAAACCCACAGTCTTCTTCCCGTTCTTGGAGACATACTCTATCCTAATCTCAACGTGAACCTCGTCTTCTATGACTTCTCCATCTGGGTCCTGACATACCTGCTCGAGAACCAGGTCCCGAGAATCTTCAGCTTGCTTTATCAGAGATCTTACCTGTCTGTGCCTAACCAAAACCCCAGTCTTCTCCAGCATCTCCTCGTTTAGTGCACCGATGAGGTTGTCATGGACCCACCAGCATGTTTCCCCCTCCTTCTCCGAGATTTGTTCTGAGATGCTAACCGGGAACATCCTCCGAGCGATCAATACAACTAGGTCCGAATAGGGCAGAGGCAGGAAATGGGGATCCCCCGCACTCTGTGGGTCGGGCAGAAGGGAATGCCTCCTGCTGACCAAACCAGCTGCATCATAGATCTCCCTCTGAGTTACGAATCCATCGATTTCGCCCGATCCTCTCAGCTCTTCCATCCACCTAGTGGAGGATATTGGATCCTCGGGAGGCGTCTCCTTGCCCGAAATCGAGGCATAGGCCCCAGGGTCAAGCACCCTGATGCCCCTCCTTGCTCTCCTGAGCTGCCTCCTGACCAATTTATGCTCACACAGAATTATCGCCGATTTGGGTTGGTACTGTAACTTGTTGTCCGAGACGAGAAGGGAGTATGGCCTCTGCGGAGTCCTAGCCCCTACAATCTCCAGTCCCGCTTGCAGAATCTCCATTCTTCTGCCGTGGACGACTGAAGCAGGGACGGCAAGCATGTCCACCTCGCCAGAATCCAGCATCAATAGCCCCATGTCCAAGTCTGGGGCATTTTTGCACTCGATGTCAATTGCAGGTGAGCTACCCGAATCAAGGAATTTCGATATATTATTCGATACAGAGCATCCGACAGTGTCCAACATAGCAAGGAGTAGTTGTTCCGTCATCGCATCCACCTCTAGGGAGGGAGCACGCCTTGTGCCCATACGGGCCGCGCGCACACTTGTTGATATATGCGACCCCCGCGGAACCGTCTGAGAGTCATGGCCACGATGCTTTCCGT
>JAYZLP010000033.1:0-38288 GCA_036154155.1 Thermoplasmatota archaeon | reverse complement strand
CGCACCCGTGAAGCGACCGGTTTGAGACTTACCCCTGTCTGGACCCGAATCAGTCGAATCTCTGGAATCCGCCCTCAGGCGTGTTTTTGCCCCTTCTGGCTATGTTTAGGGCCTCTCCGAGCATGTCAGCGCTCATCCTCTCCTCCTCCAGCCGCTTGCTCGCGACTCCTGTGATGATCGACATCACCTTGATCGTGTCACCGAATGCTGGGTCCTGCCTCGCTCCGAAAATCACCTGCGCGTCAGGGGACAGCCTAGATGTCATCAGCTCAACCACCTGGTTCGCCTGCTCCAGTGTCATGTATGGTCCTCCCGTGACGTGAATCAGGGCTCCCGTCGCCCCGTCTATGTCTATGTCGAGCAGCGGGTGGTTCAGAGACTCGTGGACCACCTCCTCCGCACCCTGGTCGCTCTCGCCGTAGAGCATCATAGTGACGCCCCCGTTCTTCATGATGGTGCGGACGTCTGCGAAATCCAGGTTGATCAGGCTCGGCAGGGTGATGGTCTCCACCACTCACTTCACTATCTCTGCGATCAGTTGGTCCATGATGCTGAAGGCCTCGTCCAGGGGTAGGTTGGGCACGAAGTGCAGCAGCCTGTTGTTGTCCAGCACGAGAACCGCGTCGGCCGTGCTTCTGAGTAAGTCGAGTCCCTCCAAGGCCCGCTGCATCCTCTGGCGCCTCTCGACGCTGAAGGGTGTCGTGACCACCGCGACTACGAGCGCACCAGCCCTCTTCGCCTCCTCTGCGACCACCGGGGCGATACCCGTACCGGTTCCCCCGCCTAGCCCTGCGGTTACGAACACCAGGTCAGCACCATTGACGATCTTCTGGATGACATCCCGGCCCGCCTCTGCGCAACGTCGACCCATGGTTGGGTCCCCGCCCGCTCCAAGGCCACGCGTGATGTGCCTGCCTACGAGGAGCTTCTGCATAGCTCTAGTGTGATCCAGATGTTGCTTGTCGGTGTTGATTGCGACGGTTATGGCTCCCTCAACCCCTATGTGCGTGATCCTGTTCATCGTGTTGTTGCCTGAACCGCCGCATCCGCAAACCAGAATCCTCGGGTCAGGGGGGCCGAAGGATTCCAACTCCTTGTCAGTTAGTGATGTTGCAATCCTGCCAGAGGCAGGAGCGTTTTCCTGTGAGCTGACTGCTTCACTCACTCCATATCCCCCAGTGCATCCCTGGCATTGCTGCCTTACGAGTCCCGATTCCCTTTCTTCGCATTCTTAAGGTTGAGGGGAATAGCGAGAGTCAGGACCCCGTTTGTTGAGAGCCCAAAGAATGCCACATCCCGGAAAGCGACATAAGGCAAAGTCCTCACGAACATACGCGCCGCGCTTAGCTCAGTTGGCTAGAGCACCTGACTGTAGACTGGAAACACACGGTTGTTGGCAGCCATCAGGGGGTCCCCGGTTCAAGTCCGGGAGCGCGGACCACTAATCCATCAGATCATCCAGAGGAATTCCTATTTTTGGTATTGGAAACGCGAACGTGTGACGACTGGTCTTGGGAGGGAATAGATTCCCTGATACCCCCATATCAACTACCTGACGCTTGGTAATCGTGTCTCTCCCACATCCCGGCCATACGTCTACAGAGACGTCATCCGAGTGCATGTAGTCAACGGCAACAACGGGCACTCTCTCTAGGCCCAGTGCCTTTGCAGCGTTCCACCTGTGGTGGCCATCGAGAATCACTTTGGAGCCGCCATCCACCACTATTGGCTGGAAAAACCTCCCAGTTTTGACTAACCACTTCAGCATCGAGTTGAGATTCTTGGGAATAACCTCCTCATGCGGAAGCAGGTCCCCGGTGGAACTGAGAAGCACCGATTCCCCCTCCTCGCCCATGGTTGTGGAGTTGTGGGCAGGCTCATAAAGGGGACTTTGCTCGGCCAGCCGCTGGGGGTTCACTAATGGGCATTTCAAAGCACGTACGCGCGACATGGAAGCGTCCCAAGGAGGGTATGCCCCCACTGTACCGAAGAGATCGCATGGCTTCGTGGAGGAGAGGCCCCGTATTCCAGAGAGCAGAGAGGCCAACAAGGCTCGACGCTGCACGAAGACTGGGCTACAAGGCCAAGCAGGGAGTGGTAATCGTTCGCACACGCGTGAGGAGAGGCGGACTTAGGAAGGGCAAGATCCACATGAAGAGGAAGCCATCCAAGGCTGGAATCAAGAAAATAACCATGGCTAAGTCGATCCAGAGAATCGCAGAGGAGAGGGTCAGCAGGAGGTATCCGAACCTCGAGGTGCTGAACTCATACTGGGTTGGAGAGGACGGCAAGAACAAATTCTACGAGGTCATCCTCCTGGATCCATCCCATCCCGTAATAATGTCTGACAAGGATTTCTCATGGGTCTCTGATGGCAACAGCCACAAGGGACGCGCCTTCCGAGGCAAGACCAGCGCCGGTAAGCGTGGAAGGGGGCTTTACAACAAGGGCAAGGGCGCGGAGAAGCTCCGGCCAAGCCTGAAGGCCAACAAGAACCGCGGCAAGTGATTGCCAAGAGCCGTCATATTGATGCCTCATGGTGGGCGCCAGCGTTCAATGGCAGACAGTCACGCCTCAGATATCAGGGGCCTTCCGGTGATTCTACCGTCTGGAAGGCTCATTGGGACCGTCTATGACATGTTCGTGAATACTGACGACTGGAGCTGCACACACATCTTCGTCTCCAACCCCCCAGCCGACTTGGTTGAGAACAGGACCCATCTTGCAATACCCTGGAAGTGGGTTAGGTCCGTCGGGGATGTCGTATTGCTGAGGTGGTTCCCACCCACTCCACTGCCGAAGAACCTGTGATGCGTCCACGAACGTAGGGCCGATATGATTCAAAAGGCAAGCGTTGACGCTCGACCTATGAGGACAGCGTCGTCAGCCATACTCGCTATCCTACTCTTGTCTTTCGCAGGACCAATTGCCGAGGCCGATAGTAAGGGAGTGATATCTTGTGTAAACGCCGATCTTTCGATGATGCCAGCCAATTGGGAGCTCGGTGACCAAGCGTGTGTGAGGCTTGATCTAGGGGAGCTGAATCCAGGTCAGACCCTCTCATTCGACATTGTTACCGACTCTGCGATAGACATACTATTGTTCTCCGCCAATGCAATCACAGTTTACCAGAACGAGCAGTCTTACAGAAGCGACTTGGTTTGGGAGGGAGACTCCGTTTTCGAGTCGTTCAATGGAACTGGGTCATGGCACTGGACCGTACCCGATGACAGGGACCCGACAAGGTGGTACATGGTGTTCGACAACCTCGACCACCCCCAAGACTCATCTAACGGCGCACAGGGAGGGAGCGCAGCATCGGTAACCCTCGATGCAGGCATCATCACTCCTGTCCCCTTCACCCTTGCCGATACCATTGTTCGTTTGGAAGCTGGGGGGCACTCCCTCCTTCATGGACCATTCATTCTGGATGCTGGAACACAAGTTAGCATACAGGCCAGTACGATGGAAGGGGCTCCAGACGTTTTCCTGATGACCCAATCCCAAGTGGACCTCTATGAAGCGGGAGGAACTGCAGCTACTAGAGTCTCAGGTACCGATATGCTCCTAATCACCACCGACAGAAGCATAGTTTGGACAGCACCAGAATCCCTGGAGGGAACCCAACTCTACTTGGTTGTTGACAATAGGGCAGGACCCTCAGGCGGCGGTGCAGGAACCCTACCCATCGCGACTACCGTTGTCATGGTTCTAACGCCAATCCTTGAACCGGTAATTGGGGGAGAGGCATCCTCCGGGGTCGTCGATGTTGGCTCGATTGTAACTTTGGACGCAACAGAAACGCCCAACCTATCCGAGCAGATACCTGAATCAGGGTTCTCATGGGATACAGATGGCGACGGATTCGATGACAATTCCGGAACCATGGCAAACGTGAGTTGGGCCGAGCCAACCAATGTAACGATCAGACTCACAGTTCTTTCAACAGATGGAAGGAGCACTAGCGTTTACCAAGAGGTTCAGGTTTCAGACGTAACTCCCCCCGAGTCAAACATTCAGGTTAACGGGGTAGTTGAGAGGGCCTTTAACGAGGCATTGATCCTAAGTGGAGACTTCTCAGACAACTGGGGAGTCTCTTCGGTGGAATGGTTGGTGGATGGGCAGGTAGTTTCCTCGTTCACCGGAGATCTCTCAGGGGCGGACTCGTTCTCTCACTCTTTTGCCTCAAACGAGAGCTCTGGTGAGCACACCATCACCCTTCGTGTCACTGACCGATCGGGATTGTCATCCGAGGACACAGCGATAGTCAGCCTCTACGACTCGACCCCTCCTGTATCTGACGAATACGAAGAAGAGACCAGCACGGTCATTGGGGAAACCACTAGGCTAAGCATCGCCTTCTCCGACCCAGAATCAACGAATCTGTACTACTCATGGGACTTTGACGCAATGACCGACTCCGATGGCGATGGCGACGCAGACAACGACGAAGATGCCAGCGGGCCAGTGGTCCTGCACGCATTTGAGGAAATTGGCGTTTACCGAGTGATATGCAGAGTTCAGAACGAAGCAGGACTGATTTCCGAGGCAGAGATTCTATTGACGGTAACCGATGGAACCGAAGGAACATCCCTTACGTTCACCGAGATGCTAATGATCGCGGGCGCTGCACTACTCACCCTGGTCATACTGTCTTTGATATTGATGAGAATATCCACCAACAGGAGGATGGCAGCAATGATGGCCGAGGAGGAATCTGAAGTCGAGGAGGAGGCTCCACGCGAGATGTCCGCTGAGGAACAGAAGGCGATGTGGAGCACAGGCGGTTCCAACATAGCCCCCTCTCAGCCGTACGGGGGCTTCTCAAGTGGAATGTCCGGACTTTCTGAGGCTGCACCGCAGAACCCCGTATCGATGGAGATTGGGGACGAGGTAGCAGAGCTATTGTCATCCGATGAATCGGCTCCCTCAGACTCTCCTCCGAGCGCTGCGGAGGAGCTATTGAGTGCATTCGACGATGAAGAACCACCAGTCGATCTGGAAGAAGGAGTGGTCGAGTACACATTCGACGATGAGCCCGACACAACCACCGAGAACTGGAGCCCTGCAGAGGGCAATGAGAACCCCGCTGAAGATAGGAAAGTCAGGCAGGCCTGCTCTTCCTGCGAGAAGCTGTTCGAACTAGAGCTGCCTGAGGGGATCACCTCAGCCAAGACCGCATGTCCGCACTGTGGATCGGTGGAGAGAGTTAGCTTAGGGTGAATTCTCAACTGGCATTCAGAACCATGATTTCAGAGAGCACAAGCAGGGCAATACCCTTTAGCGCACCTCTATGAGGTGCGAGTATGGATAGCAGTAGCGTCAGGGTGATTCACCATGCGCCCCGACTGCCAAATTCAAGCAGCATAGTAGTTGTAATGATACTGCTTTTGCCCCTGTTCTCTCCAATATCCAGTGTTAGCGCGGAAGCAAGGATAGAGTCCCAGGACTTCCAGATTCTGGATGACTTGTCAGATGTTCTAGGACAACGCCAGGACGTCCTCGACTCAAACTCTGTGGGACAGATAGCAGGGCCTTCATTGGATGCCGTGCGGGACGGAGTCTCAGAGAGCGGCCCCAACCAACCCCTGTCCTCGATAGGGGAATCTCTGATTGACTCGTCCATGGTCGAGACCTCGCCCCCAGTCCCTGAGCACCCACTCCCCTACAATGTGATTCTCGGGATAGAAGATGGGCCCACTGGCCAGGTCGACAATGTTTGGCAGACCCTAGTCAACATCACGGATTACGTAATTTTGACTGAATACAAGGATTTGGATGGAAACATCATCAGGAACACCGAGGTGGTTACCTTCACGGCAAACTTCCTTTCCCTGCTGAATCTACAGACTGACCCCCTGAGCCACGCTGTCGACGTCGACAACGATGGAGATGACGACATCCAGGTCGGCTTGGGAATCTCACTTGGACCAATAGGCCTTGACAACATCATCTCGGACTCAGGGACCCTCTGGATTCAACCAGCCATAACTTACTCTGTAGACGTCCTTGACTCGAGTATCACCGATCCAATGTGGGACGAACTTGACACTTTGCAAGTTTCACTAATCAAGGCGTTTGCATACTCCAGCCCCGACTCAATACTAGCTCTCGGGGATGGTGAGAGCTACATTTGGGTCGTAGACTCAGCATTCAACACCATGCCGAGCCAGTTCTCACTTGAAGTCGGCATCGAGAGGGTATTCTTCAACGCCAGCGCAGTAATGCAGGACCTCATCCAGGCGATTCTGAACGTCTTCAATTCGAATTTTGATGGTACGGGCATGACCCTGATTGGGATCTCCGCCCCCTATTCAATCTCCGTCGACTCAAGCGATATGGACACGTGTCCAGACAGGTACACACCAGACCAGCTCCTTTTTCTCCCCTCTGAGGAAATTGACTGCGGCGTCTCAGTCGGTTTGGGATATGGCCATTTCTCCCCCCCTGGTTCAGACGGAGTCAGGGACCTTTGGGAGCTTGCATACATCGACATAGGCATCCACCCAAACAAGGACTCATTGGTGATTCCAGGGGACTTGGAACTGATTATCAGAACCGACAGTACAATTCCAGCGGCCGGTGGAATCGAGGGCGATAGAAGCCTTACCACTGTCGAGTACTTTGCAGATCGTAGGGCGGATTTGCACATCCATTTCTACGAGGACCGGGCGAACTCCCCTCCCGAGGATAACGGGGGCTCTTTTGGGAACATCACGGAGTCTCTCGGTTGGCTGAGGGGAATGCCAGAGGGAACCATGTCCCCGGGGGAGATAACTAGAATCTTCAGGATGTTGGGTTCTGAAGACGAACCCGACTTGCCAGGAGCTAGGCCCGACCGTCTTGGGATGATACTAGGTATCAAGAATTTCTCCCGGGACACCAGTCCAAACGTCGACGACCCAACCCTCCCGGTTAACCCCGCATATCCCCCAGTCAGTATGATATTGCTTAGGTCCGCTCAGACCATAGACTCCCTCGAGTACCAATCCTGGTTCCAGAGGGGAGGCCAGTCTGATGACCACAGGAGAGTCAGCATCTCATTGGACTCGATACCTCCTGCATTGGTGTTGTTCGGATCGTTCGATGTGGGCGGCTCAGAGGGCGACGATACTGATCTCGATGATTCCGACAATATGGACTTCGTCTCGAGGATTATGGACTCACTAATCCTCAATTTAGTCGATCTGTACTTGGATGTCGGCTCGACCCTGAACGACATCCCTTCCACTGTGGTCGGCGCGATAACGGGGGGAGTGGGCTCGGGTGGAGACCTGCAGGGCAGGGAGTTCAATCTGCTAATGCACGACCATTGGGGAGCTCAGAGGACGCCGACCACGATTTCCAGGATTGGGATGGAGCTCGGGTCAAGTCAGCATCCCGTATTGGTCGGGGATCATCTGGTTCTGGCAAATGATAGATCTCTGACACAGGTAGTAGGGAGGTCTGGGGCCCTAGTCGAACCACTAGTCCCTATTGCAGCCAGTATAGGGTTCAGCGGCCTTTCGGCATTCAGTCTGGACGATGATGACGAACTCGAGGAATTGACCGTTTACATCAGTACGGCTTCTCCTGAGAAGTTCAATTTCATGTATCTTGAGCATGATGAGGGAACAATTTCCAACTCATCACACCAAGCCCTCTCGATTTCAGATATCCCAGACGAGATCAGCTTGTTCCTGACCACGGAAGACGCACAGTATTCGGCTTCGAGCCCAATACCCTCAATCACATACACCGGAATTGACGATGAACAGAGGCAGGCAGTGAGGATTTCCGACTTCCCAGACCAATTCTCTTCTTCATTCGGAAGCTCATCAAGCTGGTCTTCAACGTCTTCGATCGGGAGCATCGAGGCCCAGATTACGAACTCCTCATCTCCTGTAACAATGGGAGGCGATCATTTCCTCTTCCATCATGACCCCAATGATGGGACCTCGACAATTTCATCCAGGATATCCGGAATCTCAGATGCTGGCTGGGAAGCCCCTGCGGAGGAGGGGGCTTCAGGTTCCGCAGGAAGGGGTACGGCGTCAATCTCAGCCGCTGGAGACAGGCCCCTAAGCATCAGCGTCGAACATGCACCGACAACAGATGAGGACCAGCTTTCAGCTCTGGCAATTATCGACCCCCTGCCCTCTTCTGTCTCAATAGAGATTCCCACTGGCGCCGACTCCGGACCAACCCTTGACGTCCCTGAACTCAACACCTCTATGGGCCTCTCAGGACTAGCATTCTTCCTCGGAGGATTTGCCGATCTGGGGCGTTCGGTTAACTCAGTCCTCTCGGGGATTACCACTGACATTTCAACAGGCTCGGGCGGAAGCAGCGGAGAGGAGGACTTCTCATTCGGAATGCAGTTGGAAGCGGATGCACCATTCGACCTAATTGTCGAGTCTAGTCACGGCTCTGGCACGCTCATCGCTCCTCCTTGGGTTCATGGGGTGTCTTTCAATGCCGCATCATCCGGAATCTCTGATGGTTTCCACCTCAGAACCTGGCTTCCAGACCTTCCCCCTATTGTTGATATGTCGATATCAAGGACATCCGGGACCGACACCGAGGATTGGGATATTAGACTGGGATTGGATGGTTGGATTCCAGCACATAGTGAATTGATGATTTATGCTCAGGGAATAAATGGGCAGGATCTTTTCATGACTCTCAACGGACTTGAGGTAGGGGTAGAAACAGGACTTCTAGTGGAATCAACATTCGAATTCAAGACGGTCGCTGGAATAACAGAGGTCTCTACGTCGACCCACTATTCAATGACAGACAGGCTAGATTGGGTCCATGCCCTTCTAATCAACAGAGAAGCAGGCAGTAGAACTGAAATCATGATTGACGAGATACCCGAGACTGTCGATTTCACTGCTAGTCTGGGCACTGCAGTATCCATCGACATGACAGTACCAGACATCTATCTCAGGGAGGGCATAGGGATCGAATCGATGATGATGCAGCAGATGCAATGGCTCGACTCGGCTTGGTGGCCTGCGACAGTCTTCCTCACAGACTTGCCCGGCTCAATCAACCTCACCACCGAACCAGATCCTAATTTTGACATCACCAAAAGTCTGGCCTTCCAAGGAATGCCAATATTGGACTTCAGCGCTTCGAGTGATGGCATGTCACTCTATATCGAGGCATTTGGCAGGGCAATAAATACCCGAGGTGACACTATCCTCCTAGCAGAGGGAATGACGGACAGCCTGGTAATCAGGCCAACCGATGGATACGGACTTGAGGTCAGATCGGGAGGGGAAGGGGTCGAAAGGATCTACATCAGGTCAAGCAATATCCCTGCCACACCCCCTGTGACGATGGAGGAGATGGAGGCCTTAGGTGAGGACCTAAAGAGCGCCACGATCCACATACATGAATTCGGTAGAGTGTATGGCATCATCGAAGTCTCCGACGTCCAAGGTGGAAGGATCATAGTTTCAGCTCGTGCATCAGCTGAATTAGGCGGTCAGACCTTTGACTTGAGGGGTGTCCTGCTGGACGCCCAAACAACTTCTGGCGTTCCAACTGCCACGACATTGGGTGTGAATGGCCTCGCCTCAGACTTGTCCCTACTGAACATGATTCCGGGCTTCGATGGCCCCACTCATCACATAATGGTGGTAGAGCCGATATCGTCGGGCATCCTGACCTTGGTTGCAACATTCATGGGAGGTGACTGAATGGGTCTTCTGGAGAGAATAAAATCGAGAGAGGAGCCAGAAGAGACTCCCGAGGAAGAAATCGCCCACGAGGCTCTAGAGTATATTGAGGACAAATTGAGCAAAGTCTCCCCCACCAGGGTTTTGTTCGCGTCTATCGCGGCATTGCTGATGATTTCCGCTACACTAGTCGTAGTTGCATGGGTGGTGCCGTATGACAGAGTTTCGGTGGATGTGGTCTACAGGCAGGGGGCCGCTGGCCACGTCGTATTGGCCCAGATAAACAATGAAGGGAGCAGGTCGATAGAGGAGGTATCTCTGGACATCAGATTCTTGGACTCGGACGGAATTGTCGAGATAGACCGTGCTCACTTCGGCACCGAGGTCATCACCGCACACACCTCGGTTGCAGGTGACGAACTGGAGCTTATTGTGCCTGGAGTTTCCGTTTGGGAAAACTACACTATCGAGATCATCCTTAGCTATGACAACTATCGAAATGGCGTATATGTGAAGGAACCCTACTCCGTCGGCGAGTGGACAATGGAGCTTTTCAAAGTCAAATCCCCATTCAAAATTTTCTGAACAAGATGACTGAACAATAGTTCAGCTAACCCATATGCTCAAAATGGTCCCGACAGGGGACAGTCACAATGAACCAGCGCGTGACCCTCCTTGTTCTCGGAATACTCATGCTTTCTTACGCCCCATCCATGGGCTTCGCGTCAGACAGCACCTCGGATTATTCCGAAGAACTGAATATGGATTTCGAGAGGGTTGAAATTTCCCCAGACCCAAATAGCATCAGGGATCTTGGTCAGCCGACCATTCACGAGGGGATGGAAGATGTCAGAGGCGTTACCGCCGACAGCGTCATCGGAATTTACACCGAATCCGGACTCATCCCAAGGCTTTCCATGGATTCGCAAATTGCAGAACCCCGTTCAGACCTAGTCATGGCCCTTATTGACGGGGAAGTTGGCCTTTGGGATGCCAGGGCCGAGATCTCGCAAATTGAAGGAATCGAAATCAGGTCCACAATTCCCCCATCGGGATTCCTGGTCCAAGGTTCGTACGACTCGTTGGATTCCTTGTTGACTACAAATTCAGTTGTAGCAGTTCATGACGTGCCTTCAGGGCTTCTTGTCCACAACTCCCTGATGCACCTCATTGAGGGTGATGAGGTCCAAGTCGAGGTTATTGGCTGGAAGAATGAACAGTTGGTAAGGCAGGACGACCCCGGACTCGGACTACAAGACTCTCTCCATGTTGCAGCTTCAAAGTGGCTAGAAGACGCATGGTCACCAGAAGTGGGGAGGTACTGGGGCAAACTCTCCACTCAGGACCTCCCATCCCTAATCTCCCACCCTTCGGTGGCATATGTAGCCCCTCAGCCAGTCTTGGTACTTCACAACGACCAGGCAAGGTCAAACATGGGAATAAACACAGTAGACAATGCCTTCATCACCGAACTCAATGGTAGCGGTCAGACTGTTGCTGTCGGGGATTCTGGTCTAGATGGCGACCACGGCGACTTCACTGGGAGAATTTCCGGATTAACCTCTGTTACACCCGGGGACTCGTCCACCGCTGACCCTAGTTCGGGCCACGGAACTCACGTTGCCTGCACCGTGCTCGGATCAGGATTCAGGAGTAGCGGTGGGTACAAGGGAATGGCTCCCGAAGCAAACCTCTACTTCCAGGCCATGGAGGATGACGACTCCGGGGCACTCTACAGCTACGGAATCAACTCAATGCTGAACTCGGCATACAACGCCGGTGCAAGAATTCACACCAACAGTTGGGGGGCTGGTAGTGGCTTCGGAAGCTACTCGACACAGTCTGAGGATGCAGACGACAGGACTTCTACGTGGGATCAGTATTGGTCTTATGACGGCATGACTGTTTTGTTTGCAGCCGGCAATGAGAGGGATGACGGTGTATCTCCTCCCGGGACCGCCAAGAATGTAATCACTATTGGCGGACACAAGAATAGGTACAGCGGCGCTCCCGACGAGATGTACTACTGGAGCAGCAGGGGCCCGACTGACGATGGCAGGATAAAGCCCGATCTAGTAGCTCCGGGAGACTATGTACGCTCTTGTAAAGCACAGGAGGCATCAGACGCACAAGGCTCGTGGGACAACACGTGGTATCTCGAATACAGCGGTACTTCGATGGCCACCCCAGCAGCAGCCGGAGCTTCCGCCTTAGTCAGGGAATATCTCACAGAGGTAATTGGTCGTCAGGCTCCCCAAGGAGCCTTGGTGAAGGGGCTTCTGATACTAGGCGCCAAGGATATGGGCACTCGTGACATTCCAAACGAAGACGAGGGATGGGGCAGGCTCAACCTTGTCAATTCCCTGATTGCCGATGGCGAAGTCGCCATCTTCGTCGATGACAGATCCAGAATAAGGAGCGGTCAGACGGTAGAGTACAACTTCGATGTTACTTCCCCGGGTCACGAATTCAAGGCCGTACTGACATGGTCCGACTATCCCGGATCAACCAGCTCGTCCAATCAGCTAAGGAATGATCTGGACCTTGAATTAGTCTCCCCAAGCGGGCAGTCATACAAGGGGAACGTGTTCACAAATGGAAGGTCAGTCACTGGGGGGAGCAAGGACTCAGTAAACAATGTGGAGGTCATTGCGCTCGATAGTGCGGCCCAGGGGACATGGACTCTGAGGGTCAGAGACGCCCAACACGGGGGTTCCAGGACATGGCAGCCATTCTCACTAGCAGTGAGGGGCTTCAACGTCAATGACCTAAACCCAGATCCAACATTCGTAGCCGACTCATTCGAGGTCTCTACACCAATCCCTCAGGTGGGCGAGCAAGTAGAGGTCAGCGTCTCTGTGAAGAACTTGGGTGCCGGAACGGTGTCCGATTTGCCAGTCCTCGCTAGGGTCGATAGCGCTCTCCTGGGTGAGGAACTGGTAACGCTGTCTCCGGGTGAGACCGAGGAGATTTCATGGGAATGGACCCCTAGTGAGGAGGGCGACGCCTCTTTCGAGTTCTTCATTGATCCAAATGATGTGATAGAGGAGCTTTCCGAGTCAAACAACTATCTCGGTGAAATCCTGATTGTCAGTGCCCCCGGGGTCAGAGTGACCGCCGAGTCTGAATTGATATCCCTCTCCGATCCAACCTCAACAACGACCACATGGGATCTAACCCTCACAAATACCGCCCTTTTCGAGACGAATGCCTCCATTAGCGCATCAACTCCCATCAGGGTCCAGGACGGCATGGAATTTGGGTGGTTCCAGTCCTTCACATCAAACACATTCAACTTGATGCCAACTGAATCAGTCTCTGTTGGGATGACGATGGTACACCCAGCGCCACCCCCTCCCGGGACTTACTCTATGACCGTCACAGGGTACGACATCGAGAATGACATAGAATCAGAGCTAGCCCTAATTTTCGACGTCCCGGTATTGGGTGACGCCGACATCCAGATCCTGAATGAACAGATTCTGGTTAGTCCACTGGTGCCCACTCATACTCAAATTTCAGTTGTCAATGGAGGGAATGGGGCCCAGTCTTACGATGTAGAACTAGTTTCCCCGGCTGGATGGCACTTGGGACTAGATGACATCGGGGCATTTGAGGGATCATCCCACGGATCAACTGGAACCCTCCAGAAAGACTCCAACAAAATCGTTGACATCACGATCAACCCCCCCGGTGCGATGATTCCAGCGGGATCCACATATGAGGCTGCTATAATTGTCCACTCGCGTGTCGGCTCGGACTCGTGGACCCAGGACATAGTCTTGGTCGTGGACTCAGTGGACGAGGTATCCACGACCCCGATTTCCGGTGGCATCGAGAACCAGGTATCCCCTGACTCGCTTCTCGAGATTCCGATTTCTTTCAACAACATGGGCAACAGGGATTTGGCGCTCCAGCCATACCTGATGTCGATACCCGGCGGCTGGTCAGTCTCAGGAACCCTCTCGGCCATCACAGTACCCGCGGGACAGACAGCAGATTGGACAATGTCAATTCAAGGAAACGGGGTCGCAGTCAGTGGACTGTTGGAGATGAGATTCGCAACCGAGGACGGATTCAGGATCGACTGGAATCGCACACTGGATGTCCTTTCAGCGGCCTCTCCTAGAATTTCATTCCATCAGATCGATCTTCCCGACGGAACCTCCTCCGACACTATTCTGGGTGTCCCGGACCACCCAGTTGGACCCCCCGGGTTTGACTTGACCTGGATGGTTTGGAATGAGGGTTCTGGAACATGGAGGCCGAGTACCTATCTCGAGGTACCAAACGACGAGTGGTCTTCTACCTGCACTGGCCCGACCTCGCTTTCACCAGGCGCGACATCTACAGTTTCGTGCCTAGTCACAATTCCAATATCCGAGCAGGCGCGCTCGGAGCCCGAAATCACGCTTGTTATGCAGGGCGAGGGAATTGAGATCAGGGACACGCAGTCACTACTCGTAGAATCGGCTCCGAGGATTGTTTGGGCGTTAAATTCAGACCCACTGGCCCACGAGGGCTACTCTGCAACATTCAGGCTAGACGTGACTAACACCGGGAATACCGACATCTCACACACACTCCAGGTCGACTCTCCATCCAAGTGGAATGCCCATGTTGTGGATGGTGTGAATGTTGTACTGGCACCAGGGGAGTCGAGGAGCGTTATCTTGGACTTCATTCCGAACAACGGCGATGACGGAAGCATAACCCTGACCCTAGTAGGCGCCGAGGGCATTGAGGGAGGAGTATTCGAGATTGACGTAGATGTCAAGCCGTCTGTGGGCGGTGGGGACGGTTTGGACAGTTTGATGCCAATCCTTGTTCTAGCACTCATAGTGGCACTTCTGGTTGGAATAGGCACGTTCGCCTATGTCAGAACAGATGGTAATCCAGCATCATTGTTCGATAACGAGAAGGTCAACAGGGCAGTTCAGAAGATAGTCCCAAAGGTAGAGGAAAAGGAAACCAGTGGCATCCCATGTTGGCTCTGCAGTATCGATGTCACCGTAGGTGAAGCATGGGCCTGTTCGTCTTGCGGGGCTAGGTATCACAAGGCCGGCCAGGTTTCCGGTTGCGACATCATGAATTCGGGCAGATGCATGCATTGCGATGCCGAATCCGAAGAGCTGGTTGAAGCCTGAAAAGCGCGACCCTAAGGGGTCGCGTGGTGCGAAGCCCTTAGAGGGGCGGTCTAGTGCGAAATGCGATGAAGCCGAGCAATTCAGCCAGTCTGATAGTCGCTCTCCTCGTTCTCGGCATAGTATCCCCGTTGGTTTCCGCAGATGTCGACATATCGGTTTCCGCCAATCCAATGGCTGCCGAGGCAACCACTGATGATGCGGCCGAGTATGACATTGTGATACAGAATTCCGGTGACGATGATGCCTTGGTCTCGCTAAGCACGCAGCAGGGAAATGACTGCAGCGGATTCACATCAACTTTGGAGACAACCACAATAACGGTCGATTCAGGGTCATCGGAGACAGTGAAACTGACGGTCTCCGTCTCCGATCAGGCCAATGGGGAATGCGAGACAACGGTCAATGCCCAGGGCCAGGTCTCGGGCGGCGTCCCAGGCTCCCCCTCGAGTGACGACGTCACGGTCACAACTACAGCTGGAGATGGAGGGGGGCTTTACTCTGTGAAACTTTCAACCGACGAGCCGACAACCAAGAACTATGACGGAGAGGATAACGAGGTTACATGGGATGTGGATGTGGAGAACAACGGCGAGCAACAGGCCAACGTGCAGCTGGAGATGACCTCGGACAGTGATTGCGAATCCGATGATTTGACAGCCACAGTTGATCCTGCAATCCTCCAGCTAGAGCCAGAAGACCAGGAATCCGTCACGGTGACTGTCGACATGCCAAATGGCGCAGAGACCGAAGCAGGCTCTCACTGCTTCATCCTGAAGGCGACAGTAACCAACGATCCCAATGCGGCGGATCAAGCCGAGGACAACTTGACCATGAGCCTAAATGTACCAGAAATAAAGGAATGCGAGGGTTCACTCCAATTTGGATCTCACAGCCTTGATCCGGGAGAGTCCGCCTCAAACTCATTCGAGGTCGAGAATATCGGAAATACTGAATGGACAGTCACTGCGAACGCCCAAGCCCAAGACGGGCATGACATATCTGGCTGGGTTAGCTTTGACAGTCCAAAGAGCAAGATGTTGGGAGAGCCAGGAAGCTCCGATGACTCCCATACTTTCACTTTCGACGTAACTCCAGATGACTCCCTAGAAGCAGGAACCCAGATCGCCATCAACATCCAAGGGAGGGCGGGGACTAATGTTGGGTGCGAGAAGGTACTCACAGTTACCGTAGGACAGGAGTTTGGTGCAACGATGAGTCTGAGCAAGACAACACTCTCAAACGTCGAACCGGGAACTTCCGGGACCCTCTCAATACAAATCATAAATCAAGGAAACGGACAAGACACCATGGCAATAGGTGCAGACGGGCTGCCTCCCGGGTGGCAAGTATCACTCTCGCAGTCCTCGGTTACTCTTGGCAGCTCACAGTCATCAAATAACAAGCAGACTATCTCCGCTGAGGTCTTGGTCCCGAACGATGCTAGCGCAGAGAGTGACGTTGTAATCACTTTCACAGTTGGAAGGGGAGGGGGATCTGATCCATATGCTACCAGGGACCTAACCGTTTCCGTTGCAGCACGGCATTCTGTGACCACATCGATAGTCTCCGATCAGCAGACTGGGCGCTCTGGACAGATTGTACAATTCCCGATCGATGTAACTAATTCTGGCAATATAGAGGACACCTTCAGGTTGCAGGCCTGTGATCCGGGAGATCAGACGGGATGCAGCAATCCCATGTGGGACTCATCATTCTCGGACACCCAAGGAAACAAAATCCAACAGATAGTTCTAGATCCCGGTCAGACGCAGACTGTCTACCTGGATGTTCTCGTCGAAGGAGAGGAGGATGCGGACTCCGCGAAGGTTCTAGCCAGAATTGCAATTTACGGCACCTCAGAAGTCGACGAGCACACTCTTACTGTGGTCGTCTCGAACTACAACTACGGGATGGCAGTGTCTCCCCAGAGCCCAGGCGAAGTACCAAGCCAGATAGATCTGATCCTACCCCCTGGCGGCGAACTATCCAGCTTCTTCTGGGTAGAGAACACAGGGGACTATCCAGCAGGCGATACCGCGGTGATAACGATCACAGGCATGGACTCGTCTGTGGTCAGACAGATGTTCGTCGAGGGGGTTCAGATAGATGGAACGATCCAGATCGCAAAGGGGGATAGAGTACTTGTTGAGGTCAGAATGGAAGTCCTTGAGGGAGTCGCTAATGGCGTCTCCGGGATAATCAAGGTCAACGCAGCCTCGGAGAGAAATGCCGCTCAGACTACCACAGTGGACGTAATAGTGCAGGTAATGACAATTCATGATTTGAGATTCACCTTGGAGAGCCCATCGGAACAGACTGCAGACTATCCCGAGAAACTCTACTTCTCTCTATTCGTAACGAACCACGGAAATATCGTAGAGGAGGTTGAGATAATCTCGAGCGACTCCTTGAGGGGATGGACAGTGGACATCGTTGAAGACGAATTCGAGCTACAGCCCGGAGAGACAATGGAGATAGAAGTCAGAGTCACCCCACCATCGGAAATGATCGATGATGACACATACAGATTCACCATCATCGTCCAGCCGAAGGGAATACCAGTTGCAGGACAGCCCGTTGAGCTGAAAGTAACTTCAAAGGTATCGAACTCATTCTTGAGTCTATCAGATGAGGTCGAGGAGGCCCTTGTCTACGGCCTGACTGGATTCGGCGCACTATTGGTAATCGTACTCTTCCTACGATCCAGAGCAGAAAACAGAATGATACAAAGGGCCCTCGAAGAAGAGGACTAATCCCAGCCTCAACCCTGAGTTCGTACCGGATAGGCTTATTGCCCAATTTCAGGTGGGTAGCGCTGTCGGTCCCTACGGGACCGGCGGGTGTGTACTATGTCGACAGTCCCCGAGGACTACCTAGCTGTGGCTGTAATGGCCCTAGTTGGAATAGGGTTCCCAGTAATGAGCTTCATCGCCTCTGGCTTCCTAAGGCCAAGAAAGACTGGAAATGACCCTATGAAATTGAGCTCATGGCTACTCCCTGGTTACGAGACTGACCAGTCTCTCTACATTCGCAGAGACAGTACCTATGAGTGTGGAGCAGACCCAGTTGGCGACGCACACATCAATTTCCATTTCCAATACTACTGGTACGCCATTATCTTCCTTGTTTTCGACATCGCATTCATGTTCCTCGCCTTCGGGGGTGTGGTCGCAATTCAGGAAGGAGCGGAGATGAGCGGGATCTACAGCGCCCTAGCAACACTAACCGCATTCATCGTCCTGATGGGGCTTGGGGTATGGCACGTATTTCGAAAGAGGGGAAGAATCTACATCTGAGGTGATTGATTGTCGGACGACCAGAATTACACAGTTTTCAACAGCAGGATGCTGGTAGATACCGTTGGTGATGTAACAGATGAGGCCCTCAAGGCTAGCCGAATCAAAGACATAATCGGCGTTATCGCTGGCAGAATTTTCAACTGGGGCCAGAGGAAGTCACTATTCCCCCTCCACTTGGGAATCAAATGCTGCGCCCTGGAGATGGCCGCTGCTGGGGCCAGCAGGTTCGACGCAGAGAGGTTTGGGGTCTTCTTCAGATCCAGCCCCCGCCAGTGTGACGTACTACTCGTCAATGGTCCTATCAGCAAGAAGTTCGCCGATCCAATAGTCAGGCTTTGGGAGCAAATGCCAGAACCGAAGTGGTGCATAGCCATGGGGGAGTGTGCAATCTCCGGCGGCCCATACTTCCAATCATACAACATCCTCGAGGGAGTGGACACTGTAATCCCCGTCGACGTTTACATCCCTGGCTGCCCACCCAGGCCTGAGGCCCTGATCGACGGATTCGACAAGCTACGTCAGAAAATCATCAGGATAGGCGCCATGCCCAGTAGCGACAGGCCAGCTACCCAGAGGCCGTTAATTACCGGAGATTTGTGAGGCGAGATAATGGGCAGAGTAGTTCCGACTTCCACGCAGAAGGCATCAGCGGAGAAGCTCTGCAAGGCCATTTCAAAGATGAAGGGAGTCGAGGCAGACACCGTCGAGCGAACCAGCGGGACAAGTCCCCGCTGGACAGTTTCAGTGGTTTGCGAGGCCGAAAACTGGAGAAAGCTCGCAGAGAGCCTAAACAACACACATTCTGTTGATTATTGCTCAATGATCACCGGGATTCACTGGCCTGAGGGGCCAGAAGAAAAGAAGTGGGAGGTGATTTACCACTTCCTGAGAACGGGGGTGAAGAATCCTCCTTCGGTGGATGGAGTTCTGCAGCCTATCGTCACGGATCCAAACGGGGTCAAGGGCAAAGACGTCCCGTTGGAAATTGAAGTCAGCATAAGGCTCCCAGACACCAGGACCCCTTCAGTGGCCAGCGTGCAGGACATATGGGTCGGCGCTGACTGGAATGAGAAAGAGACATGGGACCTCGTTGGAATAGACTTCGATGGCCACGTTGGGATGAGAAGGGTCCTGCAGCCCCACGAAACGCCTACAGGGTACCACCCACTTCAGAGGCATCACAATTTGAGATATCATGGATTCGAGGAGATGTACGATGATGCACAGGGATTCGGACGAAAGCCAGACGATATTGGGAAGGTAAAGTGAGGTTAGAATATGGCAGAAATGTGGATTTCTATGGGCCCGCAGCATCCCATGACACACGGTCTGTGGACATTGAAGATCAAGGTCGACGGCGAGACCGTAGTTGACACGGTCCCAGACCTCGGTTACATCCACAGGGGCGTTGAGAAGATCTGCGAGACAAGAGACTTCACACAAATCACAACCTATTGCGATAGACTGTGCTACGCCAGTGCCAATACGTGGTCTCATTCCTACATTTATGCAGCTGAGGACCTCCTAGGGGTAGAGGTCCCAGAACGCGCGGAATACATCCGACTCATTGCAGTAGAGCTCCAAAGGATCGCATCGCACTTGATGTGGATGGGTGCTTACGGCCCAGATACTGGAAACCTCTCAGTAATGGTCTGGTGCCTAAGGGAGAGGGAGATGATGATGGACCTATTACAGGAGCTAGGAGGCTCTAGGATGCACTACAACTTCCCTCGAATAGGAGGGGTCAAGAGAGACCTCCCTCATGGTTTTGTACAGAGAGCCCGCTCCAAACTACACCTATTCCTTCAGAGGATACAGGAGTATGAGGCCCTCTTCGACGAAAGCACGGTATTCCTAGTAAGGACCCAGGGGGTTGGATATGCCAAGCCGGAGGAGATGATCAACCACGGCGTCTCAGGCCCAAATCTGCGTGCAGGCGGAGTTAACTACGACGTTAGGTGGGCACACCCTTATTCGGTTTACAGTGAATTGGACTGGGAGCCACCCGTGGAGAGATCCTCGATCAAGGGCGCCGACTGCTATGACAGGTACAGGGTAAGGGTGGAGGAGATGAGGGTGAGTGCCCTCCTTGTCCTGCAGGCAATGGAAAAGCTACCAGGTGGTTCGGACACTTACCACGAGCCAGGAGACCCCAAGCTACTGGCTAAGGCCCCCAGCAGGGCTCCTGAGGGTACTAGCGGATATCACCACTTTGAGGACAGCAGGGGCGAATCTATGTTCTACATCGCAGGAGGGGGAGAGGGCAGAGGAAAGAACCCATACAGGGTATCGATAAGATCTCCAATGTTCATCACCATACCTTACGCGTCCAAGTGCATGATAGGGTACAAGGTAGCTGATATTCCAGCAATAATGGGTTCCTTCGACCCGTGCATAGGGGAAACAGATAGGTGATTTCATGGCGAGTAGTGATTGGCTGGATCTGCGTGGGTGGTTTGAATCGGCCATCGGATGGTCCATGGACCAAACTCATGACCTCCTTCCAGACTCAGACTACAGCCTAGGTCCACTTGGCTCTGTAAACCCGCAATCAGGATTCTCGTCAATACAGCCCGCGCTCGAGTCCTTCTTCCATGCAACGATAATGTGCACCGTGGTGTTTACAACACTGATGCTAACGATGCTAGCCATACCCTACATTGAGAGGAAATTCATTGGCAGGTTGATGGACAGATTGGGCGCAACCACAACCCTCAGGAGCCTCTGGGTCGGAGAGAGCGGGGTCACCGCTGGAGAATGGTGGAACCAACTACCCTTCGGCATCGGAACCCCCATCGGATGGGTCGTAAAAGCCCTAAACGCCAACTGGGGCAATGACCACGAGCTAGAGACCGTCTCAAGGGTGAACAACAGGAGCTACCACGGATACTGGTTCCTTCTGCCGGGCTTCTTCCAAGCCTTTGCCGACTTCTTCAAATTCGCAACCAAGGAACACCTAGTTCCGAAGGACGCTGACAGGGTAGTCTTCGAAGTAGCACCCGTAATTATCGTATCCACAACTGTCATGGTATTCGCATTCGTACCCTTCGGGCCTCACATCTACGCTGCTAATCCTGACCTTTCACTCCTGTTCATGATGGCCATATTCGGAGTCGCCCCACTAGGCGTCTTCTTCGCTGGCTGGGCCTCGAATAACAAGTACACACTGATTGGAGGGATGAGATCGGCAGCCCAACTAACCGCTTACGAAATCCCCCTCCTGATCACAGTCCTGGGGGTGGCCGTACTGAGTGGCTCCCTCAACATCATCGAGATAGTAGACTTCCAGATGGGGCAAGAACAGGGCAACGTCTGGAATATATTCCTCATGCCACTAGGAGCCGCTCTTTTCCTAGTTACGATGATTGCCGAAGTTGAGAGAATACCATTTGACATGCCCGAGGCAGAAGCCGAGCTAGTGGAGGGATGGTGGACTGAGTATGGGGGAATTCGCTGGGGCCTGATGTTCTCCGCCGAGTACATGCGCTCGTACGCAGCATGCATACTATTCGCACTCTTCTTCCTAGGTGGTTGGGAGGCCCCCTTCCAGCACACATTGTCTGACTTGCCTACCATTGGGGCAATCTTTTCGACCATCTTTGAGTTTGTTCCCGGGCTCGTATGGGTCCTCCTGAAAGCATGGCTGCTATTCGCTGTCTTCGTTTGGATTAGGGCCTCCCTCCACAGAGTAAGAACGGACCAGATACTGGAATTCGGTTGGAGATACCTGCTCCCCCTCTCCCTGCTCCACCTCGTAGTTTCCATCTACCTAAGGCTGGAACACTACCACGGAGGAAACTGGGACTTGTGGGTTCCAGCAGTCGTCTCCACAGTGTCCCTGGTCCTTTTCGTAATCTACCTCATGGATGAAGATGAGGAAGCATTGGACCTACAGAGCCGTCCATACAGCACTCAAGCAGTGATCAAAGCTTCACCAGGTAGTCACAGGGATTAGAGGGGGGAAATAGATGAAGTACAACACAGGACATCCGAGAGCCACACCCAATTTCAGGAATCTAGTCATACGCCCAATGTGGATGACGCTCAAGACAGCCTTGCGAACCGTCCCATTCCTCGGCAGACTCAATTTCCTAAGGAACAGCTATCACGGCGAGTACGAGAAAATGGTGGACCCCACCACCATGCAGAGGGTGGGAGAAGGGCACCCAAGCGTCGGACAGAAGTTCGCAGCAGACAGAGAGACTAGCCAGATAATGCCATTCTTGGAAAGGCCAGTCACCGTCATGTATCCCTACGAGAGGCTAGAGGATCTGGAACCATGGCTCTTCGTACCGGGGAATTACAATGGGCGAATAGGAGTAATTTGGGAGACTTGCACAGCCTGCAAGGCATGCGTCAGAGCCTGCCCCAATGACTGCCTTCACATGACATCGGAAGTAAGGGTCAACGTTCTTGACACTGCAGAAGAGGGGGACGAATGGCACGGATATGGAAGCGAAGTCGAGGAGGGCGGCTATGCTGCTAGACCCAAGGACGACTCCGGGGCAGAAGACTTCGACCTGATGACCGCACACGCAGCCGCCCCATCCGAGTACGACTTTGCCGAGGTCATAGACCTCACAGGCGACAAGGCAACCGTCCGTTGGATGGACGGTTCGGGAGTAGAGACACTTGACACCTCCGACCTAAAACCCGCTGAGAAGGACATAGTCTCCGGAAGAATCGACCTCGGAAGGTGCATGTTCTGCGGACTATGCATGGAGTCGTGCCCATTCGAGTCATTCTTCATGACCAACGAGTATGATGGAATGTCCGGATTCTCTCGTCAGGACCTCTGGATGGATGCAGATAGAACCAGGGTGTTGCCCTCAACTCACAAGGAACGAGTCGACATGGAACTCGCAAAGCGAGCTGAGAAGGAACTCAAGAAGAGAGAGCGCAAGGCGGCCAAGGCCGCCAAAGCAGAGGCGGAGGCGTAGTTATGGGCGTTGACTTCGAGGCACTGGTTTTCGTTATCCTGTCAGCTGTAACCGTTGGTGGTGCAATAGGATGCGTATATGGAAGAAGAGTCGCGCACTCACTCCTCTTCCTAATGCTGACATTCTTTGGAGTAGCAGGTATTTTCGTTCTAGCTAGCGCAGAGATGCTAGCCGCCATCCAGATCCTTGTCTACCTTGGCTCAGTAATGCTCGTGGTCCAGTTCGGAGTCATGCTCACACGTAAACAAATCCAGGAGGGCGACATAGAGTGAGGCTCCTTTCTGCAGTAACCAGGGTAGGGGTCGTAGCTTTCATGCTAGTTCTCCTTAGGGAGACAATGGACCCATCGAACTGGCCCGCTATCGAAGAAAGCCCCCAACCGTCGACATTAGACTTGGCAAACGCACTGTTTGACGAGTGGGCGGTAGCCACCATAGTCCTAGGAGCGCTCCTCGCGATGGCAATGATCGGGGCCTCATACTTAGTTCGCGATGAGAGGCTGATTAACCTGGTCTGGGGCATGGGAGGTGATGACCAATGATCGACCCAAGTTGGATTGCCGGACTCGGAGCCATCCTTTTCGGCGTTGGACTCATTGGTGCGTTCTCCAGAAAGAACGCCATAGTGGTCCTGATGTGCATCGAGGTCATGCTCAACGGCGCTAACCTGAATTTCGTGGCAGGCACAATGTACTGGGGTGGTTCCGATGGATGGGTGTTCACAACCATAGCTATCGCAATAACAGCCGCGGAGGTCGCAATAGGATTGGCAATTTTCCTTTCTCTATACAGCACACAAGAGACGATTTCTCTAGATGAGGCTAACATCCTGAATAACTGAGGTGTAAGAATGGGCGAGAACAAGAGTGAGATTGGACTGCTCGTCTACATCATACCCTTCCTGGCAATAGTGCCTCTGTTGCAAAACCAAGGCTGGGAATCATCCGATTCGGCGATTCTCATAGTTGCAGTTCCGTTCGTAACTTTCCCCGTGATTCTTGTCGCGGGTCAGCTCTACAACGGCCACGAGACCTGGAAAGACAAGCTCAAGGAGGGGGGGATTCTGGCCCTCGGGGCCCTTGGGACATCCCTTATGGCAGCGGTTTGGCTAGTTTACGACTACTTCGACGAACTTCCTGACTTCGGTGATCAACACAGCATAGTTCAGTGGCTAGAATGGGTGTCCTTCGACCTCCTGCAGTCAGACTACAGCCTCACATCATCCAAGAATATCCTAGGGGTTGGCGTGTGGGTCGACTCAATTACACTGATGCTCCTCTTCGTAGCAACCTTCCTCTGCTTCCTGATTTGTTGGTTCAGTCTTGGTTACATGAACACAGACCCGATTAACGAGGACAGGAATCACAGATTCTACGGAGAATTTGTCCTCTTCGCCCTCGGAATGTTTGGCATGGTTCTGGCTGACAACTTCCTCTGGCTTTTCATATTCTGGGAGATTATGGGGCTCTGTTCCTATCTCCTGATCGGATTCTACTACTGGAAGGAAAGTGCGGCATACGCCGCTAAGAAAGCATTCCTGACCACCAGAGTCGGAGACGTTTTCCTAATGGTTGGGCTGTTCATACTCTACGACATCTATGGGTCTCTGGAGTTCTCAGTGATATTCCATGACCCATCCCTACACGGAACAGTGGACTCAACTCAACTTTTCTGGGCCCTACTAATGATGTTCATTGGGGCTGTGGGCAAATCGGCACAGTTCCCACTGCATGTCTGGCTGCCCGATGCCATGGAGGGCCCAACTCCCGTTTCGGCACTAATCCACGCGGCTACAATGGTGAATGCAGGGCTATACCTCGTAGCCAGGATGGTCCCCTTCGTCGATGTGGGCCACCACGGCGTCCCTGGACTAGAGGACCTCGGCCTAATCGTCGCTTACGTGGGAGGGATTACAGCATTCATGGCAGCTGCAATAGCTTTCGTCCAGAACGACATCAAGAAAGTCCTTGCATACTCGACGATGAGCCAGCTTGCTTACATCTTCACAGGTCTTGGATCCGCCTTATGGTTCTACAATAACGACGAGCACCATGCAGCAGTCGTAGTCTTCGGTGCCTCCATGTTCCATCTGTTCAACCACGCGATGGCGAAGGGCATGCTGTTCATGGCTAGCGGCTCAGTCATACACGAAGTTCACCATGCACATGATCACATGCACCATGGAAACGGTGGCGGACATGGGCACGATTTCGACCCTCAAGATATGAGGAATATGGGTGGCCTCGCATCGAAGATGCCCGTAACTGCCACGGCAATGATGTTTGGATCCATGTCGATAATTGGAATACCACTGATAGGTGGATTCTGGTCGAAGGAAGGAATCATCGCAGAGACTTGGCTTGCCGCTTTAGAGCATGAACCCTTGATGATTGGGCCAGCGATTCTGGTTCTACTAACAGCTGGAATGACTGGATTCTACATGTCTAGGATGTGGTTCATGACATTCGCCGGCGAGCCAAAGAACGAGGTTGTCAACCACGTTCACGAGGAAACTCCATGGATCAAGGAACCATTGATCATACTAACAGTAATCACCGCCCTAGGGGGGTTTGCCTTCGCATTGCTGGGAGCGACAGACTACCTCTCGTCAGCTTACGACTATTCTGGACATCTCCACCTCAAGAAATCAACATTACTCGACTCGATAATTTACAAGCTGGAGTATGCATTCCTGCCAGAAAACCAGAATCTAAGGATCATTGGCTGGATCACAATATTGCTGTCTTTCATAGCGGGCCCAATTTTCGCAGCTAGAATCCATGGGGGCGAACTATCTGCAGGAGAGTCCGCTTCACCCGCAGTTTCCTGGCTGGTCAGCCTCTCAGGAAAGTTTGGCAGTCAGGATGTCACTTCCCTGTCCGAATCAGATTTGGCTGAGGCCTTGGAGAACAGACTGTACTTCGATGATATCTACGAGGGAGTCCTTGCAAAGACCGTTGTACCCTTCGCCGCATTCACTGCATGGTTCGATCGAAACGTGATTGATGGAGTAATCAAACAGATTGAGTCAAACTCAGTATCTGGATCCCTGCAAGTCAGGGCACTCACCACTGGTAACGCTCGCGACTACATCCTGATGACAGCAGTTGGAATGCTTTCCATCATCGTTCTAGTATGGGGGATTAGCTGATGATCAACGACCCACTGTCCGTAATCACGCTGGCCCCGATTGCGGTAGGCGTTGCACTCCTCATCCTGCCTAAGATGGTCGACTCGGCAGAAGGACTCGCACGAGCCTCCAGGGCGATAAGCATGGGCGTTTCCCTGGCTATGCTGGCGATCACCACAATGATTTTCCTCGGGGAGATCGGCAATATTGACTGGACTGACTACGGCTCCGGCTACTCACTAACAAACGAATCCTTCCTTCTGATACCATCCATAGGGGTCTCGTGGAAAGTCGGAATAGACGCATTGTCGTTCCCAATGGTCTGGCTCACAACACTCCTGATTCCAATATCCATGCTTGTCGAGTGGGATGCAAAGAGAGGCCACCTTTTCCACCCCCTAATCCTAGTCATGGAAGGCGCGTTGATAGGGGTATTCGTCTCTCTTGACATGTTCGTCTTCTACGTATTCTGGGAGCTGACTCTGGTCCCTATGTTCTTCTTGATCATGGTTTGGGGGGGCGAGGACAGAAGATACGCCTCCTTGAAGTTCTTCATCTATACATTCACGGCAAGCGTCGTCATGCTTATTGGAATTCTAGTGATGTACCTATACACTCCAGATGTAGCCAGCTCGGGAACGATTACCGGCCACACGTTCGATCTCGGGGTGATGGTCTCCTCAGCCTCGGGAATTCCTAGTGAGGGGCTAAGGCACCTCGTATGGATAATGCTGCTGATAGGCTTCGCAACCAAGATGCCAAGCGTCCCTGTACACACATGGCTGCCTGATGCCCACGTCCAAGCCCCCACTGCGGGGTCGATGCTCCTTGCAGGAGTGATGCTGAAGATGGGGGCCTACGGCTTCCTGAGAATTGCAGTAACAGCCCTTCCAGAGTCCACAATGGTATTCATCCCACTTCTCATATTCCTGGGAATGGTCAGCCTAGTGTACGGTGCTTGGGTATGTATGGGCCAGACTAACCTCAAGAGGATGGTGGCCTACTCCTCAGTCTCCCACATGGGGCTAATTTTCCTAGGTATAGCCACGATGCAGCCTCTCGGAATTGCCGGAGCACTATTCATGATGTTCGCTCATGGAATAATCAGCCCTCTTCTTTTCGCAGTGGCTGGGGCGTTCAAGCACCACTACCACACCCTGGAAATCGGGTCTATGAGGGGTATAGCCCACCACAGCCCATGGCTCGCAGGACATATGATGCTTGGATGGATGGCTAGCCTAGGCCTCCCTCTGTTGGCCGGTTTCGTAGCTGAGGTAACAGTCCTGATAGCGTTCTGGATGACCTTCGGTTGGCTGGTAATGCTTCCCGCTTTGACCCTCATCATTACCGCCGTTTACTACCTAACATCGATGCAGAGGACCATTTTCGAATCTGACGATCCCCACCAAGGAATTCTGCCCGAGTCCCTCCACGGGGAAGATCCGTCCGACATCACATGGCACGAGAATGCAGGGATGCTAATACTCGGCGCTCTCACCGTCCTATTCGGAATTCTGCCCTTCATATTCTGGGACATGATGTCTGACTGGAGCTCAGGCTTCATGCTAGAGTACCTAACTCAAGCCATGGAGTCAGAGGGGGTGAACCCATGACATCCCTAGGACAACTGGCCTTGGACTCAGACACCGCATTCACCCTATTGCCAGAACTGGTAATGCTGGTCGGAGTCCTAGCAATAATCTTGATTCCAAACCTCGGGAACGCCTCTTTCAGGATCCCATTAACCAACCTAAGGGTTCCAATCCTTATCGGTGGCTCCAGGTTCGAAGCCACCAATGATCCGAGAATGCCCAATAGAATTGCCACTCTCACTTTCTCAGTAGCATTCGCAGCATCACTCCTGATGATTGACAGCAGCTCCGAGGAAGTAGGCGGGATGCTGAGGTCAGATGCGTTTAGCCGACTGTTCTCCGCTATGTTCATCGGCGCACTGTTGCTGGTCTCAGCGGCATCCACTCACAGAATTCCCGCCAAGCAAAACGCAAGGGCACCAACGGACCATGACTCAGAGGCGACAGCATCGAGGAAGATTTCCATCTTGATGGACAACAGGAGGCAAGTGGACTTCTACATACTGCTAATCCTGGTCGGTCTCGGAATGAGCCTGATGGCTATGTCAACCAACTTGTTCATGCTCGTGGTATGCATCGAACTCGCCTCCCTGTCCACCTACGTGCTAGTAGCTTTCCACAAAGAAGAGGATGTAGGTGGAGAGGCGGGTGCGAAGTACTTCATTGTGGGATCAGCTGCCTCCGCAGTCGGGATTTATGGAATGTCACTCCTTTACCTCTGGTCAGGAGATCTAGCACTCGAATCACTAGCAACCAAGTGGGCAGAGATGGAAGGCATCGATCCATTCGCTGCTTTCGGTGTCGGCCTGATGATGGTCGCGTTCGGATTTAAGGTAAGCGCGGCGCCATTCCACCTTGCCGCACCCGATGCATACTCTGGGGCGTCTTCTCCAATATCGGGCCTTCTTGCAACCGCGTCGAAGGCGATGGGATTCGTCGCACTGTTCAGGGTACTCGTGATGATTACTGTTCCAGACTTCGGGGAGCAGGCCTCCTGGTTCCTGATGCTGGCAGTCATCGCTGTAATCACGATGTCATGGGGTAACCTAGCGGCACTAACTAGCGAGAACCCAAAGAGAATGCTAGCATATTCTAGCGTGGCCCATGCAGGGTACATGCTTGCAGCCATCTCCGTCATCGGGAGCGGCCTCGCCGGCGAGGAAGGAACCAGGCTAATCCTAATCGCGATAACATTCCACTTGGCGGTGCTAGTCCTGTTCAAGATGGGCGCATTCCTGGTGTTGTCCCTCCTCGAGACAGATGGAGCAGGTCACCGGATGGAGGACCTCCACGGCCTAGGAAAGAGAGAACCTCTGATTGCAGGATCTATGTTCCTATTCATGCTGTCACTAGCCGGAGTCCCTCCCCTGTCCGGATTCCTCTCCAAGCTGCTGATGGTAAACGGGATAGTCTCATCCTCAGCTGGCACTGGGAACTCATCGGCTACCGACGTCTATTCTTGGATGGACACAGTCGACCCCGTATTCTGGCTAGCAGCAGCCATAGTCGTAAATAGCGCTCTCTCACTGTTCTACTACCTCAGACTCAGCTTGGTGATGTTCTTCGAAGAACCAGACAGCTCATCCAGGCTCAAGTCGGCCTCTTCCCTAAGGATGGCAATAATGGCCTGCGCGATACTCACCGTCTTGTGCGGAATAGGGCCAGTTAGCGAATGGCTAGTATCTCTAGTCAGTACTTCCATCGACTCCTTGGTCGGGTGAGATTTCAGGCTCAACTTCACATAGGGGACTCTCGACGGAGACCCAGTGGCACGCAGAGAGGAGAAGGTAGACTTCGAGCGCTTAGCACAACTCGAGTCAGGAAGCGGGGACCGTATCAGGGTCCCCCTACCAAACCGAAAGGTGAACGAGATGTTCGCTATCGCCGATGAAATTCTCGGTGGCAGGAGGATAAGGGCAGTCTGCGAGGATGGCCTCAGCCGTATCTCCAGAATCCCCGGAAAGATGAGGCGCCGCCAATGGGTAAGAGAGGGAGACCTGATAGTAGTTCAGCCATGGGACTTCCAAGATGAGAAAGCCAACGTCTGCATGAGGTACACAAAGACCCAATCACTGTACCTGTCAAGAAAGGGAGTCCTACCTGAGATAGTAGACCTGTTCGGTCTTTCCTCCGATGACCAAATTGAAGAATCCGCCGAGGAGCAAGTCGGAACATTAGAGCCGGTTGAGGAGGATTCTACTGAACCGATCGCAGAAGAGAGGCAGGAAACAGTCGCAGAGCCTGCTTCACAGGATGACGATATCGACTCATTCTTCGGGTGAGCTAATGCCTAGCGAGGAGACATGGGAAGAGGAAGATCCCGATGCCCTGATGAGGGCACAGACCAAGCACGACTGGATGTCCGAACCACGCTTCAAGAAAATATTCAATGAGATCGAGGATGGGCTCCAAGGCGTCCTTGGGAAGGGCCCATTCGAGTGGGTAGACAGAAGGGTATTCGACGCCGTCTTCGATCGCTCGACATTGCTTTCCATACACAAGCTGATGGAGAAGGGCGAGATTGACACCGTCAACTATCCAATAGCCAGAGGGAAGGAGGCACATGTGTTCCATGCCACTTCGATAAACGGCCCAGTAGCAGTCAAGATATTCCACACAACAAATGCCGTATTCAAGGGACTAGCGAAGTACATAGACGGAGACCCCAGATTCGAGGGACTTTCAGGTAGGCACAGGGAACTGGTCAACATATGGGTAAAGAAGGAGTTCAGGAATCTACGAAGACTGCGAAAGCATGGAATCAGGGTTCCCAGGCCAATTTCCTATAACAAAAACGTCCTGATCATGGATCTGATCGGGGAAAGTGAGGCCAGCCCGAGGCTTCGTGATGTGATTATCGACGAACCATACGAAGTATTCGAGGATCTTCTGGATATGGTAGCAGTATCATGGCAGAAGGCCAACCTCGTTCATGCGGACCTTAGCGAGTACAATATTCTGTGGAATGATGGAGAGCCATGGCTGATCGACGTAGGACAGGGAGTGACTCACCAGCACCCACATGCAGAGGAGTTCTTGGTAAGGGACGTAACAAGGCTGGTTAACTGGATTAACAAGCAGGGTTTCGACGCTGATCTAGCAGATAGCATGCTCAGAGTCCTCGATGAACCCGTCCCGGAACTCCCGGAACTCCCGGGCGGGGATTAAAACTGGGAGGCTGGTCGGCCGCAGCCGTGGAGACCGTTGCACGCATCCCCAAAGACCGAATTGCCGTGCTGATAGGCAAGGGTGGCTCAACTAGGAAGATGCTAGAGGAGGCATGTGGGGGGGAACTGGAAATAGACTCCCAATCTGGCGAAGTAAGGGTCTCGTGGGGAGATTCAGAAGTAGATCCAATTGTAAAGATGAAAACCCCAGACGTGATTCTTGCCATAGGAAGGGGACTGGCCCCTGCGAGAGCAGTCCAACTTCTCGAGGACGAGGTTCATCTCTTTATGTTCGACATCAGGGAGTGGGTCGGCAGGCAGCCAAACCAAATTCGTAGAATGAGGAGCCGTCTGATTGGAAGAAACGGAATGATCCGCAGTAGGATAGAAGAACTAACCAGAACTGAAATTGCAATTTACGGCTCCACAGTAATTGTGATCGGGGATGACATGGGTCTGGAGATCGCAAAGCCAGCAATAGAGTCCATACTCAGGGGAGCCGAACACGGAAACGTTCTCCATGGACTTGAGAAGGACCGAAAGAGGCAGAGGATGAGGTCTAGGAGCCTGGAATCTTACGAAGAGAGGAGGGATGAAGTCGGTGGTGCTTTCGAAACCCTTGTCCCTGGCCTTTCGGCAGCAAGGAGAAGGAGGGAGAGGAGGATGAAGGACTCCCAAGTGGACCCCGAGGACGAATCAGCAGTCAGAGAAATGCTGGAACTATCAGAGGACGAGGAAATCCTGTACGAAGAGGAATGATCGTTTCCGCCATACCTAAGCGTAGGAGTCTTCTGGTAGCCTCATGAGCGACTCATGGGAAGAGTTGTACGATTACGAAAAATGGTCAATTCACGCATTGATCGGCATAGCCGTGATTCTTTTCTCTGCCCTCGCCCTAAACGCTCTGGAATTCGACAACCCCCTGACAAGAATGGTCATTGAGTTCTACATCGATCCAGTGCTCGATGACGCCGGAAGCGACGCCGGATACAACGAAGTTAACACCATCACATATGCCGTAGTTCTCGCTCTTTTCGTAGCTGCATTGAGTGCATGGCTAAGGATTCTAGAAATAGACCCAAGTGAGGCAACGATTCTGGCACTCTTGCCCTACGTCCTCTGGGCCTCCCTCGGGGAGGTCGTAGAGGATGCAGAGATGTTTGACTCTACCCTGACCGCATTCTTCGTTAGTCCCGGCATACACTTCCAGACAGCAATTTGGGTAGTCATCGCAGGAGCCGTTGGCTACTCTATTTCCCACAGAGAAATGTACTCTGAAGAGAAAGATAACTCTGTGGAGGTAACATCATCGGTCCTGATTTTGGCCCAATTTGTACTCTATGGTTCTTCTATTTCCAATAGCGAGGTGGTTGCAGGGGGAATAGATCTGGCCCCCTTCGCAGTGATAGGAGTCTCAGCGGCCCTCCTCCCTTGGTTTTTCAGGGAATCGACCAGATACTTCACTCACGTCCAGAGGGTCGTATACTTCGTTGGGCTGGGGGGGTCGTTGATATTCTTCGGAGCCCTCTCGTCGTATGCAGCCAGCGTGCCCGAAGACCAACTCGTCCTCTGGCCATTGCTTGTGGTAATCGGAGTTCCAGTGATGATTTGTATGGCCATGTACAGTCGTGGCGTAGATGCAGCATCCATACTTTCCTCGCAGGGCCTGGTGGCTGGTATACTTCCCCCTGGGATGACCGAAGAGGACTATCTCGAACTCCCGGAATTCTTCCCAGAGAAAGAACTTCTCGAGAAACACAGGAACTCCGCGGCGATGGCCTATCCGGTAGTTTTCCTGGCTGTCTCAGGACAGGTACTAGATGGCCTTGCTACATGGATCGGAATTGACTACTTCGGGTACCAGGAGAAGCACCTCCTCTCGGCCAAGATAATCGAAATATTCGGATCGCCATTCGGGTTCACTTTGCTCAAGGCAGGCCTCGGGGCCGTCGTTTGGTACTTCTTCGCTGTAGCCAACTTCGAAAACAGACAGCAGCACCTCAGACTGCTGGTCGGTCTGATGATACTCGTGGTCGGTATGGCACCCGGACTTCGTGATGTCGGCAGACTTGTGATTGGTGTCTGAAGTCCGATATCTACGATATCGGCCCCATTCAATTGAAGTCCCACACACCCTCTGCGTGCCGAGAGAAATGGACAGGCTGCCAACCAGAGTCGACTCAGGAAGCGACGAATTTGCCGCTAGGAAGGTCCACAACACATCCCTCCTGGATGAGCTCAGAACCAGGATAGAGGATGCCAAAGAGGGTGGCGGCGGAAAGTACGTTGACAGACACAGGCAGAGGGGAAAGAAGATGGCCAGAGAGAGAATCTCAGAGATCTGCGATCCAGGGTCCCCTTTCTTGGAACTCTCCACGCTCGCAGCGTTTGGAATGTATGACGGAAGGGCGCACTCCGCTGGAGTCGTAACTGGGATAGGCACCGTTCATGGAAAGGAATGCGTCTTTGTTGCCAATGACGCCACTGTCAAGGGAGGGTCATACTATCCCATGACGGTAAAGAAGCACGTTAGGGCTCAGGAGATTGCCGAGTCCAACAATCTTCCATGCATATACCTTGTAGACTCAGGCGGGGCATTCCTCCCTTTGCAGGATCAGGTTTTCCCGGACAAGGCCCACTTTGGGAGGATTTTCAGAAATCAGGCAATCCTGTCAAGCAAGGGAATCCCCCAGGTAGCAGCCGTTCTAGGCTCATGCACTGCCGGTGGGGCCTACATTCCGGCAATGAGTGACGAATCCATCATTGTCAAGGATAATGGAACCATTTTCCTAGCAGGCCCGCCACTTGTCAAGGCGGCCACGGGAGAGGAGGTGAGTGCCCAGGACCTCGGCGGAGCGGACGTACACACCAGAGAGTCTGGGGTCGCTGACCACTTTGCCGAAGACGAGCCGCAGGCACTTGGCATGGTTCGCAACATCGTCGAGAATCTGAACATAGACCCCAAGCACCGCCTCGATGTACAAGCAGCCGAGGAACCGGCCCACGACCCAAACGATTTGATGGGAATTATTCCAACAGACAACAGGACCCCTTATGACGTAAGAGAGGTAATCTCCAGGATCGTCGACGGCAGCAGATTCCACGAATTCAAACAGAGATACGGCAACTCACTGGTTTGCGGCTTCGCAAGGATCCATGGATACCCAGTAGGAATAGTCGCCAATAACGGGATATTGTTCTCCGAGTCATCACTGAAAGGAGCCCATTTTGTTGAGTTGTGTGGCCAAAGGGGAATACCGCTCGTCTTCCTTCAGAACATTATGGGGTTCATGGTCGGCAGGGATGCCGAGGCAGGAGGCATAGCCAAGGACGGGGCCAAGCTAGTTACTGCAGTCTCTTGCGTTCCCGTGCCCAAATTCACAGTAATCATTGGAGGCTCACACGGAGCCGGCAACTACGGAATGTGCGGTAGGGCTTACGACCCAAGATTCCTGTTTATGTGGCCAAACGCTAGGATATCAGTAATGGGGGGAGAGCAGGCAGCCAGCGTACTCTCTACCGTCGGTAACGCCAACCCAGACGAGATCAGAGCAAAGTACGAGAGTGAGAGCAACCCGTACTACTCAACCGCTAGGTTGTGGGACGATGGAGTAATCGACCCAAGGGACACCAGGGACATACTCGGGCTATGCATCTCCGCTAGCCTCAACGCACCAATGCCGGATCAGGGCTATGGAGTATTCAGGATGTGACGATATGGATTTGAGAATTACTGATGACATTCCGATGACCGAACTTTGCAGACTGTCCATAGATGGCTGCGTGGCCAATGTAACAATGGCCAGGAGCGAGGTCTACAACGCCCTGAACATTCAGCTTATCTCGGAACTCAATGAGATAATTGAATGGACAACCCAGAGGTCCGTGGGCAATACTGGGTCACTCATCGATCCTTCAGGAAACCCCTACCTGAGGGCCTTAGTACTCAGAAGTGATGGTAGGCACTTCTGCGCTGGTGCAGACATCAACATGATGAGGGATGCTGGGGCCGCTACCCCGGAGGAAAACAGAAAGGACTCCGAGCGCTTGGACAGGCTCTTCAACTCCCTATGGTCTCACCCCTGCTTCACCATAGGCTGTGTTCAGGGAGTGGCATTGGGCGGAGGCGCGGGACTGGTCGCGTGCCTGGACCACGTCATAGCAGAGCCAGGGACCAGGATAGCCCTCTCCGAGGGCAAACTAGGCATACTTCCGGCAGTAATCGGACCATACGTCTACAGAAAAATCGGAAGCGCCCAGTTCCGCAGGCTCTCAATGCTGGCAAGCAGGGTCGGGTCGGACGAGGCTCTGAGGATCGGATGGGTGAACGAGGTAGCCGAGTCCCCAGAAAATTTCGAGGAATCGGTATCATCCATCATTTCGGACCTTTTGAGCACAGGCCCCATGGCAGTTTACGAATCGAAGAAGCTGACCTTGGAGTTCGATAGATGGACAGGTTCAGACGAGGAGCTCCGAATCCGGACCATGGACAAAACCAGTGAGATGAGGGGCTCCAGGGAAGGACAAGAGGGGCTTTCCGCGTTCCTCGACCGGAGACTTCCTGATTGGTCACCCGATGAAGAGGATTGAGGTCTGCAGATGTTTCCGGATTGGATGCAAGGGGCCCCAAACCAATTCGACACTGTTTTGGTCGCCAACAGGGGGGAGATTGCTGTCAGGGTACTCAGAGCCGTCAAGGAGGCGGGACTGAGGGCCGTAGCCGTATATTCGGAGCCAGACTCGGAGTCCTTGCACGTAGAGATTGCGGACGAGGCTATCCTACTTCCAGAAGGCCCGCTCTCAGAAAACTACCTCAATCAGGAAGCGATAATCGAAGCAGCCAAGTCCTCCGGCTCTGGTGCGATTCACCCGGGTTATGGCTTCCTCTCAGAGAGGGCAGACTTCGCTAGAGCCGTTTCTTCCAACGACATCGTTTGGATAGGGCCAGGGGCTGAATCAATAGAAGTGATGGGAGACAAGATTTCCGCCAGATCGAGGATGATATCCTCTGGCGTCCCAGTGATACCCGGTGACGAGGTATCCATACCGGAGGACGGGGGGCACCTTGGTCCGCTTGCAGTAGCAGCTGCCAAGGTTGGATACCCCCTGTTGCTGAAGGCAAGTGCCGGGGGAGGTGGGAAGGGAATGAGAGTGGTCCGCGAACCAAAGATGCTCAGGACCGAGTACGAGGCCGCTGCAAGAGAGGCAGCAGCAGCCTTCGGAGACGGTACGGTATACGTGGAAAGGCTGCTGACTGGGGCCAGGCACGTGGAAATACAAGTTCTGGCCGACTCAAGAGGGAACTGCATCCACCTCAATGAGAGGGACTGCTCGCTGCAGAGGAGGCATCAGAAGGTAATCGAAGAAGCACCATCTCCAGCGGTAAGCGGCCCAGTAAGGGAATCCATGGGCAAGGCCGCGGTAATGGCTGCGAAGGCCGTAAACTACGTCGGCGCAGGGACCGTCGAGTTCCTACTATCCAGCAAGGGGGAGTTCTATTTCTTGGAGATGAACACCAGACTCCAAGTAGAACACCCGGTAACTGAGATGATTACAGGCGTTGATCTGGTGCAGAAGCAGTTGGAGATCGCTGCTGGTCTGGAGATGGGAGTTTCCCAAGACGAGGTGACAATATCCGGTCATGCAATAGAGGCTAGGATTTACGCCGAAGATGCAACCAGGGGATTCCTCCCCGCGATTGGAAGGCTTTCAACTTGGATAGCCCCCTCAGGGCCCGGCATCAGAGTAGACTCAGGCGTCAGGCAGGGCGACGAAGTAACAGTCAATTTTGACCCTATGCTGGCTAAGCTGGTAGTCCACGCTCCAACCAGGAAGGCGGCAATAAGGAGACTTGACTCAGCCTTGTCAAATTTCGTTGCACTGGGCGTCGTTACCAACATCGGATTCCTACGTAACGCGGCCTCGCACTCGGCATTCCTATCGGGGGACATCACCACTGACTTGCTGGACTCGTCAGATATCTCAGAATTCAGCGACCCCGAGCCTCCTGCTCAGACACTTGTTTCAATAGCAGAGGCAGCTCTCAGAATGGGATTGGACAAGGCAAATCATGGAGTCCCCGGAAACCCAGTAGACGAGCACACAGGACATTCAGGCGATCCTTTCAGGACCCTCTCAAGGAGCTACCCGTAGGTGATATAATGGAATGGTCGGTTGGTGAAAGTCAGGAGATATACTCGGTCGTCCTGTCAAATGACGGAGAGGCCCTGGCTTTGTCCTCGCTCACAAAGGACGGCAATGAAATGGGGATTCAGAACCTCCAGATATCATCCGACGACTTCCCTGGGAGGCTGGTTGTAGTTACTGAAGGGACTCCAAAGTTTGCCCACGTTGCAAGGGTGGGGGACGACTGGTGGATACACCTTGATGGAAGGGTCCACGTAGTAAGGGGGCACGAGAAGGGAGGCCAAAAGGGCCAAGATTCTGATTCTGGTTTGACGGCCCCTATGCCCGGAACGATCCTAGAGGTATTGGTCAAGGAGGGGCAAAGGGTCCGCGAGGGACAGACCCTGATGGTAATGGAGGCCATGAAGATGGAGCACAAGATCCAGGCCCCCGGTGGTGGCGAGGTATCACTGATTCACTTCCAAGAGGGGGACAGAGTCGAAATGGGCGCAGTTTTGATAGAACTAGCAGACTAATTCCGGGTCCGGGTTAATATCACACCTCCTCTTCCGTCAAATCGTGGACGAGGCTGGAATCGTAATTGCCGCATTCATGGGAATCAGCCTTGCAGCAGCCTCCGGATTCAGGGTGTTCCTCCCTCCCTTCATCATGTCACTGGCAGTGAGGGTCGATTTCATCGAGATAGACCTTGTCGGCTCGCAATTCGAATTCTTCACATCCACCCCCGCTATCATCATTCTAGGAATAGCCACAGTAGCAGAGTTCGCAGCATACTACGCTCCTTGGATAGACAGCCTCCTGGACACAATAGCCACTCCCGCCGCAGTTCTCGCTGGGATAGGGGTCACCGCAATCTCCCTGGAGGGCAGTGAGCCTATCGTCCAGTGGGCGATCGCAGTAATCGCTGGAGGGGGAATGTCAGCTACCATACAGACGGCCACAGTCGCAACTCGTGGAATCAGCTCCACCTTCACACTGGGATTTGCTAATCCAGTAGTCGCGACGAGCGAGAACATCGCCAGCGTGGTACTCACAATTATCGCAATCTTGTTCCCGATCCTTGCAATCGTATTCGCATTACTCCTCGCTTTGCTGCTCCTAAGGCTAAGAATCACAAAGAATCGAGAAACGACGGCAACGGATTAGAACCCCTACCGGCCCCAGAGTTCGATGGCACGCGGAGTCAGGGCCCAACCTCC
>JAYZLP010000032.1:0-7197 GCA_036154155.1 Thermoplasmatota archaeon | reverse complement strand
ATGGAGCTGCCGTTGAAGCGATGAGGGCAGTGTTCGACAAAGTTCCATTTGACGGCAGAGTCGCTATAGGGGAAGGCGAGAGGGACGATGCCCCGATGTTGTGGATAGGGGAGCCCCTCGGATCAATGCAGGGGAATCCTAACGCTCCGAGAATAGACATAGCCGTGGATCCACTTGAATGCACAAATCACGTAGCTAAGGACCTCCCAAATGCGATGGCCGTTCTCGCTGCGGCCCCTCGAGGGGCCCTACTGCATGCCCCGGACTGCTACATGGACAAGATAGCCGGACCGTCCGAACTCAATGGAGAAATTAGTTTGGAGGCCGACGTATCATACAACGTAGAAGCAGCATGCGCCGCTTTGGGCAAACGTCCCGATGAACTGAATGTAGTTGCCATGGACCGACCTAGGCACGATCGGCTAGTGAGCGATCTGAAGGCCCATTCTGTAAATGTAATTCTCATTGGGGACGGGGATGTTTCAGCAGCACTTAACGCTGCAGACCCGGGGTCTAAAATAGACATGCTGATGGGGATAGGGGCAGCGCCCGAGGGAGTCATCACAGCCACTGCTCTTAGGGGACTGGACGCTCCATTTGAGGGTAGGCTGGTGTTCAAGAATGAAGGACACAGGGAGCGAGCAGAGAGGATGATAGATGGAGACATAGAGAGGGTCTGGGACAGGGACGAACTCTGTTCTTCCGAGGATTCTCTTTTCATAGGAACGGGCGTTTGCAGTGGTAGGACCGAGGGAGTAAGGATTCTAGAGCAGGGAAGGGCGTCAGTCCACTCGGAAATCATTGACGTCGCCAACAAGGCCCACAGGTTCGTTTCTTCCGAGAGAGAATTCTGATTGTACCGGCACTTCATTCGTTCGAAACTGAAGTAATACATACGATGGTTTCATTTCTCAGTACCTCCTCGTCGACTCCGGTAATGGCTATGGATAGGGAGCTTCTTGAGAGGACAGCAAGGGAGCTAGTTGCACCTGGGAAGGGAATTCTAGCGGCCGACGAGAGTAATGGAACGATGTCTAGCAGACTTGAAGCTGTAGGGGTGGATCCTTCTCCCGAGGCTAGAAGGTCCTATAGATCAAACATTTTTTCCACATCTGGTGGATATGAGTCGGCCATTAGCGGAGTAATCCTGTTCGATGAAACAATCAGACAGACAATGGATGATGGGACTCCCATCCCGGAGTACCTCGCGAATCGTGGAATCCATCCTGGAATAAAGGTAGATACCGGGGCCAAGGAACTCGCTCATCACCAAGGAGAGAAGATAACAGAGGGGCTTGATGGCCTGCGTGAGCGTTGCGAGGAATATTTCTCAATAGGTGCAAGATTTGCCAAATGGCGTGCCGTAATCAGAATTGGCGATGGGATGCCAAGTGACGCAAACATCTCCACTAACGCTCATGCATTGGCTCGCTATGCCGCAATTTGCCAGGAGCAAGGACTGGTCCCGATAATCGAGCCGGAGGTCCTGATGGATGGCAACCACGATGCTCAGGCATGTTTCGATGTAACTGCAAGGATCCTTGATGCTACCTTTGCTGAGTGTGATGTCCAGGGAGTCCACATCCCCGGCGCCCTGCTAAAACCAAACATGATCTTGCCAGGCAAAGGCTGTCACAATCAAGGGAGCAGGGAGCAAGCAGCACAGATGACAGTTGACTGTCTGACCACACACGTACCACACGATCTCCCCGGAATCGTCTTCCTTTCAGGCGGCCAGTCAGATGAAGATGCAACGGCACACCTGAATCTCATGAATGCGATGGAAGTCGAACACCCCTGGCAACTGTCTTACTCATACGGGAGGGCACTCCTCGCACACGCACTACAGACTTGGGCCAGTGGATCGAATGAAGAAAGTCAGAGCGCCTTCGCCCATCGCGCCGCAATGAACAGTCTCGCTAGAAGTGGCGATTGGTCCGAAGATATGGAAGCCTGATCTGAGATTCAGCTTTCCCCGTCGAGAACTCCGGGTCTTAGCTGCCAGACGCAGATCTCGTAGCGCCCAGATAGAGCCCCTCCTCTCTTTGTTGTTGAGACCTTCATGATGTCCTTGTCCTTCGAAAGGACATTGCCCAGTTGTTGAGGAGTAGTCCCATGTCTCATGGTGGTGTTTACGTGTTCTAGTATCTCGGTTGTATTCGCCTCTCCCTTGCTGTGCAGGTATTTCTTGATCTTTTGTCTAAGTCTCGTTGTTCTCATTTCATCTACTCCTTTCCGGGCTCTTTTCGCTCATGATAAGCTACCCACTCATCGGTCGCCCATTCCGACAGGGGGTACTCCTTTCCTGCAATCCCGCTCCTCCTAACCGTCCCTATTCTAACGATGTTGGCGTCCAATTCCAGTATTGATGCAATATCGGAGCGTGGAGTCTGCGAACTGTCCTGGGAGTTAACCCATGCAGAAATTTCTGCTGTGTTCCTCGGCCTTTCTGAGATGAATTTCCTGATCAAATCGCGGATCTGGTCGTTCTCCATTATTACTCGCCATTCCTTGGTCCCGGTACCGCAGACGGCCCGATATTCACAGGACAGCGGGCACTGATATAACCGTTCTGTACGAATTAACACAATTTAGTTACCAAACATGACGAGTATTGGTGTAGATTTAGTTACATTATCAGGTGTTGAAATGAAACCGACTCATTCTCCATAGGAAATGTGTAATTAAATGTAACTAAACAGTTTATTTTATTACTAATATATAATGTCGATTCGAACAGAGGTGTTCTGTGGTGTCCGATGATTCCCAAATTCAGTCAGAAGAAAAATTTCAGATTCCCTCTGGCAAGATCCGTAGTAGGAACCGAAGGAGGCTCCTCAACCGTCTTGCTGACGGAGGTGCCACGGTTAGCGAGATGGCCGCCGATTCAGGAATCCGAGTTCCTCACGTCTCTGCTGAGGTTAGGAAGATGAGAAACGATGCACTGGTAGATAGTGACATGCCTCCTGGGAGCAGGGGGGCAATGCTCCATCTGACGGAGAAAGGTTGGGATACCGTAAGATCCGATGAATGGTCTCGAGCTTTGGAAGCACTACCTCTTCCAGATGATGATAATCAGATCTGTATTCTTTCAAGGGACGGACCTAATCTTCTGATTGGGTTAATGAGTCCACCTGAGTCACCTTTGATCCTAATACCCGACAAGCCTCCTGCAGTAATCGATAGCACTGATTCCTCCAGTGGAACAGAAGGGGTCCCTTGGAGTTGGGCGACCATCAGGGAGAGGGGGCCAAGATGGTTCGATCTATCTAGCATGGAATCTCGAAGCTCGCCATTACCTATGGATAGGGGTAGGATAGATACCTTTTCTGAAGGGCGTTCTGTAATCGGAATTGTCAGAGCAAGGCTATTGGATGAACAGCGCCCAATCGCTGTGGCACCCGGAAGATGGTTTCCAGGCCCAGCTCACAGGCCCGTGCCACCTCTTCCAGAGAACACTATGCACAGAGGACCTTGGGTTCTAGGAACGTGCCATAAGATGTCTCCAGATATCAGACCAAAATCTGCAATAGCCGCCGTAGCTAGTGACAGGCTAACCCGTTCGATGCTTCTGAAGGCCTCAAGGTCATCAGCCATAGTGATCGCAAACCTTGGTGGGGTCGATGTTGATGGTAGTAAGTACCCAATAGAATCATTGGATTATTGGATTGAAGTCGCTCATCCTAGGCTGTCCGAATCAGAGAGAATCAAGAGATGCCAATCATTGAAAGAAAGGATACTAGGCAATCGAAGATCAAAGACAGAGGACTCTACTTGGAGGAGATTCAAACGTGACTGGGGGCAGTCAGATTTTACCATTGAACCGATCATTTCAGGACTGCTAGATACCAGAGGAATAGGAAATGCAGCCATAGAGTCGTTGTTTAGATGGGTTTCTTCTGAACAGGAGAGGCCACCTCGAGTGATTGATTTTCCCAACAATATCCCTGGCGATGTCGCAATTTCTCTTTCTTCCCATCCCAGCCTCAGGATGGTAATACTGAGTTCTGAATCCTCTCATTTCTCAAGTCTGGATCGACTATCGCCAGATCCACTCAGACCCCTCCCTTGGATGATGCTAGAACTCAAGGGAGGCAACACGTTGCCCGTGAAGCTCGTTGATCCAGTCACCCACTCGCCTGATTCTTCCAGCTTTGCAACGGAGGAAATATCCCATAATGAACTTCCATCAGAGGCTCAATCTTTGTTGGAAGGGATAGAAGATACAGAGTATATCTCAATGATTAGGTCTGCCATTTCCCAATATCCAGAGGGGAACGAGGAGTGGTCAAATAGAATGGAAGCAAGCTACCCCATTGCAGCGTGGATTGCCTCTCCCCCTAGAACTAGATGGCCAAGGTGGCAGAGGCTCGGAAAGAGATTGGACCCAGGTTGGCTGGTTATGATGGATTTTACCTTCCTCCCCCTTGAGAGGCTCTCAGAGGCCGCCGAAGTGGCTCCCGGAGAAGTACTAGAGACATTTTCTGAAAAATTTGGCGATCTGCTCAGGGAATCCCCCGACTCGGCTTTGAGAGCTAGACCCACAATGGACTCAAGGAACGCCTCTTCCGGCACTTCATGGGTGGCTTCCCAATTGTTAGCCAATGCCCCCTGGCTACCTGTTAGTCTTCATGGGGATCTGATGGAGTGGGCCGTAGATGCGTGGCTCTCGAATCCCCCGGAAAAATCCCTCGCAGCATTGGAGGGTGTGATGTGGCTTTTCTCACGTGACGAGTCAAAATCTGCTGAACTCGAAAGCACCTTGAAAACTGTAATTGAAAGGGGAAGAAAGCTCGATCCTGGAAATGAGTTAATGATATGGTCCACACTTGTGGACCGCTCTGAAAGAATAGCAGAATTAGAAATTGAACAAATAGGCCCTATCGTAAACTCCCTCCCCCTAAGTTGGTGGTCGGCAATTTCTCCAGAACTACTATCCAACATGCTTCAGGGGGATGATACCCTCAATTGGCTATTACAGAATCCAGTGCCCTGGCCTGCAGCCATCTTGAGAAAACCAGGCGATCAGTGCAAGGCCCCCGCTCTGCAGGATTTGAAGCATAAGGGATGTAGTCCCGAGCTACGAATACTCTTGTCCAGGCAAATGAGGAGCAGTGTCGAATCCGAAGCGAGTCTTCCAGGCGAGGCATTCTTGCTCGACTTACTGGACGCTCTTGACTATGTAATCGACGGCAGATCACCCAATGTTGGGAGAACACATCCATTGGTCGGGTGGCTCGCGCAACCGTTGCGAAAATGGCCTGAATTTAGTACCAATGAATGCCTGTCAGGAGATGTCCACATTGCGGAGAGAGTACTTCTCAAGGAGTCAGGGTACCATGATGGGATCTCAACCTCACCCACATTGGGGCAGTGAAAACAGCCATTTCTTATTGACCGAGGGGTTCTTGACCTACACGTCCGGCCAAGGGCTGCCCAGCGGCAACACCGTGTTGACGAAACCCCCTCGCCGGAGGTTTAGGATGAAACATGGTACCACGCATGGGTAGCCATCTGTCGAAGACCGACTTGACTGCCCCCAAGGCAGGGTGATCGTCGGCGCAATACGGGTGGCCGGACCGGGACAAGGTCCCCTGAGGACCCGAGAGGGGATGAATCAAGGGACTACCACCCAGTCCGACAGACGTCCCGGGGTGGGTCAGGTGCTGGAGCATCGCTGTGAAGGCCACCGTTACGCCCCGGGGCACACTTAACTAACTAGAAAAATAATGAAAATTCGCCGGTGAAATGGAAATGTTCGAAATTGGTCTGATCGGAGGCACATTCGACCGATTCCACAAAGGCCACCTTCATCTAATCTCTAAGTCTCTAGAACAATGTAACGAATTAGAGATCTGGATTACTTCGGACAATATAGCAATGAAAAAGGACCCTAGGGTCCAAAATTGGAAAGATCGACTTCACGGAGTTAAGGATTCCCTGGGTGAAGAATATCTTTCTAGAATTTCCTTCGGTAAATTGGAGGATAATTACGGCCCTGCCCCAACTCACAAAGCGGCAAAAGCAATCTTTTCTACTGAAGATACGAGGAAAAATTGCGATGAAATAAATGAATTGAGAATCAATAACGGATTGAGCCCATTAGAGATCGTGACTTTAGAGTTACAAGATGCATGGGACGGAATGCCAATTTCCAGTTCAAGAATCAGGGATGGCGAAATCGACAGGGAAGGAAAGCCCTGGATTCCCGAAAACATCAGGTCTGGAAACATCACAATGACTCCAGAGGTGGAACGAAGCCTCAAAGATCCCTTTGGAATTCTTTTCTCTGGGCCGGAGGAAAATCCCTCATTGGCAATGAGCGACGCACTATCTCACATAGAAAATAATCCAGGCCCTATTATTGCAGTTGGTGACGTCACTGTTTTGACCATGCACCAGCTAGGCAAAGCTCCTGATATCTCCCTAATCGACGGAATGACGAAGAGAGAGGAATGGGGATCGACGAGCAGTATCGATCAGGCGCACTATGACCAGAGGCTAAACTGCTCAAGCCCCCCCGGTGGACTGACAAACTCCTTGCTAGAAGCGTGCGAGGACGCAGTTAACTCTTGGATGAAGGACCGCTCTTCCACAATAATCATTGTCAATGGCGAGGAAGATCTGGCTCCCCTCTTGCTGCACCCCTTGTCCCCTGTCGGGGCTGTGGTCCTCTACGGGCAGCCCGGAAAGGGAGTCGTAGTCAGAGTCTGTGGCGAGGAGTCGAAGGGAAGGTGCCGACATTTACTGGAGTTATTCACTACCGAGTATTAGGACTCAGACTCAGACAGAATCCCTATGCCGACTCCGAAGGAAATCAACACTATTGCTACTGAGTAAACACCCGGGTCGACCCAAGTCGTCTCGGAAATGCTCCAAGTAACGTAGAATAAGACCCCCAATGCAACCAACCAGCTAGAGGCCAACTTCTTGAAGCCACCATCAAATGTAAGAAGGCACGACATTATGCATGAAGGAAGCCCAGATGCCCATGGAGAGAACCCCCCTTCATGAGACTTATTCAGCCCCATGACCCCAACTGCGAAAATTGCAACACTGACCAATCCGAAGACGGCATCATCAATCACAAAGGACATCTCAGTGGTCGAAGATTCTTTGACCCCAGTTAGGAATTTGAGCCACAGAACCTTCCTCCCCTCTGAGTAGGCCCCCTGAGTTAGATTGACAATCGTAAGG
>JAYZLP010000031.1:0-29220 GCA_036154155.1 Thermoplasmatota archaeon | reverse complement strand
CTTCTCCGTAGTGATGGTCTTCATGGTCGACTTCCTAGTCTGAGTGGTCATCGTGATCGTCGTCATGGTCGTCGTCATGGTCGTCGTCATGGTCGCCTTCCTCATCTGAGTGGTCATCGTGATCGTCGTCATGGTCGTCGTCATGGTCGTCATGGTCGTCGTCATGGTCGTCATGGTCGTCATGGTCGTCGTCATGGTCATCAGACATAGTGCCCAAAGTAGTACTCTCGAATGGCCCATCAGTCAGAACTTCACACAAGTCTGCAACCAACAGTGACTCGTAATCTAGCGTAATCTCACCAGAGGGCATTGTGTGCGTCATGAATGAAGGGGGTGCATCGCTTCCAAGGGACGAGAGTGTAGATTCTACCCATGGTTCGAGATTGAGTCCGTGGTAGAAGAAGACATCAGCTTCTTGCAGCCTGATTAAGTCGGCCGCAGAGGGCTCGTAGTCGTGAACAGGGATGTTGTCCTGGCTCATGTAGTCCATCACGACGTGATCTCCTGCAACAGCCTTGACAAGCTCGCCCACGTGGTAGGTCGAGACCATTACACTACCGAATACAGGAATTGGGTCTACAACCTCACTCTCATCGGCATCATTCGCCTCATCTCCTAGACATCCAGCTAGGCTGGATGTTATCATTAACACACTCAACAGTACTGACCTGTACGCTACACTCTTCATGGGCCCTCCGCATCCTATTATATATTTAATATATGTTATTAACTAGTAAATCCGAAATTATTATTACTAGGCCATTGGACGGCAATTTGTGAGCCGAATAGTGTCCTTCAGCACGGACAACGACTTTGCTGACAGACTAGGAGAATTGGTTGAGAAATCAGGCTACAGAAATAGGAGCATGTTCCTCAGGGATGCAAGCATACATTTCGCCGAGGAGTCGATGAGGGGAAGTCTGAATGACATGGATGGCGAACTCCAGGTAGAGGGTACCGCTGTGGTATACTTTCAACATGATGTTGAGAATAAGTTGGCTGAGATTAGGCACTCAGGGAATGTCGATGTTTCATCGTACCATCACAATTGCCTACCGTCTAGCCACTCGTGCGTCGATACTATGCAAGTGAAGGGAGAAGCAGATTCAATCAGAAAAATGATTGCGGAGCTCAGGAACATAGAGGGTGTAGACCGGGTGGTCTTCGTTTTGGCGCCTGATCGTGAAGATGGGTGCTGTTGATTTCACTATGGGTGCACAAGGAAGGCGGCGCCCAATACGACATAGGTCCCTAGCAGCAAAGCTCCCTCGAGCCAATTCGACTTACCGTCTGATGCGATGATGTTGACGATGAGGACGGCGAGGAATGCGGATACCGTTTCCAGCATGCCGAACTCGAAGGTGAGGGGGACGCCCAACGCCCATGACACAAGAATCATCATGGGGGCTACGAAGACTGCGATCTGAGTCGATGAGCCCATTGAGATGGCAAAGGAGAGGTCCATCTTGTCCTTGCCCGCAACTACGACGGCGGTGAAGTGCTCGGCCGCGTTACCGAATAGGGGGAGCAGGATGACTCCGATGAATAGATGGGGAAGCCCCAGTCCTTCGTCCGAGGCGGCATATTCCACCGAATGAACAAGGATCTCGGCCATCCAAGAAACTAGAATTGTGGCGACGACTAGGAGAATTATGGCATCACGCTTGCTCATCTCGGGCTCCTCGTGGTGATGCCCCTCGGTAGCGAATAGATCCACGTGAGACCTGAACTGGAAGTAAAGGAATGCTCCGTACAACAAAAGGAGCACGATTGCCGCTACGTGGCTTAGCTGCTTGACGCCCTCTTCGCCATCTGTCCCTCCCACGGTTGAGTTGAACACGGTTGGAATGATTAGCACAATCATCGCCAACATCATCAGCGAACCGTTGGAACTGACCTGGGTTTCAGAGAATTTCTGCTCGGTGAAATTGATCCCGCCCCACAAAAACGCGAGGCCCATCACGAGTAGTAGATTTCCGAGGATGCTGCCGATTAGGCTGGCTTGCACTAGGCCGACCATGAGTGCCTCTGTCTCGCTTCCGGAGGCTGCTTGCGATGCTGTGTAAATTGCGAGCAAGGCGATTATCATCTCAGCGGCATTCCCAAAGGTCGCATTGAGCAGTCCACCCAATGATTCTGACGTATAGAGGGATATCTCCTCAGTTGCCCTACCCATCAAGAAAGCCAGGGGCATGATGGCTAGAAGGGAGAAGACGAAGGCCATGGACTCGTCATGCGCGGCCGAGTAGGCGAAGTAACAGGTAATTGGAAGTGCGATCAATAGCACATTCAACTTATTCTCTCTTGGGTCCATAGCACCAATCCAACTGACTTTGCCTGACATGCGCGCTCATGCTGGGGAACGCATGTGTGTGGTCAATGTTACGCTCGGCCCACGCAGTGTTCATTGCTTCTCACGCGTTCGGACAATCATGGGAGAAGGGGCTCGAGTCGCCATTACTGGGACACCGGGCGTAGGAAAGACCACTGTGAGCAGGATGCTAGAGGAGAGGGGTTTCGCGTTGGTTTCCGTCGAGGGTCTTGCTGAAGATTTCGGGTGCATAGGCGAGGTCGATCCTGAGGACGGGGCCAGACCGATAGATATTGAGAAACTGGGAGGGTCACTTTCGGAAGCATGGATCGAACCGGCGGAGGGTGTCGGGGTCGTGGATGGCCATCTTTCACACAATCTTCCCGTTGACGCGGTAGTAGTACTCAGGTGCTCCCCCGAGACCCTCAAAGTCAGGCTCGGTGAGAGGGGCTACTCAGAGAGCAAAATCAATTCAAACTACGAGTGGGAGCTACTGGGGGGTGCTTGGAATGACTGGGACGAGAGTGTACCCTGGACGGAGTTCGATACCACGGCGAGTGAGATAGGGTCCGTAGTAGACAATATTGAGAGTTGGATATCAGATGGCTTCAAGCCAATGAGGCTCGGCTCGACAATAGACTGGGTCGCGCACATGGAGGAATCGTGATGTTTGAGAAGATGAGGGCTAAGTGGACGAAGGCCATTCACCCATTGGTTTTGAGGATGGGTGATCTTGACCCTAGTACTCTGACTTGGGCTAGCCTATTACTCGCAATTGTTGCCTTCTATCTGCTTTCTGGGGCGGGGGCGGATGAGGCCGGGGCAATTGCAATCCTAGGAGGGGTTCTACTGATACTTGTGGCTGGCGTACTGGATGCGTTGGACGGGGCACTTGCGAGGCACCAAGGTGTTGACGGGCCGTACGGGGATTTCCTTGACCACACTATTGACAGGGTTGTCGATGTCGGGCTTCTAGTTGCCCTGGGAATGAACGTCGCATTCGTCAGCGACCCACGCTCTGGACTATTGGCAGGGCTATTGACCCTCTTCGGCTCATACATGGGGACGCAGGCACAATCAGTTGGCCTGGGAAGGATATACGGCGGATTCTCCAGGGCCGACAGGATGGTACTAACTCTAGTAGGACTTGTAGTAGCGGCATGGCAGGCTCAAACTGGTACTATGGGGGTCTCATCCTCCAGTATTCACGAGTTAGCAGAATGGGCATTGTTGGGTAATAATGAGTTGAATGGCGTGACCTTCGCTCTCGCTATTTCTGCATGGGGGGGCCTCTACACGTTCATAGTTAGATTCATCAAGACCAGAGAGCAACTTCTCTGACGGCCCCTGAGGGGCCGTGACTAAACCCCTGTGAACCACCCTTCCACTGGGGTAATGGTTATCCTCTGTTCGACTCGGCTCGTGTCCGTGAAGCACCTCATCAACAGAGTTCTAGAGCTTGATGACGATGGAGAAATCCCAACTGGGGCCATCGATACGGAGAGTGATCCTGAGCTACAGAACCTCCTCATGTCACTACAACCGAAGATCAGGGTTTTCGGTTGCGGTGGTTGTGGCTCTAACACAGTTGCACGATTGGAGCATGAGAATCTTTTCGACGAGGAATACGTCAGAGGAATTGCAGTCAATACCGATGCACAGCACCTGTTGCGAGTGGCCGTACGCAACAAGGTTCTGATTGGGAGGTCAGCGCGAGGCAGGGGCGCTGGAGGAGACCCAGAGAAGGGGGAACAGGCAGCCTACGAGTCCGAGCGCTCGTTGAAGACCGAGATCGAGGATTGCGATCTGGCCTTCATAACAGCAGGGCTTGGCGGGGGTACCGGCACAGGGAGCGCGCATGTCATAGCACGTCTTGCTCGCTCCGCCGGTGCCCTCACAATTGCTGTCGTCAGCTATCCATTCCTTTCCGAGGGAGCTCTGCGGAGACAGAACGCGGAATGGGGCCTGGAGAGACTGAGGGAAGTTTGCGATACAGTGGTGGTTCTTCCTAACGAAAGACTCCTGGAAGTAGAGGGCGTCAGGGACCTGCCGCTGGATGCTGCCTTCCGAGTGGCTGACGAGCTTCTGATGAGGAGCATCAAGGGAGTCTCGGAGATGATTGCCAAGGAGGGCATTGTGAATCTCGACTTCCAAGACCTGAGGTCAGTGATGGAAAACGGAGGAGGCGTTGCAATGATCGGCCTTGGTGAGGCTGAGGGCGAAGACATGGCGATTAAGGCGACCGAGGAGGCTCTGCAATCGCCGTTACTGGACATTGACATCTCAGATGCCAGAGGTGCCTTGGTGAATGTTGTCGGAGGTTCAACTCTTTCATTAGGCGACGCGGAGGCCTGTGCGAAAATTATCAGGGACAGGATCAATCCCTATGCCAGGATAATCTGGGGGGCCACTACTGATCCAAGTATGGGCGATGGGATAAGGGTCCTTCTGGTACTCACTGGGGTGAAGAGCGAGCAGATACATGGGGCGGCACTGCACACCCAAATGCGCAACCTACGTAGCAGAACAGTCGAGTTCGTAGGGTGAGTTGCTCTTCGAGCCCCTTAGGGCTCGTCCGGCGTGCTTAAATGAGGTCCTCCGGTCGGCAGACCGCTTCGAGGTTGAGTCATGGCTATCGAGAGTTCCAATATCGGACCCATTGAAGAGACCGTGCAGGGTTGGCAAGATGGTATCGAGGGACGTGTCAGGAGCCTTCAGACCGGCTCATACGCAAGGATCCTGAAAATGGCCAGAAAGCCCTCTAAGCAGGAGTTCAGGCAAACTGTAATCGTTTGTGGAATAGGGATGTTCGTTCTGGGCTTCATTGGGTTCGCTATGCTGTGGGCGATGGATACTGCACTCCCCAAGTTCTTCGCATGGCTGATTAACTAGGTGAAACTATGTCTGACGCATTTGTTGCTTACATCCGCCACGGTGAGAAGGTCCTATTGATGCAGAGAGCTGATGGGGTAGCTGACTTCCCTGGTGCCTGGGACGGTGTCTACGGTGCAGGGGATGCTAGTGACATCGACGCGGTTGCCGCTCGAATCGCAGAGACCACAGGGATAGAGGCCGAGAGTCTGACATTCGTCCGTTCTGGGGATGCCAGGGGACTGGAGTTTGGTAACAGGCTTAATGACGTGACTCCACTACTGTTCTTGAGTGATAGCGACGATGTTGAGGCTCGTGGACTGTACAAGGGATTCAGTTGGGTCGACCCGGGGTACATCAACTGGGTCGAGCCCGAAGACAGTTCAGACAGCAGGTCCTCTAGGTACATGGTTCCACAGCTAGGAAACATGTATGGTGACGTTGCCTCTTTCCTTTACATCCTGAAGACCAGCATGGGACAAGAACAGAACGTATCCAAGGAGATTAGGGCCCGACTTTCCGGGACTGGATCGCTGAAGGATATTCAGGACAAGATCTTCGGCGTCCTCAGTCCAAGCTATCTCAAGGGTTTCGTCTTCATAGAAGCAACTGCACTACACCATGTCGAGAAGCTGATTGGAAGAGTTGGTGTTTCTGCGACTCCAATGAAGAACTGCCGCAAAGTTCTGGATGGGGAGTCACCGCTTCGTGACATTCTGCCTTACTTAGAGCCGAAGGCGGCTACAGCAGGAATAGAGGAAGGGAACATCGTAGAAATCAGGGGTGGGGCCTTCAAGGGAGCGACTGCTAGAGTTATTGGCGTTAGTGAGTCCAAAGAAGAGGTCACTGTGGAGTTGTTCGAGGCGGCCGTTCCAGTTGCTCTGAACATTAGAGCCGACCAAGTAAGAGTTACACAAAGAGTGGAATGAGGGGAGAGTCGGTTTTCCGGAGTTTGCATCACGCTCAAATAGGGAGAGTAGGTCGCCGGGGCGCACCAAGGGGGTACTAGAGATGTCTGCACGTAATGAGACTCCTCACAAGATTATCCAGTCCCTGGGCAAGAAGAAGTGCAATGGCTCATGGGAAGAGGCTACTGAGAACCTCACCATGGATCAGGTCAAGAAGCTAGCCGAGGACCAATCAGATAGGCTCACTGGTGCTACGCTGTACGCTAAGTGCCGTGAGATAATGGGAACATGCGTTTCAATGAGAGTTAACGTCGAGGGAATGCCTCCGAAGGATGCTCTCGATGCTATGAGCAAGGGGGAATTCGCCGAGCATTTCGCATGATGTTTCACGAATTGCGGGAGAGGGTAACCTCGCTGACCGCAGAGGTGGTTTGAATGAAGGAAAAGATACAAGACGCTATTCAACAGGCTCTAGATGAGTCTCCTGAGCGAAACTTCGTTGAGTCTCTAGAGATATCTTTCACTCTTAGGGACGTTGATCTGAAGAATCCTGCCAACAGGATACAAGAGGAGGTCAGGCTACCTTCTGGAAGAGGTAAGCCAGTTAGAATTGCCATGTTCGCAGGTGGCGAAATGTCCACCAAGGCTAAGGCTGCAGGAATAGAGGTCATTGACCCCTCTCAGATTGAGGACATCGGTGGAAACAGGCAGCAGGCTAGGAAGATGGCGAACAGATACGACTTCTTTCTCTCAGAAATACCCCACATGGGAACTGTCGGTAGGTTCCTCGGTGTCGTTCTTGGACCTAGGGGCAAGATGCCGCGACCGGTTCCCCCTAACGTTGATCCGGGAATGATCGCGGCTGGGCTCAAGGACACAGCGATCGTAAGATCGAGGGACAAAGTGACCTTCCATACCGCCATGGGCTCTAGAGAACAAGGCATTGGAGATCTTACTGCAAACGGAATGGCGATTTGGACCAGAGTGGTTGGAAAGTTGGAAAGGGGAGCTGGCAATATCAGGTCATGTTACGTCAAGACCTCAATGGGGCCCTCTATCAAGGTCGAGGTGGTCCTTTGATTCCCAAGGTTGCAAGTTGGAAGCCCGATCGTGTATCGGAGCTTACTGAGATTGTCAGCAGAGATGGGATCGTCGGAGTTGTAGACGTGGCTGGAGTACCAGCGAAGAATATGCTAGACATGCGAGAGTCCCTTCGAGGAATGCTGACCATGACCATGGCCAAGAAAAGCCTAATCAGGATAGCCTGGAAAGATGCTGGTCTGACTGAAGGCGATTTGGAGTCCCTGTTAGAAGGGGCCGTGCAGCCATGCGTCGTCCATTCTGACTCACTCAACTGCTACGAGTTGTTCGAAGAACTGGAGAAGACTAGGCAGGGAAGGGCGGCAAAGGACGGAGAAGTCGCTCCAAACGACATTGTTGTCGAAAAGGGCCCCACTGAGTTCGGCCCTGGGCCGATTGTCGGTGAATTCAACGCCGTTGGCATTCCAGCGAAGATAGACAAGGGCGCAGTCGCGATACAGAAGACCGTTACTGTAGTCAACAAAGGAGAGCCGATCGACGGCGAACTGGGACTGATGCTCTCGAAGTTGGGAATCAACCCCATAGAGATCGGACTGATACTGATTGGCGTCCTAGACGATGGGGATATCCTCGCGGCGTCCGATTTGGATTTGGACACCGATGGCCTGAGGAATGACATACTGGTCGCTAATTCGGGCGCTTACAATCTAGCATGCAACATTAGGTGGTTCACTCCAGTAACTATGCCTGCACTACTTTCGAAGGCTGGCAGTGAGGCCCTCTCTGTTGCCATAGAGGCGGGGGTCGTCAACGACGAGACCGCTTCGTTGTTCATATCTCGCGCGAATGCGCGGGCACTGGCCATAGCCGGCCAATTAGATTCCTCAGCGCTCGACGAAGAGCTCGCGGCTACACTTGGAGCCGCTGCAGAGTCGAATGCTGCCACCACGGCCTCCGAAGTGGTGGAAGACGAAGGCGGAGCACCAGCTGAAGTCGAGGAGGAGGAAGAGGAGGAAGGCGGGTTCGATGGACTCGGCGACCTCTTCGGATGAAAAAGAAGGTGAAAAAATGGAATATGTGTATGCTGCAATGTTACTGCACTCGGCCGATAAGGAGATTGACGAAAAGGGCGTAAGCGCTGTGCTGACCGCTGCTGGAGTGGACGCTGATAGCGCCCGCGTTAAGGCGATGGTTGCATCGTTGGGATCTGTGGATATCGGAGAGGCGATGGCCACTGCCGTAGCCGCACCAGTTGCCTCGGCCGCTCCTGCGGCAGCTTCAGGAGGGGCATCAGACGATGCTCCAGCAGACGCAGCTGCAGAGGAAGAGCCAGAGGACGATGGTGGTGGCTTCGAAGGCCTCGGCTCGCTCTTCGGGTGAAGTACCAGTTGAATCAGAGTCGCGAAGGCGCTATGGGCGGTAGCCTATAGGCGAAGCCATATGGGTTCACTCCGAGTTCTTGAGATACCGGTCTCAGTCACTCCCGCTGATGCTTTGAGGTCATTCAGAACCGTTTGTGAATCCCGGGATTGGGAGATGTACAGAGTTGAAGAGACTCGTGTGGTGAATCGCTGGGCGATAATAATGCCACTAACCAGATCTGCAAGGGTTCTGGGAATGATCGTCGAGGAGGAGGAGGTTGATGGGCTATCTCTCAGATCCTGGAGTTTCGTGCCAGGTTCAGCTGGCAGGGTGTCTATGGTTTCCTTTGACATTCCAGATAGCATTGGGTCTGAAGAATGGAGGGATTTTCTCAGAGAGTGGTGCTCATTGCTCCCAAGATGCCCATGGAAATGGACATTCTGGGAGCGTTCAGTGATTGGTTACTTCATTCCTGAGTTCCGAAGATCAAGGGTTCTTTTCAGGAAAGAGGGGATTGATATATCATCTTGGACAAGTTCTTCTCAAGTAGAGTAATTGGTTCTTGAGCAAACCGGCGATAGAGGACTTGAAAGAGAGGGCGTTGACCGGAGTTTGAGGGAAATGGAGATTCAAGACCTCTTCGACACACCGAGAAAAATTGGTATGTTCGCAGGTAGCGTTGCTTTTCTGGTCCTCTTCCCCGCTTATTTTGCTTGGATGCCATTGGTCGATGAAGGGATGGTTTCCGGTGGCTCCGGCGGCTCTGGAGACTGGGAAGTGGGCTTCGTCGAGACTCCAATAGTTCTGCAGGAGACTCAGGTAATGGGAGACGGTGATACTCATGACACCTTCTTCGATGTCGCCTCGGAGATGAATATCGGCTACATCGAGTTGAGTGTAGAATGCAATGATAATGACGATCCGGGGCCTGGTTTCACCGATAGTGCGGAGGGAACCAGTGACGTTAGTGGCGCTATTGGAGATTTTGAAGACCAAAGTGGAGATGGGATGTGCTCCGGAGGGGATTCTGGATTCACCCTCAGGTGGGATGTAACAGCGAACTATTCCGGAGCGAATTACACCGCTTCAGGAATTAGCGAGTCGGCGATTAGGGCGGTTTGGAATGATGGTGGTCTAGGCAGAGGAACTTGGGCTGCCACGATTACTGCCGACATCAGCTCACCACCCTCACCTCTGGGGTCAATAGTTGACTCGGATGAGGAGTACGAGATCACATGGACTGCGATGACTTACGAGTTGGTCATTCAGCCTGCAGTAGAAATGGGGACGTAATCAGGTCTTGGAGTAGATGCTGATTATGTCTCCATCTTGGACCTCGTAATCTGCTCCTATCACCCTTGAGCTCCTCGCATCAACGGCTCTGATGAATCCGTCACCCAGATCGGAGTGTACCTCATAGGCCAATCCCTTGGCTGTGGTGCCCTCTGAAATAAGGAGCGCGTCGGGAAGTACGTTTCCATCTCCATCGGTCCAATGCGTCTCATCCTGGACTGGGTATGCTACCCTTCTGGACAGCTTTCCAAAAACTACCCCGCTCAATAATCCAATCAGGCCGCCTCCTTGCCACTCCTCAAGAGACTGGGCTATCGATTTCAGGGCCTTCTCCTGTTTCTCTGTCAAATCGGTCTTTCCCTTTTCGGTAATCTCGAAAAACGACTCTCCTGGGTTGTTACTAATCAGTCCGGCTATCGATGCCCTTCTCAATGCCAGCTCCGCTTCTGCGCTTGTTAGTACCAGTGAACCCCCTGCCTCGTTAACCATCATGGATAGCCCTTCCAAGGATCCTTCGACGGCTCTGTCCGCTTTGTTGGCTGCTATGGAGATTGGAAATAGGTCGTTCCTGATGGAAGAAGCGAGTGTAGAGAGGTGTTCTGACTTCCACTCCCATGGCGGGCCTGCCTCCGGATGTTTGGAAATTACCTCAGAAATTGCCTGGGAGACATGTCTTTCTCTGGCCCCTATCCCAGTTAGTTGTTCCAGGATGTAATTCGATAGCGCTTTGTCCCCCTCTGCCTGAACCCTCCTGGTTCCTCTGTGCCAACCAGCATCCAATATCCCAATAATCCAACAGTCTATCTCTTCTAGGAGGAATTTGTGCTCCTCGATTGGAGCCGAGCCACCCGAACCAACGGGATTCCCTTCCATATCCGTGGAGCCAGAAACGTCGATGACCTGAATCAGGGCATCGCACCTAGCCAAGTCTGAGAGGAACTGGTTGCCCCTGCCTCTTCCTTCGTGCGCCCCTGGGACTAGTCCTGCTACATCGATCAGTGTTACTGGTACTAGTCTTGTGTGGTTGCTGCATCTGCCCGTGTTTGGGACGCAAATACTACCCAACCTTGGATCATCCGGGGATGTTGCATCAAGCCTGCCTGCGCCCTCCTTCTTGGCCCTCAGTTCCTTGCAGGCGCAGCTATCGGGAAGTGGGAGCCAAGCGACTCCCACATTCGGATCTATGGTGGTGAACGGATAATTCGCGATTTCGACGAGAGACTCGGTCAAGGCTGAAAACATAGTTGATTTGCCGACGTTCGGCTTTCCAACTAGGCCAATTCGCATGTCATCCCCATATCTCAGCAGAGGTCGTATTCCCTCAAGTTGACGGTGTCAGAGCTCTGTTGCCGAGCCGGACTCCTCGCTTTGTGGAACTGGGGTTACCTCGGTGTCCAGTGTGGCTCCACTTGCTAGGATCCTCCTGACGGAAGTGGAGGAGGTCAGTTCGTATGTGTGAGGTGAAAGAGATGTTGAAGACTCGACTTCTTCAGCTAACTTCTCCCCTCTGAATTGGCCGCTTATGACATTGGTGCAGTGGAAAATTGACCCCAAGACAGTACCATAGAAAGTCACGGAGCCAAGTATCCTCAGTTCCTCAGTTATCGAGGACGGGTTTTCTGCGAGAGCCTCTACCAGAGCCATGTCATTGAGGTCGGCCATAATTGTGAATGTAAGTCCGGCAATGGCACCACCCGACATAAGCCAAAATGCTGCTCTCGAACGGCTGACTGACAAGACCTTCCTGCCACTAACCTGTGGAAGGACATAGAGAGATGTGCCAAGCGACAGGGGTATCAAAACCGCCCATAACCCAAGGAGATCGAGTGTCTCTGATATCCCCGATAGTTCGCCAACGCCACCAAGAGCATCGGTCTGAACAAAAAGAGCCCCTATGGCTATTGGAACCAGCATCAAGGCCCCCATGTTCATCTCTGCGATTCCGGGGGAGTCTGCATTTTCGACGAAGGCGTCCTTGCCTCTGAGGGTGACCAATAGGTTTGAGCTGTAGGCAATAATTGGGATTGCCGCGAGGGCCATTAGGAATGACCCGGAAATGTGATCCTGAGTGGAGGGGCTGATTTCGGATGTCTGGAGTCCAAGCATATCGGCAGCCATTGTTGGGTCTGTTGATCCCAGGGGGTTTATCGCGATTAGAGCTCCGAAGAGAGTGAATCCGACGAGAGTCCTCGACCACAAGGGATTGCCGCTCCCCATGCTCGAGGCGTAGAGCGAGGCACCGGCTATTCCGCAGAAGAGGAACGTGCCTCCAATCATGTGGTAGACTAGCCACTGTCCGACGCCGGTTTCATATGCGCCGCTTAGGATTACCGACAATACGGCAATGGGGTCCCCGATTAGCCCGAAGATGATTAGCCATCCTGGAACTGCGATAGGTCGTGTAGCATTGGAAATAGTCAGTAATTGATTCATGATGATTGCCATCAAGGCCAGAGTCTGCAATACTGTTCCGATGACTATTACGTCAACTCCGAGAATCTCCTTTGAGTGGGCGCCAATGACTAGGATCAATACTGAGAGGGTCCAGAGCCCAGAAACAAGTGTTGCGTTTGACTCGCTGGCGAGGTTCGTACCCGAGAGCGCTGGGATGACGTGTAGTCCGGCCCCGATAATCATCATCGCTGCTGCGCCGAATACTCCTGCAAACCTGCCTGCGTAGAGGAGTTCCTGAGAGTCGGGCGAGTAACCCCATGCGCTCAGGCTGTGTAGTGCAGTTGGGTCGTGGGATAGCCATAGGCCCTCAAAGGTGAGGATTGATGCTATCATTGTCCACATCATGCCGTGCATTATCCATGTTCTGGATGCTGAGCCCGGCTTACCTTGGACAAAGTCGATTGCGGGCCCGAGTGCTTTCTCGAGCATGAACATGGCCATTCCTTTGGCCACATCGTTGAATATCGACAAGCCCCTCTTCATCAGGATGAATGAGATGATCATCAACAACCAGAATATCGCTAGAGTTGGAATAATTGCATTCATGGTATCACCTCACTCGCTGGTCGCCTCAGTTAGCATCGTCCCGATGATTGCGAATACTCCAAGCATCGCACCGAGAAGGAAGAACCAGATGCCGGAGTCGAATACTCCCTCAAACATAGGCAGAAGCTCGGACACTACTGGCATCTCTCTCCCTGGGTAAAGAACCCCATAGAGTACGAGGAATGAGAGCGCTGAAACCACCCCGAGCACTAAAACGACGGAGGAAGACTCGGGCTCTTTCTCCCCTTGAATGAACTCTGAGATTTGGCTGGGTCCTTGGTCTGACATTGGGAATCACCTCGCTACGAGCTGCAGGAGCGGGCCGAACCAGCGGAGATTGACCCTTAAGCATTGGGCGAGGGACGTAGTCCCTCGTACTTATGGCGCCCTAAGTGCGTCTATCCTGTTTCCCCTTCTGTCACTACCGGAGCCGAGCGGAGTTGGCAGGCTGCTGTCGGAGATGAGCTCTGAGTGCCAGGATGATTTGCATCCGCAATCCAATCCCTTGAATTCCTCCATTTTTCCCGAAACCGAGTATCTCTCTATGGCTGCGACGACATCTGAATCGCACTTGCCGCAATTGTGGGAGCCCCTGATTTTACCACCTGCAGTGGGGTGTACGATGACTCTGCAGTCCGCCTCTGAAATCGAGTCGTGAGAAACGGCGATCATCTCAACCAACGACCAAAGCCAGGGTGGCCTGTACTCCCGGTTCCTGAACAGCCTGTCGACTATTGTTCTCTTCTGGATGTTCATTGGGTTGATTGACACCTCATCCGAGAGGGGGGCGACCTCGGATATCCATTTCGAAGTATGGAGGAGGGCATCTGCCTCAGACATGAATGGGGGTTTGAATAGAAGATATGTCTTCACCCTTAGTCCGTTATTCCTCAATGATTCGACTGCTCTGTTCCATTGCTTAGTTGAGAATCCCTTGTTTGCATGGAATCGGAGTACTGTGTCATCATATGCCTCGAGCCCTATTGCTACCGTGCACCCGGGGTGCCTCTCAGCAACCCAGGCAAGTTTCTCGGGAGTACACATCTGAGCCTGTGCCTCGATTACCAGATGGAGTCCCATTTCGTGCGTCTCCCTTAGGACTGCTTCTTGCCACTCAGGGGGGTTCTCCCTGTCCTCGAAAAATGTCCCGGATGTGTAAATCTTGATCATTTCACAACCTTCGAAGTTGTTAGTACGGCGCTTTGCCTCCTCCCATTGGTTGAACATGTCCTCAGAAGTTACATCGTCCCTAACGTCGTTGAAGTAACCGCAGAAAGTGCAACCCGATTTCCACCACCAGGCACAACCCTTGGTCCTGAGAATTACTGTAACTGCCTGACAAGGAGTGCCGTCAGGAAGATTCTCGGGGGTTTTGTAGACCGTGACAGGCTTGCTAGCATCCCAAGACTCCCTTATGGACACTGATTCAGGGGTGTTCTCAGGTGCCTTCACCAGATGGTGGACCTTGACTGACTTGGAACCATCGCCCATCAGCCCGCAAGCCTGACCCATGGACACCCCCCGATGGGGTTCTTATTGAGATTGGCGACAGTTTCGTAAGCGGACCAATCGCTAATTCTTGGGCGACACTAAAGACTCGATAACATGTCCGAAGCACGTGTCCGACAATCCGAATGCGGGAGTGGAGAACTCAGATATTGTTGCTCAGCTTCTGAGAGAGATGGATCCCGACTCCAAGAAGGCCCTCCAGGGTTGGTACTGGTTCGATTGGGCGAACCAGGCTTTCGCGTTAACTGTCATCACTGTAGTGGTGCCGACTCTCCTCTCGAATATGTTCAACCTAGCGAATGGGGGAAGTGCTGACTATGCTGGGATGACTTTCACCGGGGACAGCTTCTATGCAGTGGTTCTTGGGGTGTCGAGTGTCTTTGTTGCTATAGTCAGCCCTATCCTAGGTGCCATTGCTGACAGGATGCCAATAAAGAAGAGGATACTGAAGATTTACACAATCGTCGGCATACTATTCACGGCGCTAATGGGATTGGCCCCTCACATGGATGATGGCTCATCGTACAAGTTCCTAGCAATTTGCCTAATCATGGGCAACATAGGGTTTGCTGGGGGGCATGCAATATACTCAGCATTCCTTCCGTACCTAGGTGACAAGAGGCTGATGGATCACATATCGAGTTGGGGTTATGCATACGGATTCCTCGGAGGCTCTTCCCTTCTCACCATCCATCTAATTGTTGGCCTAAAGCTAGGATTCAGTGACCCATTTGTCCAGTCTTTCGTTTTCGTAACTAGCGCTCTCTGGTGGCTGGGGTTCTCGTTTCCTATCTTCAGGCACACTCCTGAACCAGAGATCCCGAACCCGACCGAGTATGCCTCTTTCGGAGAGGCAGTGATCGATGGGGTCAGAGAGATCAGGAATACATTCTCCGAGATCAGGAGGTACAGGATTCTGACTCTCTTCATGATTGGATATCTTCTCTTCTACGACGGCATCAACGCCATAGGTGGACTTGCGGCGGCTTATGCAGATTCAGTTCTCAGGATTGACATCAGCATGAACTTCGTTCTTCTTCTCTCGGCCAACATAGCTGCGATTCCGATGACCATTATTGGAGGTAAGTTAGCTAGCAAATACAGCAACAAGAACATTCTAGGGGCTGCACTTACAATTTTCTGCGTCATCTCTGTACTTGGTGTTGGATTCGCCCCTTTGGAGCTCGGAGATGATCACGAGAGGTATGACTTCCAGTACGACTGGGACGAAGATGAGGAGGCGTACCGTCTTTCCACCTTGTACGGCAGAGGGGTTGATGGTTGGGTCAGTGAGACTGGAGAGGGGGATGAGGAGTTCCGATCCGCCTTCCTGTATTACCTCAAGTCGGGAGGCGATGAGCGTACTCTTCTGGATTTAGAGGAGGCCGTGGATCTCTCAACCGGAATGTCGGTAATGACCAGTCACAGATTCTCCTTCTCCTTCCTCGGGGGAGATTTGAGTGGTGAGTCCTCAGTGGGGGACGAACACCCGACTGTGATAGAAGGCGGCCCGATAGACTGGTGGCCGAATTTCCTCAGGGACAACCTTTGGGAGCCCGCTGGACTTGGGATTAACAAACAATGGATAATCCTGGGAATGTCTTTTGGGATGGTGATGGGAGTTGCAGGGGCCCTCTCAAGAAGCCTCTTCAGCATGCTAATACCCGCCTCCAAGACGACTGAGTTCTTCGGGTTCTTCGCCTTCATTGGTAAGGCCGTCTCGGTACTAGGTCCGATCGTTTATGCTGTTGTCGCGGCCTCCATGGATAGCAGGATGGGGCTTCTCAGCGTGGTTATTCCGATACTGATTGGCATGGGCTTCTTCTTCGTCGTTGACGTCGATGAGGGCATTAGGGTAGCAAACCAGGTGGATCGGGAAGCAGGATTAGTTGGTACGGAGGAAGAGTGATGAGAGGATCATTCACGATAGTTCAGAACGTCCTGACCCTGCTGATAGTGCCCTTCCTAGCCTGCATCGTGGGGATTGCCGCAGTACCCGCAATCTCACTTTTCACTGAGCTTCAGGATTACCTGTCGAATGGTGAGTACTGGGTTGACCACCTCGCAACCGGCATCTCGCTTGGATTGTCTATAGTTGTCTGGGGAATCACCCTAGTGATTCTATGCGGTTTCCTGGGTGGGCTTCTCCGGCCCAGGTTGGATCCCGGGAGATATCCCTTGGAGTCGTTTCTGACAATTCAGTGGGCGTGGTCCATGGTTTTCCACAAGATAGCCCTCTTCTTCCTCCCGCACCTGGTCCCATCGTTCATCGGGAACCTGTACTACAGGCTATCAGGAGCAAAAATCGGGAAGGGCGCGCAGATCAACTCACCCAATGTGAATGACGCGGGATCTGTCACAATAGGGGACAAAGTAGTAATTGGGGGATATGCGACAATCAATGCACATCTCACGGAGAAGGGGGAGTTGGTGATGGCCCCTGTTGTGATTGGCGATGGCGCACTGATTGGGACTGGTTCCATAGTCCAGCCGGGATGCACGATTGGAGAGGGTGCAGTGGTGGCTTCCAGAGCAGTCGTGCCGAAGTGGACTGAAATACCCCCTGGGGAGGTCTGGGGCGGGATACCTGCTAAATGCATTAGGCTCGCTGACGGAACCAAACCGGGTGGATGAATGACCAGGTGCAAGGGGCTCAGGGACGACGGTTCGGCTTGTTCGAAGCACATCATGTACAATTCGGAGTACTGCAAGGAACACCAGCACCAGGACATTTCGGCTAGGATGTGCTTGGGGGAGGCCAGGGCTGGAAGACGCTGCTCGAATCGCGCAATGGAAGGCATGTTGTTCTGCAAGCAGCACCTGAGCCAGATGGCTGAACTGGATGTACTGTATTGCCCCAGGGGCTGCGGGAAGATGGATTTCAAGGCAGGATACGTCAAAGGAAAAATGGACGGTTTCTACAGATGCGAGGAATGCGAGGGTCGGTTTCTGGATGCCAAGCGCATGGATAGGATCATGAAATACTCCGATGACCTGAGTCGGTTCCTCGAAAATGGAGAGGGGTGTGATCTTATTTGCCCGACCTGCAATTCGGGAATGGTCGAGGTCAAAGTCAGATGTGACATACCCGACCAAGGAGGGGGGGGCGTCCACATCGGAAGTGGTGGTGGCGTAGCGGGGTTGGTTCTTGGATTAGCGATAGCTAGTTTGGCTGAGTCTGCGAAGCGAAGCAGCAGGGGAAATATACTCAGAGGTTCGGGGACTGTTTTTGATGGTGAGTTCACATGGTTGTGCGTGGATGGGTGCCGGGATTGCGGCGCATTCTGGTTCGATGGGGGAGAGATGGAGAATCTCCAAAGAAGCATTGACTTGAGTAGCACCACGACGGAAGCATGGGCGGAAATGGAAGAGATGATGGTGGAGAGGGGACAGGCGCTCTTAGAGAAAAGGAAGTTGGAGACGGGAGGAAAAATATGCAGTCACGTAGAAGAAAACGGGGTACCCTGCACTAGACAAAAAATGCACAATCAGGATTACTGCTGGAAGCACAAACGGCCGAACTGATCAGTGGTCGTCTTCCTCAGGGTCATCGTCGGAGTCGCCCTCCTCATCGGTCGGCATCTCGGAAGCGGCCTCCTTGGCTGCCTCGAGGGTCTCCTCCATCCTCTCCTTGAACAGGTCCTTCTTCTCCTCGAACTCCTTGTAGGCCTCCACGGCGCTGTCGATCATGGCGTACCTGGTCTGTATTGCCTCGCTGAGGTCCTCAAAGAGCTTCATGTGCTGGGCGTACCAGTCGTCCCTCGCCTTCATCTCGACCATCGATGTCTGGAGGGCCGTGTCGAGCTCCTCCGCCACCTCGAACACTCTGCCGAGCCTAGCCTGCTCGCGGGTGTACATCTCCTGGGTCTTCTCCAGCTCAGGCTCTAGGTGCTTCACCCTTGTACCGGCCTTGGCGCCCTCTATCTCGAGTTCCCTTATTCGGTTGTCCTTCTCATTCAGGAGCGCCTCCAGGCCCTCCTTCTCGATCTCCTTGTCTATGGCGTCCTTCTCGAGTACCTCGATGTGCGCCTTTGCGTCTGAGAAGTCTGTTTCCAACGCCTGATAAGCGACGTACAACTTGTCCAGACGCTCCTTTTCCATGGCCAGCTGCTCGTGGACGTTGTCCTCCGCGGCCGGAACTTGCTCTTCCTCGCTCATGGTTCCCCTCAAACAACTCGGGCCACGCTTCCCCTTTAACCCCGGCGGAATATGGGGGCGATAAATATCGCATTATCGCCATTTACGAAGATATTGCGGCTATGGTGGAAGACAGGACCGCAGTGAGCCTCTTCGCAGAGGGGATGTGCAGCTTCTCGTCAGGCCCGTGGGCGTTGTTCCCCGGACCGGATGGCCCCGTGCAGAGGAACTTGGCCTCTGGGTACCTGCCCTGCATCATGGCCATGAATGGTATCGTCCCGCCTATCCATGTAGCCAGAGGGGGCAGTCCCGAGAGGTGCATCGAAGCCTCGTGAATTGCTTCCTTTACAGCCCCTTCCAGAGGAGGTGCGTCGAAACCATTGGCCGAGGAATCCAGGGTGAACGTGACTTCTGCGCCATATGGTGGGTCGGCCTCCAGGGTCCTCTTGATGATTGGCTCGAGGGAGTCAGCATCAACGCCCGGAGGTATCCTAAAACTCAGCTTCAGATCCGTATTTGTCCTGAGGACATTGCCGGCTACTTGCACGGGCGGCATTCCATCAGCGCCGATAACGCACAGGGACGGTAGCCAGTTCATGCCCAGTATCATCTCTGAAACGCTATCGGCGACTGGGGTCAGGGAGTCTACAGTTGGAAATTGCTCCCATATCGAGTTGCCAACGACTGAGGCTAGCGAGTCCGCCTTCGCCTTGAGGTCTGGGTCTACGTCAACGTACATCTCTGGGATCAGTATCCTTCCGGTTTCAGAGTCCTCTACCCTGTCAAGAAGGGTCCTTGCTATCCTGAATGAAGATGGAATCGAGCCCCCGGAGTTGCCCGAGTGTATGCCCTCATGGGATACCTTCACAGAAAGGGTCCCGGAGACGAGTCCCCTGAGTGCCTCGGTCATCCAGATGTGGTCATAGTCCGGCCCCCCGCTGTCCATGACCACGATCATGTCCGGGTCCCCTAGGTCGTCACTGAGAAGATCCAAGTACGGAGGGAGATCGAAGGATCCGGACTCCTCGCAGGTTTCAATCAGGAAGGTGCATTTTGGGTGTGGCATTCCAAACTCCTGAAGGAGTTTGACCGAAGTCACACAAAGGTAGCCACCATATCCGTCGTCGATAGACCCCCTACCATATAGCCACGGGTCATTTCTTACTGGCTTGAGTGGGTGGAGCCCTTCTGACCACAACTCTGGCTTGGAGGGTTGTTTGTCCAAATGGGAGTAGAATACCACTTCTCCGGGGCCATTTCCTTCTATGGTAACAAGAAGGACCGGGGATTTCCCCTCAATGGTGTGCTTCTCATAGCTCATTCCAGAAATTTCCTGCTTATCCAGCCAACCGCAGAAGAGATCGATTGTTGCGTCCAATTCCCCCAGGGACTTCCAATCTGGCTCGAAAAGAGGCGAGAGAGCCTTGATCTCTATGAATTCACCTAGGGACGGCAGTATTGAGTCCTCCCAAAGCTCATCACTACGCTCCATCATTCGGTCCAGGACATCTGACATGGGCCTGTGTGGGGGCTTGCACAAATGGACCCTTCTGCCAAGAGCGGAGTTAGTTCGCCTATGGGCAGTTTCCACAAGAGCAGTGGTATTCTGAGATTTTGGACTCTGGTTGTAATGACATAGTGGCTGCGCTGGACAGTAACTGGTCCAATTTTTCAACCGTGGTTCTGAACATGTCTTCGGGGTACTCCACCACCCTCCCTGTAATGCCGACCAGTATGGCCGGCCTCAGCACCTTTCGATATGGGAGATTCCTCCTTTTCCGCTCCGCCTCTATTGTGGAGAGAGCTAGGTAGTAGAGTGCTAATTGCATTCCATGACTCTCTAGCATCTCAAATTCTGAGTCGCAGGCTGGCTCGATGTTGAAGTTGCCAAGTGGCTCCATCAGTCCCTCTCTGACATCGGATTTCACCCTGAAGGCCTCCTCGGTCTTGAGGTCGATTGGCCTGATGGCCCTTCCTCGGTCGGAGACCGTGCAGAGGACTAAGTCGATCACTCCATCCATCTCAACTTCTACCTCTTCTATAGTGGATAGCGGCTCTGGGCCATCTGGGGTCCATCTAGATCTGACTATCGGGTCTATTGTCGATCTTCTGGACAAGTGGAATGGCATTTCGGTCCTCAGTCCCTCGACCTTGCTTCCCCTGTTCCCTTTTCCGGATACTAGGTCACCGAGAGGCCCTTCCTTGACTCTGGAGAGGATGGCCTGGGTTAGTGAGCTGCATCCCTCCCTATCGGCCCCGGGAGGGAGGAGCTCGTCGAGAACCTGGTTTATCACGGAAGAGTCCTCCAGCTTATCTGGAACAGCTGCCGTCCATGAGTCGGGCAGTCCGGCATTGGCTGCATCGAGGGGACCTGGGTTACCGAGGCCTATCTCGAAGGCCCTGTGGACAACCTTGCCCAGAGTGGCAGCAGTTACGCCTCTGGGGAGTTTTGATTCCTCCTCGTAATCGGACTTAGGGGCGAAAAAATCTGATTTCATACCTGCTCTTGTCTCAAGCCAGTATCTTCGTCTGCACATCTGAAGGACCGATATCCTGTGAGGCGAAACCCTGACCCTATTGGAGTGATCTTCCCTGGGGGCTGGCATAGGGGGGATTGGCTTTCTGGATGACTCTTGGGCTGCGTCACTTACCATCTCAATCCTCTGGAGGGGGGTTAGTGGGCCCCTGTGGTCGTCGGTGGTGTCGAGGCAGTCAGGGTGATGTATCAGTGCGAAACCGGGGGTCGTTTTGGAGCCGAGGAATCCTTCAATGAGCGCACTCACTGGATTGATCAAACGATGGCCTCCATTGATGGTTCCCGAGTATGGTCCAAGCTTGTCTTTCTCTCTCAACCAAAATGAGTCGTCTTCATCTTCATGGCCGAATTCGCTTCTTCTCCATGAGCCATGACGTAGTGATTCCAGCCACATCTGGCCCAATTGGGGGATGGGTTTGGAGTATGTCCATGGCAAGTATAGACCCTCTCCCACTGGGTTATTCCACTCTGTTCCCTTGGGTGAACCGGATATGATCAGCTTATTCTCGGCTCTTGTGGCTGCGACGTAGAGGAGCCTTCTCGACTCTGCCTCCTTTCTTTCGGTGTGGGTCATTATGAGGTGTCTCCAAAGAGGGGAGTGCGGGTGATCCTTGCCTGATTTACTGATTGGCCATGGTTTGGGCCTCCCACCGAACATTTCCGGTGTGACGATGATCCTGTTGGTGTACTCGTTCCTGAGGTTTGTCTGCCTTCCGGAGAAGACATCGGCGAGTATGACTACCTTTGATTGCAAACCCTTCGAGCCATGTATGGTCATTATCCTGACAGCCTCATTCTGTTTGGGGGAGGATGCCTCTAGTGCCGATGAGTCGCTTTCTCTGATTGCGGACACCCTGTCTGCAATAATCGATGGGTCCCCTCCGAACTCCTTTGAAAGCGACTTGATTAGCGAGATGAATTCATCAGCGTCTTGCCTGTCTCCGGGGCCATTGTTGGCTACTAATAGATCGGAGTTGTCTATTGATTCCTCCAATGCATCTATTACACGGCCTGAATGGGCAAGTTGTTCCCATCTGGAAATTAATCTCGTAAGACGTTCGTTAGCTGATATCTCAGCCATCCTGGATACTAAGTTCTCATTTTCGCCGGCTCCAACCAGTAGCTCCTGAAGGCTGCTGTCATTCAGCCCGACTATGCTACTTCTAGCGACCCATGCAGCATTGTGTCTGGATGTCGGACGTGCCAGAAGCTGGAGTAGGCCATTGAGTGAGTGGGCTACGGGCCTGTCCAGTAGACCGCCCTCCCTGTCAACCTGAGAAGTTACTCCTGCCAGAGAGAGTTGTCGTACTATGGGGTCCCTCAAAGCGCTCCTGCTCGGAAGAAGTATCATGATGTCGCTTGGGGATACAGGATCCTCTTCGGGAAGTTGGTTCCAATTTCCTGAAGAGCCCAAGACCCTGATGGGTGATCCGTCAATGAGGTTCCTTACTCTCTTTGCAATTAACAGAGACTGTCTTTCTATCGAGTCGGGGGGTCCATCGCTGAATGGATCTAAAGGAGTGGTCAGTTCGACAGGCGGGTTTTCTTTCCCGCCACTCATAACGGGGCATATCCACTCCAAGGAGCCGGGGGCTGCACCTTTCTCTGGGCTTGGAAACAGTGGTTGGGGGGAGGCGTAGAAGTTTCCATCTGGCAAACCCCTATGTCTTTCCGAGAATATGTCCTTCCACCATTCGTCCATTACGTTCAGAAGTCCTCCGTCTGTTCTGTAGTTTACTTTGAGTCTGATCATCCCTCGTCGACGTAGATTTACCTCTTCTTCGTCGGGCGTTGGGAGGTGTTGGTCGGAAATATCGAAGGGGATCCATTCAATTAGATCCAAGCCTGCATTCTCGGCAATCCTAGATGCTTTGGTAAAGCCGGATGAAATTGTGTTCCTAGGGTCCCTACTCTCGTCGAATCTCCTCAGTTCAGGACTACTTGTTAGTTCGCTGACGCTGGAGAATTCATGGTCATTCACGGACATCAGGTGTTTGGAGTACTCCAAGAATCCTGCAACTTCCGCCTGCCTGAAGGCGTAAATGCTCTGCTTAACGTCTCCCACATAGCAAATAGTTGGCTGCCATTGTGTGTCTGGTGGCGGAGGGTCACTGGGAACATTCTCCCTGGGCCCCCACAATCTGGACAATAGCCTCCATTGGAGTGGGGAGTTGTCCTGTGCCTCGTCGATGATGAAGGCCCTATACCTCCTTCTTATTTTCTTCAGTGTAGTTACTCTTCTCTCCAAGTCTTGTCTTATTTCGCTGAGTCTTCCCGATGACTCTGCAGCTAGCGTGGGGGTCTTTTCTAGATTCTCGAGTTCGTTGAAGGCCGAGTAAATATGGTCGTCTCTCCAGGGACTTTCACCCATGGAGTCCAAAGATGCTATAATCTGCTTGGGGTAGAAGTCCTTGCACACTTCAGGGCAATTCGCCAATAGTAGGTCTCCGATAAGTCTCTGAATGTCACTGAAATCATCCACCTCATTGGTGTCTTTGATCTTCTTCAGTATTCCCTTGAATCCCAGATGGACTAGTCTCAAATCGTTGAGATTCTGTACCTCTCCATCTAGACTGAAGTGAAAATCAGATGGCATCTTCCCGAATGGGAGTCTTTCGGGAACCTCCTCTGGAAAAGATTCTGAGTAGGGATCTCTTTCTTCTGGCGAGCAAGGAGGTTGGCGGGTATCCAATTGCATTGCAAGCTGTGCGTAATGTAGGACAGTTCTCCCATTCTCAGTGTTATACCATCCATTTATCCTATTGTATATTTCATCCATCTGGGACCTGAGTTTTTCTTTGGCGGATTTATCGGAAATCTTCCCAATAGTTTCTATCCCTCTGGGCCATTTTGAGTCGTCTGGGAGAGTCTTGGAGACACCAGGGAAGATTTTCGGAGGGTCTTTGCCGGGCCTTTTCAGCAACGAAGCTCTGGAAGCCGTACATTGCAAATGATGGCTGATCCATACGAGTTGCTCCCATGGGTCCGTTGGCTGTGACTTCGACAGGGAGTCCATGCATGCCATCCTAGATTCTGCAGGCCACCCTTGTGGGGCGAAATGGGTCGTGTTTCTTTTGACTAGTTCGCAGAAGTCGGCCGTAATCACTTGTAGATCGAGGAATACTTGTTCTATTCTCCTCGGATCTATCGAAGACAATATCCTACTCAGGAGCATTTCTTTGTCTATTTCACCTTTGTAGTTGGATATCGTCCGCACTCCCTCGTCTATGAATATCGAGTTTCTTACTAGGCCCCTCAGAATCCTAGAAGCTGTCCACCTTCCATGGTACATCCTTGCTATCCGGTCTCTGGCTTCGAGTACCTTCTCAGCGATCTCGCCTCCCACTCCTGCATCTACCGCATCTCCTATTCTTGAACTCGAACTAGGTAGTCTCCAGAGGGTGTTTATCGCCTCGTCTATGGCAAGTTCCCTAGCTGCATCTGATATCTTATCCTGGCTGTATGCGTCTCCCAAGAGGTTCTTGAACGGAGAAACTAGCTGGTTGAAAAAGGAGTCTATCGTACCTACTGGGGCGTCCTCTAGTTGGGCTAGAAGCATCTCGGGATCTCCGATATTTGCGACTCTTGATTCATCCTTGATGTTCAGGTCTTGGATCTTCGACCTTAGTCTGTCTTTCATCTCATCCGCAGCCTTGTTTGTGAAGGTCAGTAGTACCACTTCGCCGGGAAGGAGGCCGGGCCAATTTCTGGGGTCACTGATATCTGCAGGAGCTGCGATGTGCGTTCCCCCTCCTGGGCGTGGTGGCCTCTCGGGGATAGGTGTCAGTCTGGTTGCCCTCTGGTCGCTGGAGAGATAGTGTTGAATCACCCTGTCAACAATCGTACTGGTCTTGCCGGTCCCTGCACCTGCGTCGACTACTATGTGGGAGTCGATATTTAGTGCCAGTCGCTGACCGATATTCAGGAGCATCAGAAATCATCCTCCAATCTGACGTCACAGGCACTCTTGACTGGGCAGTATCTGCAGGATGCCTTGGACGGGGTTGGGTGTACTTTCCCGTTTGAGGCGGATTTTGCTATCTTCAGGGCAACCGAGAGTCGGTGAGCAAGCCATGCCCGGAATGGGTCGCTATTACTGTCGACTTTCTCATCGGCGAATCTGAAAAGTTGCCTGGTTAATCCCGTCACCTCACCTATTTCCTCAATCCCAACGAAATCTTCTGAAATTTCGATACAGTGCTCGGAATCGTGCCCGAACAGGGATATGCCGGCTCCAACGACTAGGTCTCCCGGGTGGTTTACCTCCCATGCTCTCGAGTATATTGCCAACTGCAGTTCGTCGAGAAGTCCTGTCCTGTGTCTTTCCCCTGGTGTCTTACCGATAGAGGTCTTCAGATCCCTTATGGCGACGAGCCTCCTAGGTTTCCAGCCTGAATCATGAATCCTCATAGGAGCAACAGTTTCGCTTCCGGCCTCATCCACCCAAACCTCACCTGATTTGTCATGGGGAAGTAGGTCCACCCTGTCGATCCAGCCTCTGACTAGAATCGGTTGGGTTCCTTTGGGTTCGGAGTTGGAAAGTTGCGGACTCAGGGATATCTCAGTTCCTGATTTATCCGGACCGGAGATATCCCACTCCATCGCTATTGGCATTGCTTCGGAGGCCCTGAGTTCAGAGGATATCATGGCTCCGACCCTACCGGAAACTGACTTCGGTTCAGGATTCGAAAGCCAGTCTCTCCACTCTCCTAGGTCCATTCCTGACAGTTCTTTACGCCAATGGGTCGAGGTGGCGTCTGTCCTTTCCAGCCAGCGGGCCCTGGAGTCTAGAGACTCTAGGGCTGTTTTCATCAGGGATTCTCCGGCGATCCCTGATTTTCCTATGCTGATTGGAGATTCCCCTCTGAGCACTCTATCCAAATCCCTCTCTTCCCCCATCTCCATCCCCAGAACTTCGTGGAGGAGGTCATAGTGGATATCGTGCATCAAATCTCCATGGACTCTCTGGTCTAGGTCTTCGGATTGGCTCTCGTCTTCCCTAGCTCTGAGTCCACTGGCCAGCCATCCCCTTCGAGGGCATCTCGCCCACTCCTGAAGTCTGCTAGCAGACCATACTCTGACATTCTGAATTGGACCTTCGAGATGGCCATGTCTAGCATCAGAGACTGTGGATCCAGTGGCATTTGGCGAAAGTGGTCGAGGGTCTATTGGGGGAAAAACTGGCCATCTATTCGAGCTCCTTGGGGTATGCTTGTTGCCGTCTTCGTCAACATACGTATTCCCTGATTTGGTGAGTAGCCCTGTATCAATTGAGACAAAGTGATTCAAAGCGGAGTCTGAGTAGTGCCCATCGGGACCTGTGTTTTTGGGCTGGCGCGCCTCCCTGTCTCTCTGAAGATCCACGTCAAGGGGAATTGAGATTGAGTCGGGATTCAGTGGTGGCCTTTCAGGGGATATCATCCGAATTAATTGGGAACCTTCTGACTGTCTCTTGTCTCTGGGGCCCAATGGATGTTTCTCATCATACTCGAAAATCTCTGGCTCTTCACCATGATCGACGGTGATCTCCCTGATGGGTGCAGCTGCTGGTGAGGATGAGTCTAGGCTTGGGTCTAGGATTATCACCCTGGATGAGCAATGGAGTATGTTGGAAAGGAAATGTCTGGCATCCATGATTGGGCCCTCCGGGCCCAGTAGGTTGCTTGAGTGCCTCTCACTGTCCCCCAAGAATGCAAATTTTGGAACCTTCAATTTCCACGAAGAGCTTGAGACGTTAGCCATTATTAGTAAGTCAGAAGAGCAACCCAACGTCATTGCCGGGCTCATTACCCTAATTCTGCTTGTATTCAGAGGATTGCTAGACATGTTTAGTGACTTAATCAAGTGAGAGATTTCCTGAACCCATTCTGGCCCGTTCTTGACTGGATCTGACCCTAGTGTCGACTGGAGCTGTCTGAGAGCCCTATGCTCAGATAATATCCTCTGGACTACTATTGCAGGTGGAATTGTATTGCCATCTAGGGAAATTCTGTTATCGTCTTGAATCAGTATATTGCTGATATTTCTGAGCCATTCGTCCGCATCTTTAGGAGGTTCCTGGACTGGTAATTTTTCTCCAGTATAGCACCCAACGTAGATATCTTCTCTTTCCAGCAATTCCCTATCTTCCCTCCTCAATAGGGGCTTCATAGAACAGGAAAGGGAAAGCAGCCACCACTGTGTTGATTCTTTGTCCGGACCGATTTCATCGGATTTGGGCGGCTTTCCAAGAGTGTCTAACCACCTCGATAGTGCCCCCGTGCCTCCTAGAATGTGTTCTGATCTGGCAAAGGTGGAAATTAGGTCAGGATTGGCTGCAGGGGTTATTTCTGATGAGGAGGGGTGTTCGAGTACTTTATCGAATGGACTAATGGAGACTTGCGTTGAAAGGGTCCTGATATCCTCCATGGAGAAGGAGTTTGTTCCATGACCGGTGTTGCATAGTTGGTAAAACCAGAATCCCGCCGGCGTGCTGATCAATGGAGTTTCTCTATCTTGGGTGGACTGGCCTAAATTTCTCAGCATTCTTGTCCATTTGCCGATGCTGTCTTCTAAAGAGGGGTCTACAATCAACACGCTTGTGTTGTCGTTTTCTTGCAACTCTTCCTTGATAATTGAGAGTGCGGCATCAAATGCATGGTCCTCACTTTGTAGCATGACCCTCTGGAAGGATTGTGCTTCCTCGATATCTACAATATCATGACTAGGGACCCAAGAAGGGATCTCAGAAGCGGAACTGATGGGATTTTTGTCCTGAAGTTGAAAACCGTGATGTCCTAGTCTGAAGCTTCCTGGATTTGTGAGTTGATGAATGGGACGTATTTCAGATAGAGCGAGCAATATGTTAGCATGAGATTCTGGGAATGATGGCGGATGATTAAGGAAAACTATCCCATCGATATCCTTCAAGGTGAATGGGATTTGATTGTCCGATAAGTTGGCATGAATTCGAGCAGAGACGAAATCTGGATGAGTGCCTCCCAGTTTTCTTTCCAAGTCGTGGAGAATCATAGAGAGCGATTTGATTCCTGGTCCGTCCCATGATTCCAATGCATCTTGAAGGGAGAGGAAGCGATGTAACTCTGACAAGGACTTTGTTTTACCTAGACCCCATGGCATATCTGGGAGTGGGTTGATGGCTGGGAAGGAGAGGTTGGCTGCAGCGGAGGTGCAGGCATCATGAAGGATAGCCTCGAATGCCGGACCGGTGGAAAGTCTCCTCGGCAGCCTCAAATCAGCCAGAAGTGCCGATTTTAATGAGTTCATAGTGTGGTGACAATTACGATCGAAGGCGAAACCCAATTTGCTAATTCTGTTCATTACCTCCCTTCGGCTCTCTTCGTTTGGATAGATAACCAGAATCTTCGAGGGGCCTCCTCCTGATGTTGGTCGTGGGTCTATGGCCTGGTTGACGAGGTGTTCGAAAAGCCAATTGGGAATAGGTCCGGGGACGGTTTCCTCGATTGACAGGGAACTCTCTCCGGTTGACATTCGACACCTCCGAGCGTATGCCATCCCCGGCAGGGGTTATTCAACCCAACTGATAGTCAGTCGAGGGAGTTGTTGTCATTGACTGGTTCGACGGGGCACGAGTGCAGCGAGGCTACAGAGAAGAGTCAACAGTCCAGCTGCTGGAAGAGGAGAGCCGCTATCGGAAACCTCCTGCTCCCAGTCTACTATCAAGACCACAGACATATCATCGTCATCCCAGTTTGAAGGGGGGATCACGGAGATAGTCCCCTCTTCCCCCTGTAGCTGGAGTGTCTCCCTCAAGACGTGTGAGTAGTCTTCGAGACCGTTGGAACCCTCTGGGTAGTGGGCTGTCTCCTCGACGAACATGATCCACGGGCTCAGAGACAGAGGGGGGCAGTCGTCCTCGCAGCCGTATGTCAGACCGGAAATGTCCCACATTACCTCAATGCCCTGCTCCGGGTTTTCTGGGACGGAAATGGACATCTCAATATGCCCGGTCAGCGGAGCCGAAGAGCCCTCAGAAATCGAGGTCCTGTAGTCTTCCGTAAGTGAGTCGGTCTTCGCTCGAGTCCCGAAGTGCATCCTCTCTCCATCGATGATGCTGGTCGGTGCCAAGTGGGGTGCCCCCCCTATCTCGGTAACCGCATGGCCATACATGGACTCCCAGCGTTCCTCGGTACTGTTGCTCCCGAAGGGGTCGTTCACCTGGAACCAGTGGTCGTGGTAGTGGATAAGTTCCACATGGGAATCGGCTATTGCATCCTCCATGTGACCCTCGG
>JAYZLP010000030.1:0-18872 GCA_036154155.1 Thermoplasmatota archaeon | reverse complement strand
ATAGCGGTGCTGGAAAGGGGCAGGGTGACTTGGTTGCAGAGAAATGTGGCCGGGTTGTGACTGACCCTGAGGAGGGTGATTTCCTAGGAGCAGAGGTCGGATCAAACAACACGGCAGAGCTCAGTGCAATTGCCCACGCTCTGAGATGGATACTTGTCAAATCAGACATAGAGGGAGTGGTGATTAGGACTGATTCTAATTACGCTGGTAATGTATCTTCAAGTGCGTGGAAGGCGAAGGCCAATGTGGATTTGGCCAAACATGTTCAAAGTCTCTGGGAGGAGGTGTCCAGAGCCTGTAGCTTAGAATGGGAGCATGTGCGTGCCCATAGGGGGCACAGATGGAATGAGCGAGCCGATCATCTCGCTTTCAGGGCCATGAGAAGAGATTCTCCAGTACCTCTGCAATTCTGGAAGCCCGGGATGCGTTAGTCAGAACAATTCCAAGAGATATAGGAATCCCAAGAATGCATGTATGACAACTAGGATTGCCATCACGTCGCTCATTCTGCCATGGAGGTCTCTTGATCTGGAGTGTGCTTTTCCTTCCTTCTTCAGATCTCTAGTTTTCCTTCCAAGGCGCCACAGAATTGTCATCAGAAGCAGAGCAAGGATTCCTGCCCATCCGTGGTAATGGCCCGGAATTACATATTCGAGTGCTGGCTTGCCCTCAAGAATCGCTCTCCCGATTTGGGCGATGAATGCAATTGATATTATTCCCAGGAGGTAAAGCATGGCTGCATCACCCGCATTCTGATGTTCCTGAAGCGATTCTTCCCTCTCCTCGGATTTCAGAGACGTTGAGGTTTTTCTCCACGATCTCTGTCTGAAGAATAACCTGATTAGCAGCAATGCCAGTATTGGGTGGACCAGTAGAACCGCGGCGCGGACTACATCCATGCACCGTGGTATGGATTGTCCGTCTTGAGTCCTCTCCATGACGCCTTGCTATGCAAGGCGATGTGTTGATGTACACGGTCTACTCGGGCTAAACACCGAGGCAATCTGATGGAGGAGTATCTACTAGATTGCTTGGAAATGCTCAGTAGGGCGGGTGATGACGAAGTCAGGCGCAAAAAGGAGATTACAAAGTCATCCTCGTGGGAACTATTGGATGTAGAATGGAAGGCTTTGGCGATGATTGGTGCTGGCAGGGTTGCTGGTGATAGTGCCGGAATGGAGGCCGAAGTTGGAGGGTTTTCTCGCACTAGAAGGGTTGGGAGGAGAGGCGGCAGAGGCCGCGTTCGAGGCATAGAGGACAGGGTTGCATCACCGATGAGTGTGATTGGTGGCCCCCTTCCTGCGGGCTATCGACTGGCTGTACTAATCGTGCAGAAGGATAGAATGAAGGGGGCTTGGAACGATAGCATGGACTCAGACATGGATTCAATTAGGCAGGAGTGCGCGTTGGGAATTCACCCTGTCTGGGAGAGGATGGCGCGCGAGTCGCCCTTGCTAGCAGAGTTGGGCTTGTTTCCTGTTGTTCAGCCTGAAGGAGGATCCGGAGATTCGAGTGCTTGGATAGAAGCAGCGATGTTTGATCATGGAGACTTTTCTTCTCTGCGAGAGTGGCTTATCTTGGACGTTCCTCAGAAGCTTACTGCCTCTCAGATGAAGGCCCTGAAGAACATTCAGCGAGACTTGTCGGGCAGAGCCCGTCCCTCTCAATGGGAAGAGTGGATGTCTCCTTCCCTAGAAGGTTTGAGCGGCGGGGGAGGCCTCCTCGAGGGGATACTTCTGGCTGCATGTGGCTCTACAAGAGCCTTGGAAGTTTTAGATGGGGTGGAGGGGGATTGCTCGGTGGTTTCTTCCAAACACGCCGAGCTCATTAGAGCGAGAGGGGGGGAATTTAGCAATTGGAAGGAGGCTTCCGCGTGTACCGATGAGGATGCACTCTCAGTCGCATTGAGGATAGAATCTTGGAAGGGCTTTGACGAGGGTGTTGGATCGCCTTCATTGGAGGAGAAGGTTAGTGGGGCTGTTTTGCTTGAAGACAGGGGATTGGAAATTCCAGACGTGCTTGGGTGGTCTATTTCTTATGATTTGATTAATTCAGACGAGAAGGAGAGTGCAATTGGGTACGTTAGTGGAGCCAGTGTCTCTTCCATAGAAAATGTGGGGGCTTGTCTTGAGCTACTAGAATTGGATGAATCTGGAGAAATTGAACGCTCGTTGAAGAAATATATTGACGAGTCGTCAAATGAGGAAGGAATTCTACTGATTCTAAGACATGACGCTTCCACCAGTTCGGTTCGGCTTCATGCAGCGAGCAAGCTAAGCTCCGTGGATTCAATCAGACACACGGACGACATCATTTCTGCGTTTACCAGGACTGCTGAGATCGGAGGTTTGGCGGAGTCTTTGATAGAGGATAAGTCTCTTCCTAGGGCATACCCCTTCCGTGCAATGATGGCTTGGCACATGGTTGGTGCTGGTGAAGCGGCTGGGATTGCGAAGGATCTTGAAGAGGCACGAAAAACCGCACTACTTTCGATTGATGTCGCAGAAGAGGACGGCGTTCTTAGCGACGTGAGCATAGGACTGATATCGCTCCTGGACGGCATTACCGGAAATCTTGACGCTGTAAACAAAAAGCTTGACCACAAGGGCGAGCGGGCATTGAATGAGATACGTAATGCCCTTTCTCCCGAGGGGGACGATGTGGTCCGAGAAAAAAGCATCGAGGCGTTGACGAACTCTGTTGATAATAGCGACCTAGAGACAATTGAGAGGAGGCTCTTCGAGGCATTGGTTAACGCACTAATCCTGAACAGAGCGGCTGTTGATCTGCAGAGTGGGGAGCCTCCTAGAAGGAATTCGGCGATTTCATCTCTTGAAAATCTGATTTCAGATGAGGCGGTTTCTATGAAGACGATCAGATTTGCATCAGATTTGGTTTTTGAACATAGAATTGGCATTGAAAGTCTGGATTCTTGGTACAATGTGAACAATAGAGCCGCCGTGGAACACCAAGTTGTTCGGGCGGCACTATTGGAAAGCAAGGGCGACTTTGCAGGTTCTGCTTGGTCACACAGAGAGGCCGCTATGAGGACAATGGGGGACGACTTGGAGAAGTCTGCGACTTTCCTGAGGTGGTCGCTCATCTCATTCGCCCATGGGGGTTGCTGGAAAGACGCCGTTTCATTGATTGAGGAGTATCCGACTATTTCGGCCTCAGTAACAAAGAGATTCAAGCTCTACCTCAGAGTTTGTTTGGATCAAATAGAGGGCAGGAGCAATGAGGCAACAACGAGGGTTATTCAGTATGTATCTAATGATCAGGAAAATGAAGACGGCGAGGTTGTTTCGAGGCTGGAGGGATTGGAATCACTCTTGATGTACCCTGATGAGCGAGATCTCCCTCCTGATCCCTTCAGAGGGAGGGTGAAGGCTGCGAAGAGGAAGTTGGGTCACTCCACACAGTCTACAATGACCGAGCTAGACCATGACTTCGAGTCCGCGATGATAGAGGGAGATAGCACCTTGAAGCTAGTTACGATAATTGAGCAGATATCGGAGAAGAGTCCTATTCGAGGCCTGCGTCTGTATGAGAGGGCAATTAGTTCCGGGAAGTTCGATACTGCAGGAAACAAGAGGCTCAAGGATTCTCAAAGAATACTCTTTACCAGGCAAAGAGATAACATCTCCATCAGGGAAAGGAAGAACCTCAAATCGCTCCCACTCAGGCCACTGGTCCTTATCGATACAAACATCCTGATAGACGCGCTCAAGGATGACCTTCTAAGGGATATTTCTGGAGACAGCCTTGGTAGCCTAGATTGGACAGTAGACAGGGCCTTTCACTGGATGATTAGACGTAGGAGGGGCAATGACGAGATATTGCTGTCGATTCCAAAGGCCGCGAAGAGAGAGTTCCTGAATAGAACAAAGAGCCCAGATTCCGTAATTAGGCTGTTCAGCAACACATATGTCGACAGAAAGGCTTGGGCTGAGAAGGTTTCAGAATCCACTCTCAGAGAAAAGGTGGAGGGGGTGCTTTCTGACTTCGAAAGCTGGGTCAGCAGTGTTGATAGTAAGCAGAGATCAGAAGTGGAGTTGGAAGAATTCCTATTGGGCCATGAGGAGATTTTCAGAATAGTCGATCAGCACAAGAGAGAGCGCCATGATGAAGTCGCTCCGAGGACCAAAATAGGGGGGGCGGAAATATACCCCGAAATAGGAGATTGCGATATCATGAGGGAGGCAGCGGTAGTTGCCAATGGGGCCCATGAGGGAATTGGCAGCATTGTGGTGGCAACAAGGGATTCTGATTTCAAGTTGGTATCAAGGGCCTTGGAAGAGAGGTTCGGGTTCGGAGTTGTGGGAGACGCACAGCAAGTGAGGTTGTTGAGTTAATCTTGTATTAGCTTCTTGTTCGACTCCAGTGACTCGCCCAGTCTCCTCATGATTGTAGTTGCCGATTCCACGCTATTGACTGTCTCCACGCTCTTACCAGCTGACCACAGATCCTTTGAGGAGTTCTTCTTTCCTCTCGCTAGTGCCCTCATCCTCCAGAAAGATATTGATGTGATCAGGACCCTAGTCCTATGCTTGAACCTGCTATTGAGCAGTCTTCTGATTAGCCAGTTGTTATGCTGCTTCGTTCCGCTCGTGCTGATTATCGCGATGGGCACGCCCGTGAGTTTTGTGGTCCATGTGATGTCTTCCTCCTTGGCTTCCACGATGGCATCCTTGTAATCCTGGGGAGTGGTGCACTCGTCAGTGGCGATGAACCTGGTTCCCATTTGAACGCCGTCATACCCCATCTCCAACGCCTCATTCAGCTCTTTTTCGCTTCCGATCCCACCAGCGCAAATCAAGGGCACCCCCATGTCCGAGAGAGCTTCGTACATCTCTTCCATCGACATTTGTCCCAAATGGCCGCCTGCTCTGTCGTTGACGCAAATCAATCCGTCAACACCGCATTCAATGCCCTTCTCTGCATGGAACCTATTCGTAACGTCGTGATAGACTACACCACCTTTGGCGTGAACCTTATCACAAACCCAGTCTGGCTTTCCAAGAGACGTGACGAAGAACCTGATTCCCTCATCCAGTGCTATGTCAATCCACTCTGACATTCTCTTGAGGTACTTATCACTGCCTTTCTCGATTAGGGCATTGAATCCTATCGGCTTGGAAGTGAGGGATCTGATATGGCGTATGGCGGCCCTCAGTCCCTCTTTGGTGTCTGGCTTATCATATCCATGAACCATGGTTGCAGACACGGGTTGCACTATGGCAATTCCGCCTCCTTCCGAAGCGGCTGCGACGAGTTCAGTATTCGAGCAGGGGTACATGGCGCCGCAAATTATCGGATACTGGATGCCTGCGTCTTCGGTTAACCTAGTGCTGATCACCTGCTCACGTCCTGTCAGTTACGAGGAAGTTCCACTTGAAGACCCATTCTGATACCACCTCACCAGATGAGTCCTTTCCTATGGAAATGAAGTCCTTCTCTACTGCTTCTCCCGTCTCCATGCTTTCTTCTATGGCCTCCCGTGCTGCAGCCACGTCATTGCATGTGAACGTAATTCTCCCTTTGGCCCTCTTGACGAACTTTGCTTCCGTTCCGACAACGAACATCCGGAGATTCTCAGTCATTGACCTTGACATTGCGAAGGGGGCAGCGCCCGTCGCTAGCTCTGCACCCATCCCTTGGACTGCCCAATACATCGTTTTGAATGGGTTCTGTGTCCTCCAACCTCCCGGGAGAGAAGTTACACAGGATTGGTGATCCAGCTTATCCATCCTAAGGCCCGCGAACCAAGCAGTGGGCATTGAAAGAGCTGTGAATGTCCTGAACTTCAGACGGCTCTTCAGTCCCCTGAACTCGGAATCCAGTTTGGTGTCATCTATTGGCACCAAATCCCCCCTAATTGGCACCCATAAGTGAGTCGACTAACTCACAGTATCTTTCCATGGCATCCGATTCGCTTGTTCCAGAGATTGAGTTCCATGCCTTCCACTTCGCCCGTTCTTTCAGGCCGCCCCTGGGCCTTCCCTCACAATCGCCCTCTGTAGCCTGCTTGAATAGAGCGTAGAGGGTCAGGAGTTGTTCATTTGTTGGCTTTTCAGGGAGCTCCCAGGCCTTCTTTGATGCACGCTTGAACTTTAGCCTCAGGGTCTGCCCGGCCTTTCCTGTCATCACATCATCTCCACTGGGTAGTCCATGATGTTCTTGTGCCCTGACTGAATCCTAGCTGCCAAGCCAACTGTCTCTGGGAATATTCTCTTGAAGAAGTATCTAGCGCTGGCGATTTTCGCATCGTAGAAGGGATCTCCTTTCCTCTCGAGCGCTATTTTTGCCATCCTAGCCCACATATACGCAAGAAGCACATTTCCGAAATACCGACAGTAATCAGTTGCTCCAGAAGCCAGGAAATGCGGATTTGCCTGCCCTTCAGCTATCATCAGGAGGGTGAGTTGTTGTAGGCCCCTTACTCCTTGGTGAAGGGGCTTATTGAATTCCGCCATCTCTGGAATCTCCTTGTTCTCCTCGATGAACTCCGTTAGTGGCCACATTAGGTACCTCAGATTCTTGCCCATATTCTGAGTAATCTTCCTTCCTGCCAGATCGAGTGCCTGGATTCCGTTTGTCCCCTCCCAAATCTTGGAGATTCTAACGTCCCTGTAGAATTGCTCGACTCCGTATTCGGTACAATACCCGGCTCCGCCCATGACTTGCATACAGGTGCTGGCAGACTCGCAGCCAAGATCTGTGAAGTGAGCTTTGACTATGGGAGTGAACATGGCGACCAGCGCTTCTGCCATTTCCGCCTCTTCCTTGTCATCACTATTCATCTGATCAAGCAGAATTCCGGTCCAAGCCGCCAGCGCTCTGCAGCCCTCGGTATTCACCTTGGCTTCTAGGAGCATTCTCCTCACATCTGGGTGAACTAGGATGTTGTCGGCACTCTCGTTTGGTTCCTGTGGGCCCTTCAAATCCCGTCCTTGGCGCCTCTCCTTTGCCCAGGCCAATGAGTTCTGATAGGCTATCTCGGCGAGGCCGATTCCCATCATCCCGGTCGCAAGTCGCTCCCTGTTCATCATCTCGAACATCAATGGCATTCCGTTGTGGAGGTCACCAACTCTCCATCCCACGCTGCCGTCGAAATTCATGACGCAGGTTGGGGATGCGTGGATGCCCATCTTCTCCTCGCTTCCAGAGCAGGTTACGCCGTTGTGGTTGGCCCTTAGGTCATGAGAAAGGCCCCCGACACCTCCCGACTCCCAATCGGATGGAAGATACTTTGGAACAAGGAACAGGGATATTCCCTTGGTCCCTTCCGGGGCCCCGGGCGTCTTGGCTAGGACGAGATGGATGATGTTCTCAGTCATGTCATGCTCTCCGTAAGTGATGAAAATCTTGGTTCCAGTGACCGTGTATGAGCCGTCGTCCTGTGGTACTGCCTTGGTTGTGATGATGCCAAGATCGGTACCAGCGTGGGGTTCGGTCAGGCACATCGTGCCTGCCCACTTGCCTGAAGCGAGATTAGTGGCGAAGTAGTCTATGAGTTCCTTTTCTCCGTGCTCTGTTAGGACGTCGTAAACCCCCAGAGAGAGGGCTGGTAGGACGCTCATCGCCATGTTTGTTGAGGTGCCAATCTCTGCCCATGTGACGGCTTGGAAGAATACTGGAACTCCCATTCCCCCATGCTCGGGCTTGCATGCGGTTGAAAGCCAGCCTCCCTCAATGCTCTCGTTGTAGGCGGACTTGAACTCCTCTGGCATCGAAATATTTCCATCATCGAACTTCAGGCCCTCCCTGTCCCCTAGCTGGTTGATTGGAAGCCAAACCTCCTTTGCGTGCTCGGACCAACCCTCCATCAGCATCGAGAGGAAGTCGGCGTCGAAGTCGTACCCCAGATTTTGAACGATGGGGATAGCGTCGAACATCTCGTTGAATAGGAAGTCGTAATCCCTGACTGGTGCATTGTACTCTACCATTATCTCACCTCAATTCCTCAGTGGCTTGCCAGTCTCAAGCATGTGTTGCATTCTGTCCAGAGTGTCGGGATGCCTGCCGAGCCTCGCTATTGCGGACTTTTCCATGGCCAGGATGTCGTCTTCCTCCAAGCTCTCAGTGATGTCCGTGTCTCCCCCTGATAGAATCTCCGCTAGGGCGGTGGCAACAACCACATCATGCGGGGTTGCCATGCCAGAGAGAGCAAGATCGTTGAGGGCGAGTTGGAGGCCTGCCATGCCAGTGGGGCCGGGAAGTGAGTAGTTCCTGGGCTCGGGTGGCTCATAGCCTTCGGAGAGCTCGATTACCCTCGCCTTGGCATCTGCTAGAAGCCTGTCCCTGTTCATCGTGATTCGGTCCTCTGGTCCAATGAAACCCATTGAACGGGCCTGTTCGGCCGACTTTGCGACTTGTGCCGTTCCGATGTACTCAAATGCCTTCATGACGGGCCCCATCGGCCCTTTGCTGGCTAGTCCGAAGTCATTCAACCTCCCTAGGAGCTCCTTACACCCGCCCCATGCAGGGATGATACCGACGCCCACCTCTACCAAGCCTACGTATGACTCAGAGTGGGCTTGGACAGCATCGCAGTGCATTAGAACCTCAGCCCCACCACCGAGACACATGCCTGCAGAAGCAGCTACAACGGGGATTTCGGAATACTTGACTGTCTGATATGTGTCCTGGCCCAGCCCGATGAAATCCTCTAGGTCCTTCCAAGCAGCGAGGTTTGCTGCGAACAGTGCTAGTCCCAGATTCGCCCCCGCGCAGAAGTTCGAGGCGTCGTTCCCGATTACTATCCCCTTCAGGCCCTCTGTCTCGGCCATATCGACTGCGTTGAGTAGCATCTCCATATTCATTGGATCCATGGCGTTCATCTTGGTGTGATACTCCACCAACAGGACGTCGTCGCCCATGTCCCAGATACTGGCGGATCCGTTTCTCTTCAGTGGCTTGCCCCTCCTCTTGAGGTCGGCCACGTTGAGGGTCTCATCGGGCCTTTCCACGACTATCATTTCACCGCTCGGAGAGAGTCTTGTGATTTCCCCGCCCTCTATGCCGTAGAAAGATCCCTTCTCGGCGGCCAATGACAGGAAGCTGGGTACCTTCCTGCCCGTGGCCTTTAGCCTCTCGACCATCGAGGAGGCCCCGATCGAGTCCATCATCTCGAATGGCCCCCTCTTCCAGTTGTATCCTACCTTCATCGCGCCATCAATTGAGTATATGTCGTCGCTGACGTCCGGTACTATGTGTGCTGCGTAAGACAGTGAGTCGAGGAGCACGTCCGACACGAATCTGGCGCCGTCGTCATCGCAGTCCATCAGGGGCGCGAGCCCTCTCTTGCCCATCTTGGCCGAGGGGAACGCAGCCCTGCGGTTGGCCGTGTGATACTCTCCCGTTGAGAGGTTCCTTGCTTCCTTCACCTTCTTTCCGCCCTCTCGGTTTAGTCGATAGAAGCCGCCCTTGCCCTTCCTCCCGGTGTACCCGTCATCGATCATTGACATGACAATCCCCTCACCGGTTCCGGCTATCTCGTGGAATGGATCGTCATCGGGGAGGTGAGAGAGCAGGCTCCCAGTTACGTGGGGGATTAGATCGATTCCTACTAGATCCATCAGAGCGAAGACAGCGGTCTTGGGCAGACCGATAGGCCTTCCGAGCATGGCATCGGCCTGCTCTATGGATAAGTCATGATCCAATGTGGCCTTGAATGCCCTCTGGATGAAGTAGACTCCTAGCCTGTTGCCGATGAAACCAGGCCTGTCATTGCACATTGTGACCCTCTTCCCTAGGTCCAGATCAGCAAATGTACAGAATCTCTCAACGGTTGCCTCATCCACCTCGGGGGCTGTCACTACCTCTAGGAGAGGAAGGTACCTTGGCGGGTTGAAGAAGTGGGTGATGAGGAACCTGGAGGCGATGTCTTCCGGTAGCTCTGAGACCAGTTCGGAGCGTGGTAAAGTGGAGGTGTTGGAGGAGAGTATGGTATTGGGCCCGATGTGCTTGGATATATTCGAGTAGAGTGTCCTCTTTATGTCGAGGTTCTCGATTATGACCTCGACTACCCAATCGAAGTCCTTCAGCTTCTCTAGGTCATCCTCTATGTTGCCCGGGGTGATCCTCTTCGCGTTGCGCTTGTGCATGAGCATCTCGGGATTTGACTTGTGCATCTTCTGAATTGCATCTCTCGCTAGCGCACTCCTGTCCTCGGAGTCCTTGGGGACGATATCGAGAAGGAGGACCTCGCATCCTGCATTTGCACAATGGGCAGCTATGCCAGCGCCCATCACACCGCTGCCGATGACAGCGACCCTCTCTATCGAACCTGCCATCCTACCACCTACATTCTTTCTAGTACCGTTGCGATTCCCTGACCGCCGCCTACACACATCGTAGCAAGGGCATGCTTGGCCTCGCTCTTGCTCATCAACTGCGCAGCCTTTCCTGTGATTCTTGCTCCACTGGCGCCCAATGGATGGCCTAGCGCTATTGCGCCTCCTTCGATGTTGACCTTTGAAACGTCAAGCCCCAACTCCTGTATGACTGCGAGGGACTGTGCAGCGAATGCCTCATTGAGCTCTATGATATCTACGTCATCGATTGTCAGGCCGGCTCTGTCAAGGGCCTTCCTAGTGGCCTCGACTGGGCCTATTCCCATTATCTCAGGGGAGCAACCCGAGACAGAGGTGCTCAGTATCCTAGCGAGAGGCTTCAAGCCGTGCTCGGATGCGAATTCCTCTGAGCAAACTAGGACGAATGCCGCACCATCGGTGAGTGGTGATGCGGTTCCAGCTGTGACCGTTCCACTTGCATCGAATGCCAGTCGGAGTCCGGCTAGGCCCTCAGCGTTGGTATCCGGCCTGATGCACCCGTCGGCGTCGACCGTTCCGTCGGTGGTGTCGATTGGGATAATCTCCCCAGACAGGTTTCCTGACTCCCTCGCGGATGATGCACGCGACTGGCTCTCTATAGCGAATTTCTCCTGGGTCTCCCTGTCTATGCCATACTTCTCAGCTAGGTTTTCGGCGGTGATGCCCATGGAGGTGAATGCCTCTGGATATCCAGAGCTGAGCTTCGGGTTTGGCATGGGGTTGAATCCGGTCATAGGGATCCTTGTCATCGATTCTACCCCTCCTGCGATGAAGGCCTCGCCCGCACCCATGGAAATCCTCCCTGCGGCGTCGTGAATAGCCTGCATGGAAGACCCGCAGAAACGGTTTATTGTGACTCCAGGGACTGTCTCGGGGAGGTCCGTGAGGAATGTTATCATCCTAGCGACGTTGAAGCCCTGCTCGGCTTCTGGAAATGCGGTTCCAACTATCAGGTCCTCAATCAGGCTGGGGTCCACGCCTGTCTCCTTGATCAGGCCGTTAACCACGGCTGCTGCTATGTCATCGGGTCTTGTTCTGGCTAGCTCTCCCCTCTTCGCGGGGGTGAATGGGGACCTAGCGTATCCGGCTATCACTGCGGGCATGCTCATCCATGCTCAGGTGCAATAATTAAACCATAAGGTAATTTTTAGTACACCGAGTTTATTGTTTGGAAGCGTAATAAATCAACGATATCCCAAACCTATTGCGTCCAGCTTCTCAGGGAGATATGTGTCAGTTACGAAATCTAAGCCGTACTTGGCAAGAGACTGCTGCTCCGCCTTCTTGCCCATCTCCTGCATGAGCTTGATCTGCTCCTGCCAGTATCCCGATGAAAACCTAGGATCACTGAGCTCAGCCTCCAGAGCACCGCTGTCCTGTTTGGTCAGATCGTCGCTCGGAAGGTCGTAGGCCAGGATGTCGTCAGCAGTAATACCGAGGTATGTCGCCTCCTTCGTAGCTAGGTACTCCGAAATATGAGCGGTCTTGATGGCTCCATAGGCTATGCTCGCGAATATCCTGAACGACCAGGGGTCGCAGTCGGCGAACACCACTATCGGCTTCTTCCACTCATCACTAATCCTCCTCATAATCCTCCTGGTCGACCTCGCTGGCTGCCCCTTCAGATGGACCAAGGCACATCTAGCCTCTTCGTCAAACCCGTTCTCGACTAATCGGTCGAACATTCCACCGGTCTCTATAGCCATGACGAAATCTATGTCCTCGTCGACTAGCCTCAGCTTCTCGCTCTCGACGTTGTATGGAACCCCGTAACCGGAGTCACCCACATCGTCCCTGCAGTTGATTCTCATCCAGTCCCCTCGGCGGTTCCTCTCCTCGACCGTGATGTTTCCGATTATCCTGGCGCCATCCTCCTCAGGCCTCAGCTTGAAGTCCTCCCTCAGGCACTTTGTGACTATCTCCAGGTCCTCTGCCAGGTTGTTGCTCTCGTTCTGGGAGCCGAACTTGCCGTGTCCCCATCCCTCCGAGATGTAGTACATCTCCCTTAGGGTGGATGACTTCCCGCTGTCTATCATCTCCTCGATGAACTCCGTGATGTGTAGCGTCCGGAGGAGCTGCCTCGCTGACCCGAGGCTGGTTGCGTCTCGCACCGTCTTCTTCTTGCCGTACTTGAACACCCCGAGCCTGTTATCGAACGAGATGTTGCTCTTGGACCTGACAGGGAGCGTCATTCGCGGAGGGTCTCCCCTCTGCATCCTGTTGTGCATCTCGACTGCCACGTCATGCAGAGCATCCACCACCTGCTCCTTGTTCCTCCTGGGGGCGGCATCGCTCATTGGCCATCACCTTCCACGCCGAACCACTCGGCACCGGTTGTTGGGAGCGGCTCCTCCGCCGGTTCCTCTTGGCCCTCCTCTGTCTCTGCGGCTACCGGGGATTCCACGGCCCTGACAGCCAGTCTGTCGATGATCGCATCGTTCTCCTTCTTGCGTACTTCCTCCATGGCAGCCTCCAAGGCCTCTGTCTTGCGCTGTTCCTCGAGGAGCTTCTCGTCCATCTTGGTGGCCCCGATTATCTCGCCGTTGCCTCTGAAGAATATGTCCGTCTCGTTCCAGTCCCCCTTGCTCAGGCCTGATATCCCGAATTCGAGAACCGTGGATGTTCCTGGGTCAAGGGTGTCCAGCCTCCATGCCCAGAGGCCCTTGGTCTCCTTCCTCCCTCCCCTGGGGTTGTGTGACATGGCCGTTTCAGGTCCTTCAGGCCATTTTGCCAGTATCGTGTAAGCACGTGCCCTAGCCGTGTAGTTGTGGATGGTGATAGAGCACATGGAGAGCTTCTCCTCCTTGTTCCAAACCAGCTCCTCCTCGAGGAACACTGCATTCATGATCTGGGTGATTACAGGAGCCAGGTCTGGTTCCTCCCTGTCTAGGAGCTCTGAGGATTTCTTGGATATCTCGGGGAGGATGATGTTGACGAGCTCGAACTTCTCCTTGGCCTTCTTCCTCTGGGAGCTCTTCTTGAGGTGGTTCCTGAGGCCCCTTCCTACTTCGAGCATCGCCTTGCGTATCTCGTCGAATACCTCTTCGTCGAATGAGACAGCCTCCTTGGCCTCGCTGGTGAACTGGACGTTTGTAGATGCTAGGTGTATGAGCACCGCGGCTGGGCCCTTCGGAATGCCGCTTCCCCCGGGCTGCTCCAATCCATATCTCTTCCAGTCCACTGCCTCTAGAGCCTTGGTCAGGAGGCATCCTCCCTGCTGGTACATCAGGGGGACTCTGTTGGCGAACCTCAGTATCTCTATTGGCCCGTCTGATGAAATGTCGCCTCCGAATACGAGGCCTACCTCGATCTGAAATGGGTTGCCCTGGCTTACTGATGGGTTCCTGGTCACAGTGGATGCGAAGCGGGAGTCTATCGCCTTCGAGAGTCCCTTCTTGATTAGTAGGTCCTCGATGGGGGAGAGACAGTCCATTGGTGGCTTGAGCAGTTTCACGGTTTGGAATGCTGAAACTATCGCCTGCGCCTCCTCCGCCTTGATCCTCTTCGGGGTCCTGGTCTCTTCTATCTCGGCCACTTCGAGTATCTGCTTCGCGGCCCTTCTAGTGACGCCGGAGAAGTTGTTGTTAAGGAACGACGTCATCCTCCTGTCCTGTGCTTCCCTCATCATCCTCTGCAGGGTGCCGAGGTGGATTCCATGAGGATGGGGCTTGATCTCCTCCACCACCCTTGGGAGCTTGTCAGTGGTCCTCATCCACTGCCCCTCCTCTATGACATCCCCGTCCTTGTCCCTGACCACTAGGGAAATCGAGGCATGTGGATTCACTATCGATGTCATTCTGAGGTATTGGTACACAGATTGCTTTCCTCTCTGGTACTTGGCCTTCATCAGTGTCCTAATCCTCAGGCCGTGGGACACTTCCTCCCCGGTCATTTCATCTACCCAGACGTCCCTTTTCTCGCCCGACTTGATTGCCTTGTTCTTCTTGGTGTCGATTCCTAGGTCTACGTAAACTGCCGATGAGTCGCTCTTTATCTTGGAGACTACAAGCGTCTTGGATCCCGTTGTTAGCTGGCTGTACATCACCACACCTGTGATTCCTATGCCCTGCTGACCCCTTGTCTGCCTGATGGCGTGGAACCTAGAGCCAAGGAGGAACTTGCCGAACACGTTCTCTATCGCGTCTCTGGGGATCCCGGGGCCGTTGTCTTGGGTTGTCATTTGGAGCTCGTCGCTCTTGGTCCTGTGGAGTTCAATCCTGATGTCGGGGAGAATCCTTGCTTCCTCGCACGCGTCCAAGGAGTTGTCGACGGCTTCCTTGACGGCCGTGATTACGGCCCTCTGTAGTGTGTCGAACCCCAGAAAGTGTTTGTTCTTCTCGAAGAACTCGCTAATCGATATCTGCTTTTGTTTGCTTGAGATTTCTTCTGCTTCACCCATGCGAATCACCCCATCAGGTCCTCCCAGTACCCTAATGGCATGGGGCCTGCTTATGGTTGCCCAATCGCGTTCGCTGATGCCTATTGAATACTGCTGGTGTCAAGGCGGCGAGGGGATTGAATTCTCACTCGGCAAATACATCCGGGGCCCACGCGGAAATCTTTCCTGTGAAAGCGCTAGTCATCACTGTGAGGGGGCTGGCTAGGTATAGTCGGCCGGGGCCGGACCTTCCCTGGAAGTTTCTGTTGATGGCGGAGACCGTGACCTGTTCCGAGTTGTCGGATATGCCTGGCCCCGCCCCTATGCAAGCGCCGCATCCCGGATCGATTAGCTTGACGCCGGCTTCCTCGAACAATGCGGTCCAACCCATCCTAGCCGAGAGCTCCTTGACGCTCTTTGAGCCGAATTGTATGTAGCATTCGACGTCTTCATGCACCTTCATTCCAGCCTCCAATGCGGCCTCCGTCACCTTCGCGTAATACGCGAAGTCGTCATCCTTCCCAGCAGTGCACGACCCTGCGTATGCGATGTCTATGGCGATGTCACCCAACTCGTCGATGTATGCCCCGTTTGTTGGATCGGAGGGTATCCCCCTGTCGGGATCTCCGGGGTGGGCTACCATGGGGCGTATGTCGTCCAAGTTGATTGTGTGGATGCCTCCGTCGTATGTCGCGCCTTCGTCCGGGCTTACGAATGAGGCTCTGATGGCCTCCTCGGTCAGGTCTTCCCTTCTCTCCAATAGCCACTGAACGGTCAGATCGTCGGCCTCGCAAATTCCTGTCTTCGCACTGCATTCGGTAGCCATGTTGCAGAGAGTTGCCCTCTCGTCCATGGACAGGGAGGAGAGCCCGGGCCCTCCGAACTCCATGGAGCGGTCCAATGTGTCTGAATTCTTAGCGTATTTATCCAAGATGTGTAGTATGACGTCCTTTGCAGTGCATCCGGGATCAAGATTGCCGACTAGTTCGAACCTTATGCTCTCGGGGACTTTCACGAAAGAAAACTGGTTGTGAACGAGGTTTGCGTACTCACTGGAGCCGACGCCATAGGTCAGAGCGTTGGAAGCTCCTCCCATGCAGGTGTGGCTATCCGTGGCCTGTATGAAGTCCCCAACATCGATGAACTCCTCTCGGGCCACCTGGTGGCAGATGCCCGGGCTAACTCCGTCCTCTGCCGAATAGTCCCTTACGCCTGTGTGCTTCTGGAATACCCTCTGCATTTCCCTCAGAGTCTCTATCTTTGGAACAAAGGGGCCGTACCGAGGGACGTCGGTGGCGTATAGTAGGTGGTCCTCGAAGACAGCGAACTTCGAGGGGTTGGAGATGACGTAGTCATCGCCGTACTCGTCTGAAAGAAATGCGTGGACCTGCGCAGTTGTGTATTCGTGTGAATACCCGCCGTCGACCGCTGCGAGGACTGCGTCGCCCGGTGCGACGCTTGCCACTTTGTCTCCTGCTCCGATCAGCTTACTCGAGATGATCTTCTCTGCCATCGTCATCGGGCGTCCTGCAGGCCTAACGCTGGGTAGAGTGACCCTTCCTTCCTTCAACTGTCTGGCAAAGGACAGGAGGCCTCCGTTCTCCAGTATGAGCCTGGTCACTGGGTCGTACTTGGCCGTGAACTCCTCGAGGGGGATGCGTTCTCCGTTCTGCAGTCTTTCCAAAACTGAGTGGTCCCCCATTAGCTGCCCCAGGTTGATGTTGTTCCTCTCGTGTATGGGCGCGAACGAGGCGGCAATCACTATTCTGATTCCCGACCACCTCTCGCACTGAGCAGCGGTTTCACGGCTGCTTCCCGTTCCCTTTCGGTGCCCGCTAACTATTACCTCGAAGCCGCCGTTGACTAGGGCGCCCTCCTCAATCACCCTCCTGCCCTCGTGCATGAGCCCAGCGTAAGCGTTCTCTGCGATGGCAGCTGGGTCGTGATCGAAGCATACCCATGCCGGTGTCATTACATCGGTGTTTATGTCGTCGAGGAGGTCCTCCACAGAGAGGTCCTCCATCCTTAGATCGAGTCCCTCGTAGAGCTGCCTCCTAACCAATTCCAAGTCCTTGGTCAGGAATAGGACGCGTTTGCCGGGAGTCAGCATTACCTCCTGCGGCGGCCAAGTATCAACTCCCAACATACCCCTCCTTGAACTGTCCAAGCGTTGGCTCTATTTCACGGTTCTCAACGATATAAGGAATTATTCACTTTAGACCAGTGCTGCGTTTGGGTTAGGTTAATCATATTGTTAACCTTAAATAGGATGTGCTTTCGGGAGTTTATACCTTTCCCATGAAAGGAGGCTTAGAAATGGCGGACTACCTAGTAGAAGACACAGTAAAATGCGACGAATGCGGAAGCAGGAATCTCCTGCGGGACGAGACCCGAGGAGAGGTCTGCTGCGAGGACTGCGGAGTGGTTCTCGAAGACAAGGTGATTGACCAGGGCGCTGAGTGGAGGGTTTTCAGCCCAGAGCAGGGAGACCAGCGAGCTCGAACAGGGGCCCCGATGACAGTCATGCTCCACGACAAGGGACTTTCCACGGACATAGACTGGCAGAACAAGGACTACTCCGGTAAGTCGATTTCAAGCAGATACAGAAGCCAGTTCTACCGAATGAGGAAGTGGCAGAAGAGGTCCAGGGTAAGCAATGCTACAGAGAGGAACCTAGCTATGGCACTAGCGGAGCTGGACAGGATGGCAAGCAGATTGGATCTGCCCAAGTCCATCAGGGAGGCTGCTGCTGTGAATTACAAGAAGGCCGTAGAGGCCCGGCTAATCAGGGGACGCTCCATAGAGGGCGTCGCTGCTGCGAGCCTGTACGCGGCATGCAGGCAATGCAAGAACCCGAGGACTCTCGACGAGATTGGAGAGGCTAGCAGAACAGGCAGGAAGGAGATAGGAAGGACCTACCGATTCATGGTAAGGGAGCTGAAGATGAAGATACCCCCTACCAAGCCAGAAGACTACATCCCAAGATTCTGCTCGGGACTGGATTTGGACGCAGAGGTCCAAGCCAAGGCATACGAACTGATTGCCGCAGCCCAGGAGAAGGAGCTGACAAGCGGAAGGGGCCCGACCGGAATCGCGGCATCGATCATCTACATCGCGAGCGTTCTCTGCGGCAAGAGAAGGACGCAGAGGGAGGTCGCCGAGGTAGCTGGTGTTACCGAGGTCACAATCAGGAACAGGTACAAGGAGCTCATCCAGAACCTGAACATCGAACTAGAGATATGAGTCGATTGCATGTCTCGTAGGGAGGCTTCCGCTCTCGTATGGGAGCGTTGCGAGGAGCTGTTGAAGGGGTACGTCGAGGCCTCCTTCTCCACGGCTCCCCTGCCAAACCCCCCTCTGGAGCTCCCCGACTTCCCTGCGATACAGCCAACAGACTCCGACTCCCTCGTCCGACAGGCCTCGGGGATATACGCGATAGACCGAGCCGGGTTCAACCAGAGGCTGTCTTCGATTGTCGAGGAGGGGCTTCCCGATTTCGTGAAGAGGAACATAGACCCCGATTCCACGAGGGAGAAGTGGATGTCAGACAACGTCCAGTTTCTTTCCGAGAAGGTTCTGTCCCAGATGATTTGGGACTGGTTGTCTTCGGCCTTGGATGAGGACTCTCCGGATACCGACAGGTGGTACCTAGCGGCCTCCCTGCTGATCGGCTTCTCACTGAGTGGGTCGGATATAGCAAGGAGGGAGGGTTTCCACCTAGTGACCTCGATAGCGATGGCAAAGCCACCGGGCTCCTGGTCATCGGAAATCACCGGACCGCACCAGATGGAATGGAATCCCGGCAACGCGACTCGGAATGACGGTGCCCCCCACCCGTCGGGGGTGTTGGCCGCATCCGCCATACTGGATACGATGGCGATGGGCGACTCGTCTCAAACGGAAATCCTGCCACATTGGCTGGAGGGCCTCACCGTGATGAGCCAGTTGTGCAGCCTACTTGATGTCCCGAATAGGTTGATGGCCAGTCTAGAAAGGGGCTCGGGCAAGCACACAGGGATTCTTGTAAAGGGGGCAATACAGTTGATGGCAGGGTGGCCGGGAGAGTCAAGGGACATCCTCCTAGCGGCCTCCCAGCACTCCGATCAGGATGCCAGGAGGGAGCTTTCTTCCTCATTGCAGAGGATTTCCTCGGAGGA
>JAYZLP010000029.1:0-7661 GCA_036154155.1 Thermoplasmatota archaeon | reverse complement strand
GAAATCGCGCCCACAAATAACATTGAGAAGGCCAAGAATGAGGACCATGCGAAAGGGACGTGCCAGTACAGTATTCGATAGGCCTCTGGCGCGTTCCATGACTCAGGATCGACCAAAGGGGCCCAGTATATCCCCAGGAAGAGGGTTGCCATAGCGCCCGTAATGCCGACGAAAGTCAGAGTGAATCCGACTTCCCTCTGCGAAGGCATGAGGTGGCCAAACCCATCAAGACCAAGAATGCTCTTCCCTAGTATTCTGGTAGAAATACCGCTACAGCCCAAACCATAGCCGCCGTGAGGCTTGCAATGATGCAAGAGGAAAGCGGGCTTCCGATTTCCAAATCAAGGGACATCCCTGATGTCATAAGTACCGAAAGTGCGTCCATTAGTTCGATGAACGGCCAGACCAGGACTACGAGGAGAAGGGATGCGGCGACCGCACTGGACCTCCTCAAGTCGGAGACCATCAGATGGAGCGCGGATGCTGCGCAAGACACATCGATTAGGGCTATGGCCGGTAGCCAAAGCCACTTCAGCACCTCATCGGAAGTTTCGGTTGGAACGGAACCGCTCAGTACGAACCAAGAAACGTAGGTCAGAGGTAGAGGCAATATTATCGATGCTGAGATTACTGAATTTGCAGGTCTTGCCATAGGGCCGAGCATTGCAGCCCACCAACGTCCGCATCCCTCTTCGGACAGCCTCCGGGCCAGAGCTGGCGAAACAACGGCAGTGATGAAGGCCGGAGCGAGGACCAGTGCAGCGATTAAATCGCTCCCAAAATGTGTCGAAAATGTTGTTGTCCGTGGAATGTCGATTCCTTCAACTAGGGAGTATGAAAGAAGCAGGGCGACTAGTGCGGGTGTGAGCCTTCCAATTGTGTCTATGGGGTTTCTTTTTTCCATCCTGAAGGCCCACTTGGCCAGAGAAAGTATCGGGCTTGGCTCTACTGCTGTGGATGGGCCGGGTAGCTTGGCGGAGTCTTTGTTACCCTCCCCTGGCCTTTCTGAAATCGAGCCTGATTCGATTGTGACGATTCTTGTAGACTTGGAAATGAATTCTTGATCATGAGAAGCCATCACTATTGCGTGGCCTCGGGATGAGAGTTCCCCTATCCAATTTGAGAGAGTTGTCCTTGCGACGGAGTCCAACCCCTCAGAGGGCTCATCCAAGAGAGCCACGGATGGAGTCTCGCTTAGCGCCACTGGTGCTAGTCCTGAAAGAACTGAGAGCCGCCTCCTGAGTCCTCCCGAGAGTTGTGAGACCCTGTCCCCTCTGCGATGTTCTAGTCCCCAATCGGACAACATCGTGGTGAATTCTTCCTCAGATTTTCTGAGTCCGAAAATTTCGATTGAGGTAGTTAGTCTCTCCTCGACCGTTTCTTCGCCGCAGATTCCATCCGACTGCAGAGTGAGTCCCATCAGAGGAGGTCTTGCACGCCTCCCCTCAGAATCCCTAATGGTGGACCATTCCCCCGTAGACGTCATCCACTCAACTTTGCCTTCGGTAAGTGGTAGAATTCCAGCACATGCCTCGATTAGGGAAGACTTTCCAGATCCGTTTGTTCCCTCCAAAATCAGTATATCCCCTGAAGAAACATGTAATTCTAGCCCGGCAAGGACTGTCCTTGAGCCCCTGTTGACCTCTAGATTCGAAATCCGCAGCATCGGCTCCCTCCAGCACACGCGAGTGATAACAACCGTTTGAGTCGTTCCATGGACAGAAGCCCCTATTGGCGACGGTTGATTGGGTGGGCATGAGAATATGGCAGGCTCATTGGCGGCATTGGGAACACAAGAGTTACTTGTGTCCATATTTTTCGTCATTGTAGCCATTTCGCCCTACATTTCGGCGAAGAGGAATGGGACGAGCTTCGCTCTTGCGACAGTTCTTTCTCTCATGCTCGTGTCTTTTCTGCAGTTCACAAACTCATTCATCTCAGGAGTTCCGATGCAATTTGACTGGCCGATAGGGGCCTTCGGGATTAAGCCTGCAATTATGGGCGATCCGGGCGAGGCATACAGATTGCTTAGTTCGGCGTGGTTGCATGCCGACTGGATTCATGTCCTGAGTAACATCCTAGTAATTTCTCTAGTCGGAATTCCCCTTGAGCAAAGGATGGGGGGTAAGCGCTGGATGCTTGTCTATACAATCGGATTCGTAGGCGGAAACATAGCTTGGATCTTGTCACACCCTGACTCGACCATTCCAGCGATAGGTGCCAGTGGTGCTGCATTTGGGTTGCTTGGGGCATATATGGCATGTTGGCCGGACGATGAAGTTGAGTTTCCACTGCTTTTCCTGATAAGGGCATGGCCGGTATGGATTATTGTCTTCGTCAGACTAGGCCTAGAAGTCTGGCAAATGTATTCGATTCAGAGCGGTACAGCCGGCGAGGGGACCGTGGCCCATATGGCCCACGTCGGGGGTTTCTTCCTAGCCTATTCTTTGGCCCGCCCAATAGCAAGAGGCGGTCCCCATTCCCCAGGCCATGACGAGGGGCCTGGCACATCATCGAGGCGCGAATCTTTCGAAATGGGCAGGCTTGATTCTGACCCTTGGAAAGAATCTGGGAAGATGTTGGAAGGCCAGGCGGCCAAGGTCCTATCCAGGCTGAGGGAAGAGGGGGATGAGCCTGAAACCAGAAGGGCTTGGCTAGAGGAGTTGTCTGAGCACACGATTTGCCCCGTATGCGATGGTGAGATCGTGGCAATAGTTTCTGGCTTGGAATGCCACATTGAATGCAATATCTCGAGCAAGCACCTGAACTGGCCATAAGGCGATTTTTCCGAACTCTAACAGGTTGAGATTATACAGGACCGTAAATTGGCTCTCTAGGAGAGCCATGCGGGGAGACTGGTCAGGTAGGCAGTCTGTACTAGCAGCCTTGATGCTCATTCTTCTCGACTTCTCGGGTGGCGCCACAGCAGTAGTGCCCTCGGAAGAAATTGCTCCGGGGGCCGAGGAGTTCCACGCAGTTAGTGACCCCCTTCCCCCCCTTTACTGCGGCGATGTGATTTGCGAACCGAAGGACAGGACGCCCTATCTCCCTCCATACAATGTTGATTGGCCGGTTCAAGAACCTGGATGGTGGTTTGCATATTGGTACGATCAGGACAACAATGGGATGGACGACAGGCTCCAGTGGATTATCTCGGGAGAACGGGATTCAGTGTCGACTAGTGCGATAATGGGGGATGATGGGAGAATGACTGTCGCTATCTTCGTGGATTATGCCTGGCACCCAGGAGATGAAGACATTGTCAAGCTGAAAGAGGTCCTGATGAATCACGGTTGGGAGGAATACGGCTCTTACTTCAGGACTGTCGAAATTATTGACACTGTGATTGTTGAACACGTCCCGGTTAGCTCCTTGGTGGACATTCTAATGCTTGACGGGGTCGTCCTGGTGGAGCAACAAAACGTTCTGGTCCCTTACCTCAACACTGCAGCTAGAGGCTCTAAAGTCAGAGATTCCGATGTTTATAGTGAAACCATGAGAGACTATGGTTACGATGGATCTGGAGTGGTGATTGCGATTGCAGATACCGGGGTGGACAACGAGCATTTCTCTCTCGATGACTTCTCTGACAACAACGACGACAATGAGGCCGAGCCTGATGAGTTGCCCGACCCTAAGTGGGTGGCTGGTTGCGATGCCACATCATGGAATCAACAAGATTGCGATGATGGCGGGGACGACCCGGATGATGGAGATGGCCATGGGACCCATGTTGCTGGAATAGCACTTGGAACCGGAGATTCGGAGAGGGACAACCAAGGTTACGCGCCGGGGGCATATCTTGTTGACATCAAGGTCATGACTGATGCCGGTGCTTCCAATTCGGGATACACGGTCGCAGGAATAAACTGGGCAGTCCAGAATGTGAATACCGACTGGGGAAATAATGACTCAAGCAGGGGAATCGACATACTCTCTATGTCTTTTGGCAGTAGTTCTAATCCAACTGGGGACGATCCAGGGGACAATGGCACAGGTGCGGACGCAAACGCAGTCAATGCCGCTTCTGATGCTGGAATTGTCTGTGTAGCTGCAATTGGCAATGATGGGTACAGGAGGGTGACTTCTGTGGGAGCGGCGGACTCTGCGATTACCGTTGGTGCGATTGATGACAAGGCCAGCATAGAAAGAGGGGATGACTCAATTGCTTCTTATTCGAACTCGGGACCAAGGGAAGATGACGGAGACGACAATGCGTGGGACGAATTGAAGCCTGACGTTGTCGCACCTGGTTCTAACATCATGTCTGCGCAGCACGCTGCCTCCAGTTCGCAATTGCCAGGCTCACCAAAGCCATTGGCCAGCGACAATTATGTTCAGATGTCAGGCACCAGTATGTCCACCCCCGCTGTGGCCGGGTTCATTGCTGGAATGCTACAAATGGATGACAGCCTGAGCCCTCAGGAAGTAAAGGACATACTACGAAACAATTCTGAAACCAGGGGGGAGGCTTCTGAACCGAGCGTCACTCAGAAGTGGAATGATAAATACGGATTTGGAATCGTAGATGGGGAGATGGTACTGCAGGCAATTCTTGGAGAAACAGGTGGCGGAGGGGGAAGCGGAAACGAGACCGAGCCACCCCCCGCTGGTGCAGGGGAATGGATCGTGATCGAAACCCCGGAAGAGGATTCTTGGCTAGTCGAAGGTGAGACTTACAGCGTTAGAGGGCACATAGACGAGGATGCCGATACAAATGGCACGGTCGAGGAGGTCAGGGTCAAGATAGCCTACACACATAGGCCGGACGACTCCCCCAAGCAGACTGTCGTGCTTGTGGATTGGCATGCAGCCCAAGGGACGGTAAACTGGTCCACCCCCTTCAGCGTCCCCGAATTCAGTGAGGACGACATCAATGTGGAGGACATCATTGTCGAAGTTCAAGCCCGGAATCAATTCGAACAATGGAGCAAGATTGAGAAGAGCGAGCATCCAGTTGGACTGGTAAGTATCGGCCTCGGGGGTCCAAGTGGACAGACCCCGGTTTCCGGCAATACAAACGTGTATGGGACTTGGGAGTCGGTCAATGGGGGAACCGTTCAATGGAGGCTTGGAACTGATTCTTGGGACACGATAGACCAATTTGGGGGAAGTGGCAGCGGTACTGGGGACTGGTCGGTCAATTGGGATACAACTGATGTGAATGATGGGTTCTACCGGATCTCTGTCAGGATAATCAGTGGTGACGGGGTGCATTCAGAGGAAGTGAGGAGAACTGTTGAGGTGGACAATGACCCTCCTGCTCCTGATCTAATTTTTAGGAGTGGAATTTCGGTTGATGAGTATGGCATTACCATTTCAGAAGCGTACGTCAACACATTCCTCGAAGTGCGATGCGAGGTTAGGAATGACGGAGACCTAGATGCTTCAGAGGTCGTTGTCTACCTCAAGGAGAATGGGGCTAGGAAGGATGAGATAGTTATCCCGAGTATCGGTAGCGGCGATATAATTGAGATTGTTCTGTATTGGAATCCCTCTACTGTGGGCGAGAAAACGCTGACTGTCTCCCTCGACCCATCCAATAGCATTGAGGAAATAAATGAAGACGACAACGAGCAATCTGTTACATTCCCCATCATTCAAAGGCCGCAAGGAATTGACCTTGCACTTAGAGAGGGTGCCGTTAGGACTGAGCCATCAATCCCTCGGCCATCAGAGCAATTCCTTGTTACTGCTAGAGTAGACAATCTGGGATCTAGCGACGCTACCAACGTAGAGGCCACCCTTGAGATTAGGAACTCCCTTGGGTGGGAGTCAGTTTCTTCGACTGTCATTTCACTGGTAGTTGGGCAGGGCGCCTCCCAGGTTTCGTTTGCCCACTGGGTTAACAGCTCCGGACCAATAGAAGTGAGGGTCACCCTAGCCGGCTCGACATTAGCGGACCTGGACTGGTCCAACAACCAGATAGAATCCGTGATTCTTGTGGACGAGACTAGCCTTACTGGCTCGAGATTGGCATCATTCTCTGTGGGGGAGGTGCCTATTGAGATAATTGATCTGGACGAAGAGGGAGGGATTGTGATAACGGAGAAGGAAGGGGCCCTTGGCCTTCACAGGATGAATGTGAATCGCGCCCTTACACCATGTACCAACGTTTTCGAGGAAATGTGGACGGGCGACATTTCTACAGTAAGTTCTGAGGACGGCTATGCTCATGTTGCCTGGACCAGGAGGTATCTGGATTCTTCCGGTTACTTCAGGCAGACCGTAAGTTACACGACACTGGATTCCAGCTGCCAGCTAACGCCGATTCAGGACATAATGCCGCCAATCCTTCTATCCGATGGCAAGTATTGGGGATTGGATATGGATGTGATGGACTCGGAGATAATTGTGGCTGGTTACCACAGGGATATTTTCACTGCTGGCACTCAACAGGACATAACCAGTGTTTTCGTGTTGAGTTCAGATGCCCCGACCAAGAGTTCAGATTGGGAAATGAACCCAGCAGCCGTCAGTGAACTAGACCTAGTTGCTGGTATGACCGATCCAGTTGACATAGAGTTTGGAGACGAAGACGTGCACCTACTTTACCAATCTATGAGAAATGACACTACGGGCATTGACAGGTTGGGGCTATGGTATGCGCATGGACTGCCTGACCAATCCTCATGGGGCTACAGAAAGGCGGTTGGTGATCATGCATTCTCTCCCGAAATGATCGTTTCAGTTGACGACGGAGAAGAAATAATCGTAGCGGTCTGGGGAGAAGGTGAGGAAGATGATTCGGAGATAGTGGCGGTGATTGCCGATTCCACATTTACCACTATGGGCGAGAACGATATTAGAGTCCCATCTAGAGGCCTTGGAGCGATCGAATTGCTAGAGACTGGAAGGGGGGTCCAGGTTTTCTTTGATTTCGTTGGCCCGAGCGGCCCCCAGATGCAGTATGGGATGATCAATGCCGAGGATGGATGGATCGGGCTTTCTGACAGGATTGGGCTTGGCAGGCTTAGTGTCGTAGATAGGTCTCCCGTAGGAGGGGAGGCGGTAATTCTCCATACATCGCAGAGTGGGTGGCAGATTAGGGCCCTAGTTGATGATTCATCGCCGAAATCAGGAGAGAGTGATTTCTTGGAGATGATTAGAATTTCACTTGGCTTGGACGAGCAGAATTTCAATGTGCTACTGGGAGGTACTGCTCTCACGGTAATTTTCCTGAGCGTTATTGTCCTATTTACAATGACAGTTAGGGCTGCGAGGTGGATAGGCAGGAGGAGGACTTCCGCCCCTGGCGTTGTTATGCTCGAGGAGGATGTTGTAGACGTGATACTTGAGAGTGATATTTCAGTCAGTTCGAGCGATGTGGAATTGGTTGAGGAGGAGGTTGTACAGAGCGAGGGCGCTTCTGAGAGGAAACTAAGGAGGGAGATAAGGTCCCAACCCGCACCTACCAGCCCTCTGCCTCCACTTCCCCCTCCTGACATGGCCATTACACCGCCCAATGTGCCGATTGCCGGAGGAGTTGAGAATTCTGAACTACCGCCCCCAATGCCAATGAATAGGAATGTCCTTTGCGAATCCTGCGGAAGTAGGTTCGAAGTCTCCAGTGGGCTAAAGGTGGCAAAGTGCCCAGTCTGTGATGAGAGAATCACCCTGTGGTGAAAGGATGGCCCGGATTCTGCTCGCCTCCGAGTCCG
>JAYZLP010000028.1:0-3585 GCA_036154155.1 Thermoplasmatota archaeon | reverse complement strand
GTCCTCTTAGCCACATCTCCCCAAACGGATTCCTCTTCATCGTATTTCTCAAAATCCTGGAAGGAGTACATTTGCGTACTGAAGAGCATTATCGCTACCATCATTATCGCAGAAAGTGCCTTCCTCGGATTCTCATTCTTCTCTATATTACCAGCTCCAACTGTCATAGGACCACCTAGATGTCTTCGATACACGGGTTCTACTTATGAAAGAGTGCCCGATAATTGGCAGAAAGTATCAGGGTGGAGTTTGAGTATCATTCGCGATGGTAGGAGGTCCCACGATTGATTTCACATGCCCTGTATACCTGTTCCAATAGCATCGCCGCGGCTAATTCGTGGGGGAACGTCATCGCCGAGAGTGATATTGAGAGGTGCTTCTCCTTTGTCACCGGAGTAAAGCCGTCGGCAGGCCCGATGACAAGGTTGAGTGTCCTTTCTGAAATTGAGGACTCTTGGATTGTTCTTGCGAACTCGGCGCTTGATGTTTGTTTGCCGCCTTCATCAAGGATGATTACATCTCCTGCAATCGAACTGATTCTTTCTTCGTATTGCTCCGGAGATAGCCTCCCTGAGTGAAACTCCAGCCTGATTCCCCTGGGCAATACTCTCTTGGCGTATGTGTCAATCATCAACCTAGCTCCATCGTCCTTAGGCCTGCCATGAAGATGGACGACTACACGAGCCATGGGGTGGTGAAGGGGTGCACTCCTTGATAGGTTCGCAAAGCATCAAGAAACTCGTCCCCGTCGAAGGGGTGACTGAGATGGGATGGTGGCCGTTTGGAAAGAGGCGTGAACCCGCCGGCAATGACCCTCATATGAGAGGAGCTAGGGCTTGGATACAGGATCTCAGAGAAATTTGCGAGAAGAACTACAATAATCCCACCATGGGACAGAGTAGGGTCAGGGAGATGCAGGTTGAGTGGACTGACTCCCACAGAAAAGGAGAGGTTGACGATGCCCTCCTACAGGGCCTGGACAGGAGGGCTTTCAGACTACTCAGAGCCGATGATGAAGAGTGGATAGCGTGGCTTGACGATGAAGATTTCTGGGAGCCGGGATGGAAAGGCGGTTTCGAGAGCGAGTGATTGTGATGTTGTTCTGGATCGGTTTATTCCTAGTTGTCGGGATAGGGGTTCTATCCTATAGCAGACATCAGCCATTCCCGGAGGTTAGCGGTAGGTTTGCTTACCTGTTGATTCTGATATCTGTGGTGTTTTGGATTTCAAGCACGGCGCCGAGACCCACCTCTGAATCAGTTCCAGCGATCACCGCTGCTCTGGTCGGAGGGACTGCCGTTATCGTCGGCGTTAGGCACATGACCGTCACTCACAAGGACGTCCTTCTGGCCCCTTTCGGTGGCATCCTAATGTGTGTTGGAACAATTAGTCTGCTCTCGGAAAGATGGGCAGATTCAGGACAGTGGGAGCAAATAGGCTCATTCGTTCTAGCCTCCCTAATCGTGATGCTAGAGATATACTTGGCTTTCCGCGGACTTGTCATAGGTGTCAAGGGACTGTCCTGGTCCAAATCAGGACTAAGGCAAGTCAGGAGGGGGTTGATCGATGGTCCGAATGGCGCCATTTCCCACTTCGAGAAGTCATGGGACACCGAGGACCGTTGGCTGACTGCGATGAGTCATGCGGCGCTTTCGATGATCCACGAGTACAAAGGGAACGCTGACAAGGAGTCGTTTCATGGGGCTGAATTGGAGAAACTAGGGGGCTGGGAGTCGGTGGACGAGTCCTGGAAGGTGGCTATACGGGAGTCTCTGGACCAATTGTGACGTCGGGGACTTTGATATCACCAAACCCGGCCGCAGGGTTCGATGGTTCGTATCACGAAGGTACACACCGGCGCAGGAGACGGGGGAGAAACCGGCCTTCTGGATGGTACGAGAGTAGGCAAGGAGCACCCCCGAGTCAGGCTCTATGGGACGATTGACGAAGTAAACTCCCAGATAGGGGTGGTCAGAATGGAGCTGAATAGGAGCGATGGCCTTCCAGAGGGATCCAAGAGGGCGGTAGATCGGGTTCTCGGAAGGGTGCAACAGGAGCTTTTCGATGTCGGGGGGGAGTGTTCTTGCAGCCCGGGAAAGCTTCCGCCGCAAATGGCCCTAGTGGGATTCAAGGAGTGCGACAGGCTAGTGGAGGAGATGGATTCCTGGCTCGAGGATCTGGAGCCGCTAGAGTCTTTCATCATGCCAACTGGCTCCCCGGCGGTAGCTAGTCTCCATGTAGCTAGAACGGTTGCTAGGAGGGCTGAGAGGCACGCTTGCTCGCTGCGTGAGACAGGGGGCGAGGACTCCGTGAGGGGAGAGGTCATTTGCTACCTGAACAGGCTTTCGGACTGGATGTTCGTGTTGGGAAGGTGGGTCTCAAGAATGTCTGATGAAGAAGAGGTCCTATGGACTCCCCTGGGTAAGCGCGAGGAGTGAGTCCCTGTGGATTTTTTTAGTAAGTACATTGAGGGCTATAAAGAGGTCATCAGGGGTATTGACAATTCGGGTATGCCTCGCATTCTGAAAGTAATGGGAAAGTCTCTGACAACTTTAAAATTATTATTTGATATGCTGCCTCTAATTGTAATTATTGTTGGTGGAATAGCTTTCTTGTTTGGATGGAGACCGTAGATTAGACCGGTCTGCCTATCGTTGAATGTGCCTCTTCGCGGACCGGAGGAGTTCCTTCTCCTGTTCAAATGTGATCATTGAGTCGGCACTATCGAAATCCAACCAAAGATAATTGGTGTGTTCCTCGGACAGGCCGACTTCGATTTCCTCGGTGTGGGCAATGTACCAATAGACCTGCTTTGGGATGAAGGAGCCCTTCCTCTTGAATGTGTACTCGGTCCTCGAGCTCCACGAGTCGTCGATGACAAAGGACTCTATCCCTGTCTCCTCCTTTAGTTCCCTTGAGGCCGTTTCGTGATGGTCTCTGTCTCCTTCCTCCACGTGCCCCTTGGGAAAGCTCCAGTGCCCCTGGGGGTACTGCAGCAGCAATATGCTATCAAAATTCACCAAGATGAAGCCGCAGGAGGTTTCCATCTTGCTGTCAACACGGCCTCCCATGGACACACAGAAAGGGAGTCAGATGAAAACGTTCCTAGTGGATTGCTTGCGAAACCCCCATTGGGGAGGACTTGGTGAGTTGTATCGTGGAAGTCGACCCTTTGTCCTTGGAAATTCGCAGAATCGTAACAGACAGCGATTTGGATGGCGTCACCACAGCTGCGATACTGAAGAGGTGGTGGGTTGACGCGGAGGTGGTCTTCGGACATCCAGGAGAGCTTAGAGCGGGCCTTCTGGACGACCAGATTGACTCGTTCACGGCTGTTTGTGACCTCCCCAGGCACCCCAATTGCGGATTAAGTATAGATCACCACCAGTCCAACCAGCCGTCTGAGGATTCGGAAGGGAATACCGTAGTTGTATGGAGACCCACCCCTTCAGCTGCTAGAATTGCCTACGACTTGGTGGGCGACAGGGTCGACCTAAGTGACTTGTCCGACTTCATGGAATGGGTGGACAAGCTGGACGGAGGGGGAGTCACGAGGGACGAGTACATGTCGGACGAGCCATCAGT
>JAYZLP010000027.1:0-8066 GCA_036154155.1 Thermoplasmatota archaeon | reverse complement strand
GACCTTCCAAGAGACAGTCGTAGGCCACTTAGGGAAATCGGTAGTTCCGATATTGAGAAACTAAGGAGCGTGGAGGTTTCAGTAACCAAGGTCTCAGAATTGAAACCTAGGATCCACAGAGCCGTTTTCCTCTGCCAGAAGTGTGGTTGCACCATAGAGGTAGACCAGAAGAACGAGAGAGAGCTAGAAGAGCCCCTCGAATGCCCACAGGAAACCGGCTGTGGCTCATCATCAAGGGAGACAAGATTCAAACTCGTCATGAACATTTCAAGAATGATAAACAATCAGTGGCTGGAGGTCCAGGAACTACCAGAGAACGTTCCAAGCGGCGCACAACCCAGGAGGGGGATCACCCTCGTCGAGGGAGACCTAGTAAACAAACACCTTCCAGGAGAGAGAATCACTGCAAATGTGATACCTGTCGTACACAGTGAGGTGAAGAACAGAAAGAAGACCCCGATGTTCGACATCATCTACCACCTAGTAAGCTCGGAGCACGAGAGCGTCCCATTCACCGAGATAAAAATTAGCGAGGAAGATAGGGAGGTGATCATGGAGGTATCCGAGAGGGAGGACCTAGTCACCCTGATGCAGAGATCAATAGCTCCCTCAATTTTCGCTACTAGGGTGATGAACCACGTCAAGAGATCATTGGCCCTGCAGCTATTCGGTGGGGTCAGGAGATCTACATCGGACAAGAGCCACCTGAGAGGGGACATCCACATACTCCTGATGGGGGACCCCGGGGTTGCTAAATCCCAACTTCTTTCCTACATGTCAAATTTAGCCCCGAGGGGTAAACTTGCATCTGGGGGGGGAGTCACAGGGGCAGGACTTACCGCTGCTGCTGTCAAGGACGCTTTTGGCGATGGGAGATTCGCTCTGGAAGCAGGCGTACTCCCCCTTTCTGACAAGGGGCTGGCGGCAATTGACGAGTTCGATAAGATAACCAAGGAAGATAGGAGCGCAATCCATCCCGCAATGGAGCAGCAGCAGATCCATGTGGCCAAGGGCGGTATCACTGCAACCCTCCCTGCGAGGTGCGCAGTCCTTGCCGCCGCGAATCCAAAGGAAGGCAGATTCTCAAGGAGGGGCCCCAATCAAAGCGTCCTCAGGATGTACGAGGAGACTGGACTTCCTGCACCCCTAGCGTCCAGATTTGACATCATCTGGATGATTAGAGACGAAGTTAAGGCTGAGGACGATGCAAGGATAGCCAAGCACATATTGGACACAAGAACAAGTGCGATGAGTGAGATAAAACTAGAGGAATCACTGGAAATAGATCCATCAGAGCCAGATAAGGACCAGGTATACTCTACGGGAGTAGATGGCCATGAACACCTCACCCTTGATTTCCTTAGGAAATACGTCGCTTACGCAAAGAGGCACGTGCACCCCGACTTGGACGATGACGCCAAGACCGCTATTCATGAATACTACATCAGTGAGAGGCAGTCATATGGGAGAGAGGATGGTTCCGATGAAGCACCGGTCCCGGTCACTGCTAGGGCACTAGAGGCACTTATCAGGCTCACAGAGGCACACGCTAGGATGCATCTCAGGCAAGTCGCGAATAAGCGCGATGCAACAGTCGCTCTGGCGGTTTTCAAGCACTGGAGAGACGAATCAGGAATAGAGGATGACTCGGAATTGTACTCGGGAGTGCCTCATCGACAGAGGAACGCTAACACCCTTATCAGGCAGGTTGTCAGGGATATTTGCCAGGAAACGGATGGAACGGCAGAACTCGTCGACATCCTAAACCGATGCAGATCTAGAAACCTCACTGAACAGACGGTCGAAGAGGCATTATCGAAGATGAGGATGTCAGGAGAATTGTTCATGCCTAGGAATGACACCTACTCCTTCGCCCGCTGACCCTATGAGCAATAGCCCGTTCCGGTGATACGATGGAGCCCATAGGTGACGTGCACGCACCCTCCAGTTTGGACCCAGTGGCCCTTGGGTTCATGTGCGGTCTCGAGATTCATCAGCAACTAGCAACCGGCAAACTGCACTCCAGGATGCCAAGCGAGCTCTACGAGTTTGGGATAGATGAAGTCCCATCTGATTGGACCGTTTCCAAGAGGAAACTCAGAGCTTCTCAGGGAGAAAGCGGAAGAATCGATGTGGCAGCTAGGTTCGAACAGAGGAGGAACCGGTCCTTCGTGTACATACAGCCCCCAAACTCGGGATTAATCGAGATGGACGAGGCACCGCCATTGGTGCATGACGAGGAAGCGGTCGAAGTAGTCCTGACTATCTCGGCAATGATGGACGCCAAGCCAGTACCAGCGATGCAGGCCATGCGAAAGACAGTTGTCGATGGCTCCAACACTAGTGGGTTTCAGAGAACCACGCTGGTCTCAACCAATGGCAGTATAGGGACCCAATCGGGAGATGTCGGAATAGCAGTAGTGTGCTTGGAGGAGGACTCAGCTAGAAGGCTCGACTCGAACACAACTCCCAATGGGGAGGTAGTGACATACACTCTCGACAGACTAGGCGTCCCGCTGGTGGAGATCGCTACAGACCCCGACATAGTCTCCCCCGATCACGCCAAGGAGACTGCATTGGCCCTAGGCACACTTCTGAGGGATACCAGGAGGGTCAGGAGAGGACTAGGATCAATTCGGCAGGATCTGAATGTCAGCATCGCATGCGGCGATAGAGTGGAGATCAAGGGCTGTCAGGACCTCGATTGGATTCCCAAGATAATCCGACTAGAGATGGCCAGACAGCTGCACATGTACAGACTGGCAAACGAACTTAGGGAAGAATCAGGATTACCTCCCCTCCCCCCTGACAGGAGAGAAACAGAGAGGCCGGTAGAGAGCAGGGTCGCTCTAGCCGCACAATCAAAAATTCCACTGGACATACACGATGTTTCCAAAACCCTCTCTGGTTGCGACTCAAAGAGAGTAACGGACTCTCTGGAGATGGGTGACAAGGCGCTATGCGTCGTACTTCCTGGGTTCTCTGGAAAGCTGGGCTCGAAGAAGGAAGACTCAGAGGGTGCTCAGCTCCCTCGCCTCGGCAGAGAGCTAGCAAGTGCAGCAAAACTAGCAGGAGTAGCTGGGATCTTCCATTCAGACGAACTTCCTGCGTACGGAATCAGACAGGAAGAAGTTGACTCAATAATCCATGACCTTTCACTTTCCGAATCCGATGCCTTCGCAATCTGTGTAGGTCCCCAATGGCAAGTAGAATTAGCTTTGGAGTCAGTCGTTGGCAGGGCTAGGATGGCCTACCACAGAATTCCTCAGGAAGTACGTAACGTAGTGATTAGGAAGGGCCAGCCTGAGGACGGAACAACCACTGCCATGCGACCCCTCCCCGGTGGGGCACGGATGTATCCAGAGACCGATATACCAGTATTGGACATCACTCCCCAGAAGTGGGATGACATCCTTGGAAGCCTCCCTCTCACATCGGCCCAAAGGGCAGAGAGGATTGGGTCTTATGATATCTCGTCCAACCAATCAGAGTCCATTCTGAACAACGAGCTCGACGATCTGCTGGTCGAGGGAGTTGAGGGAGAACTCCAGATTCCTGCAAAGGCATGGGCGAGCGCTTTACTGGAGTTCGGAGAATCGAAGATCCGCGCATTGGAGGTCGCAATCCACCTAAGGGAGAATGGAGTGATGACAAGAGAGGGCGTGGCCCCTCTGGTCGAAGAAGCCCAATCCGAAGATACGGAGCACCTCCTGGAGTGGATGGCCTCCGAGGCCTCATCGAGGGGCTTCACCCCTGCCGGAGATAGTGAAGTAGAAATTGCTGTGGAAGAGGTTCTGAAGGAGCGGGAGGAATTCATCAAGGAGAGAGGGCAAGGAGCAATAGGCCCACTCATGGGGGTAGTTATGGGCAAACTGGGAGGTTCAGCAGATGGAAAGGTCGTCAGCAGGATCCTAAGGGAGAAAATATTAGAGATGCTAGATTAGCTTCTTATTATTCGCCGTGCTTGACTCTATTAGGATAGTTAAATTACCTTCGACGCCCCACTAGATTTCCATGTCTGACTTAGTAGCCATAGTAGTCCTATTCGTAATAATCACCATAGTAGGTTGGGCGGGTAGGTATGATGAGAACAGACTCAAATCGCTGTCAGTTGCTTGGGTTGTTTTCCTACTAGTCACATTCCCTACTTTGAGTACCGAGTGGGCTAGGATGACATCGGAGCTGGTAGACGATGACGAGGACCCCCATCATGGTCTACCGGACATCTGGGAAGGCAAGCAAGCCGTCTGCTTCAACTTCCCCGAGGAATACGCCCCGGAAGGCTATGGCGGCGGTAGGCATCACATAGACAGTGATGGAACGAAATTCTTGACCGACTCCAATTGGAACGGCTCCGGGGCCTGTGTCGGCGGCTTCTCCGGATTCGAGATCGGAATCGAACTTCTGGACGAGGCTGTGGTTGTGTCAGGAGGCGATTTCGCCTACATCTCAACTCAGTTCTCATTCGGTTTGCAGATTGACTCAATAGGTGGAGTTGAGCCATGCGATGCCGCCCCCTGTCCAGAAGATTTCTCCTCAGGAGCATATTGGGGACTTTACCACAATGGCCAGATGGCGTTAGTTGGAATAAGTGACCTACCACTGGAAGATGATAGCGTAATAACTTGGACAATAGAGACGTGGTGAGGCCATGAGAAGCAAAATCATGATTAGATGGCTCCTCCCATCTGTGTGAGGGTGCCACCATGTTAGACGCGCATGCAGTGACTTTATCCCCCCTTGAGACCTTCATTCTGAACATCTCTCTTCTAGCCATAATTGGGTGGTCAATGTGGAAGGCCGAGAAGTCACTTTCCCCTGGTAGTGATGCTATGGTAATGGCTTTGCTTGGGGCATTCGCAGTTTCTGGAAGAGTCCTTCTTGACCCCCTCCCTAACGTACAGCCAGTCACGGTTATCGTCCTGCTAGCTGGAATTCACTATGGCGCCGCTCGTTCGACGGTTCTCGCAACTTCAGTTGCACTAGTTTCGAACATATTCCTCGGCCATGGAATTTGGACGCTGTACCAAGCGGCTGGGTGGTCACTGGTAGGGATTTCAGGAGCCCTTCTTTCTGAGAGGCTGACACTATCTGGCTCCATCTCAGTTTCTAGGGTCGCGGCCTTCTCGGTGGCTGCGGCATTCCTCTTCGATTGGGTGGTATCTCTCAGTGCCCTGCACTCGTTCGGGGCGGACATGCTACTCGTGTACATCATCTCAGGAATACCTTTTGACATTCTACATGCCACTGGGAACGTGTTCTTCGTGGCATGGCTCTCAACGCCCCTGTCAGAGATGATGTCCCGACACAGCACGAGAAGAACGGTGGTGAGGGAAACTGTCGCGATCAGAAGCTGACCTTACCATGGTGCTGGTAACAAGAGCGGATCTCAACCTATCCAAGGGCAAGCTAGCAGCTCAGTGCGGCCACGCCGTAAGCGAGTGTGTTCTGAAGGCGAGCTCCAAGGAGCCAAAGACACTGAAGAGATACCTCAGCGAGGGAGCTCGTAAGATAGTGGTGGCAGCCCCTCACTTGGAGGCCTTGAGGAGGATATACGGAGAAGCCGCCGAGAGCGGTCTGATAGCGCACATGGTCAAGGACGCAGGCCATACTGAGATTCCTGCGGGCACGGTTACAGTCGTGGGGATAGGGCCAGGGCCCAGGAGTTCCATAGACTCGATTACAAGCAGCCTGCCGCTGGTCAAGTAGAATCAGAAAGAGGTTTGAGATTCGGCGGGACTGGGAGTGAACCCCCCAGCCCGCCTTACGTTATTCTGACCAATCGTTTTACCGATCTCAGACTGCGTCGTCGACCATTACGCCGACTCTGGCGCCGAGACCTACTAGTAGGCCGTCGACGATCCAGTCTAGGGCGACATCCTGGATGCCATCTGCGCCGCTTAGGAGCGAAGCTCCCATCTCGTGCGCTGCGTCCATTCCGCCCATTGCACCGGCAAGGGCCATCAACGAGAAGGCCGCTACCCATGCGTCACATCGGGTGTAGATGGTCCAGAATACTGCACCACCTGCAATCATCCCGAGTGCACCCCATAGCTCAGGGGCCTCCCAGGCTGCTGCTGTCCATCCGGTCTCTATGGCTCCAGCCTCAGTCATCAGTGCGATCGCTAGTGCGGCACCAACTACTTGCGATAGGAGTAGCATAGCGTTACCCATCATTCCGTCTGTGTCACTTAGGTCACCGGTCATCATGTGGCACCAAGTAACAACAGGCAGGATGTGCGCTCCACCGATTGCCATCCATGCTGCAGCCATTAGAACAGCACCCTCTAGGCTTCCTAGGCCGGCTCCCGAGAGAACCATCCAGGATACCATGAAGGCACCTCCAACTTCATTCATCATTGCTCTGTTGTCCATTTCCATATTTTTTCCTCCTCACCTTAGTGAGCGGTTGCCCACAATACCCATATGTTATAATTGAAACCTATAAAAAGCCCAAAAAACAACTAAAAACGCATGTTTTGCTTTTCGCCGGTGTTGCTGGGAACACCTGATATCGCACAGACTATCTAGTATTTATATCAGTGAATTCAGTGCTACGCACTGGCGAAATATTCCCAGAATTAGTTGATATGGGATAACTTTCCTGCGACAAACGTGCGAGATTACCCGTCCGACAGAGTCGACCTCCGAAGCGACACAGTCACCCAACCCACCCCTGCCATGAGGGAGGCCATGGCTTCCGCGAGGGTGGGCGACGATGTTTTGGGAGATGACCCCACAGTGATAGAACTCCAAGAAAGACTGGCCCAGATGCTAGGCAAGGAATCAGCATTGTTTGTGTCTTCTGGTACGATGTCTAACGCTACTGCTATCAGGGCCCAGACCGAACCCGGAGACGAGATTATCACTGAGGCCCACAGCCACATCTACATCTACGAAGGAGGGGGCTTCGCAGCTCTCTCCGGAGTCTCAGTCGCTCTAGTTCCAGGCGTTCGAGGGATCATGGATCCAGGTGACGTCGCCAAGGCTGTAAGGAAGGGGGACGGAAGCCTCGGACATTTCCCGAATGGCTCGATGGTATGCGTCGAGAACACCTCGAACAGAGGAGGTGGAACCTGCTATTCCCTAGATGCGATGGATGCTATTGCGAGGGTCGCCCGTGAGAACGACTGCACTTCGCACATTGACGGCGCTAGGATATTCAACGCATCAGTAGCCACGGGACAGGACGTCTCGCGAATCGCCAGGGACTATGACTCAATTTCCATTTGCCTAAGCAAGGGGCTCGGGGCTCCCGTGGGAAGCGTCTTAGTCGGTTCCTCGGAGATGATTTCTCGAGCATACAGATGGCGCAAAATGTTTGGTGGCGGCATGAGGCAGGCAGGAATAATTGCAGCAGCAGGAAACTACGCCCTGGACAACAACATAGACAGGCTCTCCGAGGATCACATCAGGGCAAGGAGGCTCGCCGAGGCGATCGAGCAAATGCCAGCATTCTCGGTCGACCTCGAGCAGGTCCAGACCAACATGGTGTACATTGGATGCGAAGATGGGGGTGCGGAACGCCTTGTCTCAAGACTTTCCGAACAAGGAGTAGACGCCCTCTCCATCGACGAATCCTCAATCAGGGCAGTGACCCACCTCCACATCACCGACGACGATATCGACAAAGCAATCAATGCATTCGAAAAGGCACAATGACCCACAAGCGTTCAATATCATAGGCTCCCGCAAGAAACCATGAGAACCGTCTTGGCAGTCCTGCTGGCCTCTCTCATTCTGCTCCCACTAGCCTCCAGCGCATCCACCCAAGTTAACTGGGACGAGGCGAGAATCTCCGCAGACTCTGATGGAGGCACAATAGGGGGAATCTCCCTTTCCATTTCTGGAAACTCGACATCAGCGTACTCCGAGGTCAGCGAACTCCCTACAGTGATAGAGGTGTATACTGCCACTTGGTGCACAAACTGCGTAATGACCGAGGGTCACATGGAGGATGCAATAGCCGATTCCCATGTGGAACTTATCCACTACCACGACCACTGGTTCCAGGTGAACGACCCCTTCGGGAGCAACAGTACCGAGGAACGCTGGGAGTCCATGTA
>JAYZLP010000026.1:0-27833 GCA_036154155.1 Thermoplasmatota archaeon | reverse complement strand
AGCGGGTTGATTTACCCACGAATGCACCAGACCGGCTACGGACGTTTTAGGCCCAATAAAAGCGACTACCACTTGAGGCGCCGGTATTACCGCGGCGGCTGGCACCGTCCTTACCCACCCCTTATTCGTCGACCTATTTAGAGTCGAAAAAAGACAGGGTCTTACCCCTGCCACTTGGAGTTCCCTGGTCACGATTTCTCGCATTGCCAAGTTTTCGCGCCTGCTGCACCCCGTAGGGTCTGGATTCGTGTCTCAGAATCCATCTCCGGGCAATGTCTCCCAACACCCGTACGCGTGGATGGCTAGAGGGTACATTACACCCCCTACAACCTGATACGCCGCAGGCCCATCCTATGCCGCCGGAGCTTTGATCCACTCACCGTTCCAGGCGTAGTGGACTATGGGGTATTATTCTCAGTTTCCCGAGCTTATCCCCCAGCATAGGGTAGGTTACCCACGTGTTACTGAGCGGTACGCCGAGGACTAGGTCCTCTAGACTCGCATGGCTTAATCGAACTCCAATAGCGGTAGCCTCCGGCAGGATCAACCGGATTTCGCGTGAAGCGGAATCACTGATCCATACGGAAGTTGTTAGTTAATGTCGCAATTCTAGGCTTTCACTTATTGGTTTGGCGCAGAAACACCATTCAAACAAAATGAATGTGATATCTGCTCTTGCACCCCCTATGTCGGGGGTCAAGTCGTTTCTTGTGGTTCACCTCTAAGCCCCGAACTTGGTTCGGGGCTGCACGTCCTCGGCAAACGTCGAACCTGAAGGAAGACGTCATGGCACTAGGTGCTCAATCTCCAACGCCAGCTCAACGCAGCATCCCGGCGACCGACATTCGGTATTTCAACATGACGTGAGGCCATATGTTGGCATTGGGCCTTAGTGTATCGATTATGCCCTTTACTCGGCTCCAAAGAATTCTCTCAGCACCGGATGCATCTCCATTGCCTGCTCCTTCTGAATTTGCTCATATGTCCGTAGGATAATTCCGACTGCAAGTAGAAGTCCGGTACCAGTGGCATTCCCAACAGTTCCCAATAAGTCGGCCCCCGCTGCAAGTAGGCCCACGAAGGCACCTGAGAACAGCGTTACAGGGGGGATGTACCTCTCTAGGATCCTCTCGAGGACGACTGGGTTCTTCCTGAATCCGGGAATCTGCATTCCCGTCCTCTCTATCTGCTTCGCCACGTCCTTGGCGCCCATGTTGGTGGTCTCAATCCAAAACTTGGCGAAAACTGTGGAGCCGGCGGTCATCACGAAAACGTATGTGAATACGTGCAGCATTATCTGGCCCAGGCTATGCCCGTATGCATCTCCAGTTTGGTTAAGGAGGGGCATGAGCCAGTCACCGACTCCGTTGACCATCGAAGAGTACCATGCGAAACCATCCGAGGGAGTAGTCGCGCCGACCTCGTATGAACCGAACCAGTGCGCCTTGCTCATGGCCCCGTTCCTACCAAGTATCGGGACAGTGGAAAGCGTCGGATGACTCCAGAACAGAAGGGTGAACATGTTGATGTTTGCCAGCAGCGCTGCCATCAGAATTACTGGGATGTTGCTAGCGTAAACTAGCCTGATGGGGTATTGGCCCCTATGCCCTCTAACCTTCCCATGTGTTAGTGGGAGCTCTAGCTTACTCGACTCAGCATAAGCTACAACCAGGAAAACTATGACTGAAGAAATCAAAGCCGCGATTGGATTGGCATGATTGAGTAGCATGAGCTCGAAGCCATTCTGGGAAACCAATTGCGAGTTTGTTGCAGTCCGAAGCGTGTAGAAAATCATTGGCAGGGTACCCGAAGGGGGGTTGTCGAAAGAAATGGGGGTTCCTTGCACTACCGGCAAGGGGGATAGCGTTCCGACGAAGGTAGACTGAGCCACCCCTGCAGCGATGAAGAGGGAAATCCCTGAGCCTATGCCCCACTTGCTGACTAGCTCATCGAGCAGGAATACCAAGTATGATCCAACAAATAGTTGGGCCACAATTATGACATTGGCCCACCCTATTCCGTAGTCGTAGATTAGGGTCTCATGAGGGTCAAGGAAACCGTAGACCTGCGGTATTGACTCGACTGGAATCATGAAGAGGACCAATAGCTTCTGTATCCCCTGGTAGAGTTGCTTATCTGCGGAGTCCTGTAGGTCGAGCTGTATGATCTTGGCACCAGCGAACAATTGCATTATGATCGACCCGGTAACGATTGGGCCTATTCCAAGGTGCATGATCGAACCTGATGCACCTGCCATTATCGACCTGAAGGAAGAGAAAATATCCAGAGTTGAGTCTGAAAGTCCGTAAATCATGACGTTGGTCATCATGAAGTAGATGATCAGGACCAATGTTGTCGTCCATAGCTTCTGGTTGAACCTTACGTGGCCATCTGGCTTTGTGATGCTTGGATATACGTCCACGAGTCTAGAAAGAGCGTACAGTCTGCTGGACTCCGAGCCGGAGTAAAGGAGGCATGAAATGGCTAGCCCCGCTCCGAATCCGAGCAGCGCCACCCCAACTAGTAGGAAGCCGACTGCTTCTGGGTCCCTCCAGCCCCAATATGCTAGGAGTAGCACGAAAATTAGCCAAGTTAGTGGCTTGAATGCTCTCCCTATGTAGGGCATCTCACTGATATTCTCAGGGAGGTCCGACATTGTCCCCCAAATCACGAATCCGACATAGGGGAAGGAAACAAGGAGCATCCTAAGCGCACGCATCTGTTCATCTTCTGCCCCATCGAGGAGATCTCCCCTGAGCCAGTAGAACAAAGCGCCCCAGTATACGATGACCATTACCGGGAGGCCGATTTTGCTAGGACTCCTCTCAACCATCGTATCGCCCCGTCAGAGTGTTCACTCTTCCTCCCACTCTCCGAACTCATCTTCGTCTTCGGTGGTTACGGTGCCGCCGGCCGCTTCGACCTTCTCGACTGCGCCGGCGCTGGCCTCGGAAACTGTGATGTTGATAGCGCGGGAGATAGATCCCTTTCCGAGAAGCTTGTCGTAGCCCATCTCTGTGAGATTGATGGAGTCGCCCTCGGCCATCTGTTCAACTTCGCTGACATTGATTGAAACATTCACGTTCCTTAGTCCGGGATGGCGGTTGAATCCGTGCATCCCCCAGTGGCCTGGCATGTACTTGTTTCGGAACATTACCTTGTGCTTGCCTATTCCGGCATTGCCTCGGCCGCCCCTCTTACCAGCGCCCCTTCCGGCTTTCTTTCCTCTGCCGTGATAACGACTCCTTCCTCGGAACTTGTTAGTTCGTGATACCATTCTTCACACCTCACATCATCCTTTCGGCAAGCTCGCCGATCGCGTCTCCTCTGAAGCCTAGGGCCCCTCCAACTGTGTATGCACGCTTGATTCCGCCCCAGCCCTTGCTTCCCCTTGGTGGGTGAAGTCTGAAAATTGGCTTCAAGCCGTCTACGTCGCCCATGGAAGCTTCGCCCGAAGCAAGCGCCTTGGAGAAATCCTTGATTCCCTTGAAATTGCTACCAGCTTTGATAGTGGCATCCGTGACAGGCTTGTCTCCTGACATCCTGCCTCTCTCCTCAATTAGCTTGGCTATGGTCTCCGCGTCGACCTCTCCCCATGTGACATAGTCCTTGGACTTCTGGAGCATTCCTCTGTATGATGGGTTATCCATCACAATGGTGGCATGGTTTACTCGGGTTAGGTTTAGCATTGACATGGTATCCCTGATTTTCCTAGTGACGCCTCGGTCACTCCTTGCCCTAATTACCAAGAAAGTCAACTAAGCTCCCTCCCTCTGATGATGTTCAGCCTTCGATGATCGGCTTCTGTGAGTCTTGTCTTGTTTAGCTCGACTAGGGCGTTGTAAGTTGCCTTGGCGAAATTGATCGTGGTCCTAGTCTGGCCGGACGACCTTGACCATACGTCGGTCACGCCTGCTAGATTCAGTACCCTCCTACCATAGTCCCCTATCACTAGGCCCTTTCCAGCTGGAGCGGGCATTAGTGTGATTCTGGTTGAGCCGGACCTTCCTGTCACCATGAATGGGACGCTTGTTCCTGGTCCCTCGGATGACTCCCATGACCCATTCCCCCTCATCACCGGGATAATGTTCAGTTTTGCCTTGTCTATCGCCTTGCGGATAGTGCTAGCCACCTCCTTGCCCTTGCAAACGGAAAGCCCGACGTAGCCGTCGCCATTCCCGACGACACAAAGGACATTGAATCTGACTCTGCGGCCAGAGTCGGTCATCCTCTGAATCATATTCACTGCGAGGACGTCATCGGTGATGTCCGGCAAGAGTGCGTCTACGATTTCGACCTCTCTGATTGGCAGGCCTGTCGCGATTGCTTCCTCGTAAGTTAGTATCTGCCCCGACATAACCATCCTGCCGAGTCTGGTTCGTGGTTGCCATGCCCTTAGTGCTGCGAGTGGGTCCGGGCCGCCTCGTCTCTTACCACGGCCCTCGGAATGCGATTCCTCGACCGGCGCCAGGGCCTTTGCCAGGCCAGGGGCTAGGACTGGTGCTTCCTGTTCGGGGTTTGCATCTGTGCTCTCTTCGGTCATTTGTGTGCCCCCTCTATTGCCTTCTTTGTAGCCTCTACTGCAGTGGCTGTAGAGTCATCGATATGTGAGCCGCTTGATCTTCCGTCATCAGGGAGAACTGAGTCTCCATGGGGGATGGAAAGCCCCGCGTCCACCATCCCCTTCAATGCTGCGAAGACTCTGCTCCCAGGGGATGAGGCGGATAGCCCGATATCCAGAACTGCTTCATCGTGGCCGGATGAAATTGCAGCCTTTGCCAAGGCATAACCGGCGAGATAGCATGCAGGCACTGATTTCCTCGACTTGTCCATTGGCCATGAGTATGAGTCGACTAGGTTCTTTCCTGTAACTGAGGCTAGAATTCGGTCTCCCTCGGTTCCGAATTCTGCTAGTTGACAGGTAACCTGCGTGTTGGAAACCCTGACTACAGCTCTCAAGGCCCCTCCCTTCAGTAGCCTCATCCTTCGGTGGTAGTCTGTCTGTCCGTTGCGTCGGCGCTTCATTCTGAGCCTCTGGCTCTTACCGTGTGCCATCATTCATCGCCTCCGATCTTGACTCCGTCTGTCTCCATGTTTGTTCGCATGTGCGCTATTGACCTGTATGAGCCGCCCTTCGCCTTGCGATAGTAGTACCTGTACTGTGAGGGAGTTAGTTCGCCGCCTTCCCTCATTTCCTTCAGTTCCCTCCTCTGGGATCTGATTAATTGCATCCACCTGCCCTTCTTTGGGGTTCTTGCATTGGCGCTTCCCTTTCTCGATCCATGGCCCTTTCTTCGTCCCTTGGATTTCTGTTCCGCGGCCTTTCTGGCTCTGGCCCTGCTGGTTCCCTTGATTGGCCGGGCCTTGATTAGGCCCTCCTCGATCAATCTCCTAACATCGTCCTTCTGGACGGCTGAGACCACCTCATCCAGGTAGTCTGGGTCAATCCACACCCTGTGGACGCCTACTGCCCTTCCTTCTTTCTGTGAAAGTATGGCTGCGGCCATTCTTCGTTGGTTTGTGATAATCATCAGAGATCACCCCTTCTCTCTATGCGCCTTCTGTTTAGGACCCTTAGCCCTAGATCGTTGGCCCTCTCGTGAATGTGGATTCTCTTCCTGTTGCCCACGGTAGCGCCGATTCTTACAGCTTGCCTCTCGGGATCTAGTCCTTCTAGGTCGGACGCCTTGTGAACCATGACCTCCTGGAATCCTGATGGGTGCAAGTCTCTGGCGGAGGAAATCTTCCTGTAGCCAACTCGTGCCATGGGGGGACGATACTTTCTGTTGAGCCTCATGCTTGAGTGCATTCCCTTTGGCTTCCTCCAGCTTGACCTTGCCAGCCTACGGTACCTGTACCATTCCTGCCGGCGGAATGCTGGCTGCTTCTTCTTCTGTGACGCTCTGAACTTCAGTGCGTTAGAGGTTTCCTCGTCGAGAACTGGCTTCTGGCGAGCTGTGTGAAGATCGTCCCAGTCATCTTCGTCCTCGAAGAAGTCGTCGTCATCGTCGAATTCGTCATCGTAGTCATCATCCTCGAATACTTCCGAAGGAGCTTCCTCTGGAGATTCTTCGGGGGCCTCTGCAAGGCGTGCTATTAGCTCGGCCTTCTTTCCTGAAACGGGAAGCCCCCTCTCCCTCAGGACGTCCTTCAGCTGGGCGACAGTCATATTCTCGAATTCATCGCTCATCTCTATGCCCCCTTCGATATGATGTATACTCCATCCTGGAATACCCTTCTGTCCCTGTTCCTGATTTTGCATGCCCTCTCGATGTTTGCAGCGGTCTGTCCGACCTTCTCACGGTCGGAGCCCTTGACAGTGACCTCGGTCTTGTTTTCGACCTTGACTTCGACCTCCGAGGGAGACCAGGGTAGCTTGGCCACCCTTGGAACCTTCTCGCCGAATAAGTTGCTTATTGTCATTCGATTGCCCTCTACTTTGAGAGTCATGGGGAAGTGACTGTATACAGCTCTGAGCTTGTACTCGAAGCCCTCCTCTACGCCCCTTACCATGTTCCGTAGGTGAGCAGCCCATGTTCCGGCAATGGCCTTGTCGGCCCTCCGCGGAAGGTCACAAAACACCTCTAGGCCAGAGTCGGCCTGCTTGACGGTGACCTTGGGGTGCCTGAACTCCCTGCTCAGTGACTTTCCATCATTGGAAACTGTTACCACGTCACCAGCAATGCTTGCGCTGGATCCCTCGGCGAGGTTTATCCCGTGTGAAACGTGGTCTAACTTTGGCATTCTTTCAACTCCTAGAAAATGTATGCTAGAAGGCGCCCTCCGACACGCTCCTTCTTTGCATCGTAATGGTCCATGATTCCTTGATTTGTTGTAACAATCAGTAGTCCGAAGTCCCTAGCCGGGAGGTATCTTGACTCCCACTTGTCGAAGTCCGAGCGCCTGACTGAGTGCCTCGGCTTTATCACTCCGCATCGGTTAATTGCGCCGATGAGCTCTATTCTGTAAGAGCCCGCTCTGCCGTCGTCAACTTTCTCGAATTCACCGACATAGCCGGACTTCTGCATGATGTTGAGCATGCTGCCAAGCAGTTTGCTAGCTGGGCTTACTGAGACCTCATAGTGGCCTGCCTGCTCCGCATTGAATATTCGCGTGAAGGCGTCGCTTAGTGGATCGAATTGCATTTTTTATCACCTCATGAGTATTTCTTGAAACCTATATCGGGGGCAGTGTCCCTGAAGCACTGGCGGCAAAGCCTGAGGCCATGGCGACGGATCATGCCCCTCTTTCGACCGCATCTCCTGCAGCCTACAGAACGTCCTATCCTCTCTCCGTGGTCCTTTGCCATGATCACTCCTCCTCCCCGTAACCAACTATCTTGAGTTCGAAATTCTTGGCGAACCACGCTCGTGACTCATCTGGGCCAACCCTGTGGCCGACTGAAACCTTCCTGGCGTGCCTCCTTCTACGGGAAACCCTGTGGCCGGGCCTCTCCAATACCACATTAACGTCCATCCCGTAAATCCCGATGTCTGGATCGTACTTCTGGCCCGGGAAGTCTGTGTAGTCAGTGATTCCGAAGGAAAGGTTTCCGGACGAGTCGAAGTTGTAAGAGGGTATGGTGTGCTGTCTGACCCAGAACGCATCTTTCAGGAAGGCCCTAATCGACTCTTGGTCGCGGATTGTGACTTTGCAACCAATTGGAGAGCCCTTTCTGGTCCCAAGGTCCCTGTTGGTGCTAGTTGCTAGAGTCCTCACAGGAGTCATTCCCGTTACCATCTCAAGCGCCTGCTCTGCTAGCTGTAGCCTCTGTCCGCCTTCGCCGACGCCGATGTTGACGGTCACCTTTGTCACCCTAGGTGAAAGCATTGGGTTACTGGACTCGCTCATGATTCATCCTCCAGTGGAATGTCTGATTTGTCCCCTATGACGAAAACATAATCCGAAATAGTACCGAAATCATCGAATTTTACTTCATTTGCCTTGGAGGATCTCTTGATGTCGTGGCCGCGGATTGTTGCAGTCTCCCCGATGTGGCTTCCCCCTGTGAGATAGGCGGTAGCGCCCTCGTCGAATCTATGGTGGGCTTTTACGCCCTGGTCGGGCAATGAAATGACTAGTGAGTCTCCAGTCTTGTACTCCGGTGCCTCGTCGAACAGGAGGTTTCGGCCATCGTGAAGATGGACCTGTGTCTTTCCGCCCTTGATGGTCGTCCTCCCTGTGACCCTGCAAGTCTTGGTAGTGGCCTTCTTTGCTTGTATTGGCCTGTACCTTAGCTTTCCATTTGTGTCGAGGATGCATCGGTAGTTTTCATCCCCAACTGATAGAACGTCCATCAGGCCGACGCCCCTTCCGACATCTGTTTCGGTATTGCCGTCGACCTTGACGAGCTTTGAGTGAACTATCCTCTTGGCTTCTCGACGGGTAAGTGCAACTCCCAGAACGTCCCTGAGGATTACGCCGAGAGGCATGCAATGCTCCAAGGAATGACCACAGGGATTTGGCTTCTGGATCCAGATTGTGGACTTCCTTGGAAGGGGCCAGCTTCTAGGCATTGTTAGCCTCTTCATGTGACTGCTGCTCATTCCATCTCACCTCCAGTCCTCTCCAAGAGCCTCTTGAGCCTTAGCGTGTCACCCTCGAACAGTTTGGTAACGATGACGTTTGAAGGGTGGATTGGGATTGCCTCTTCCTTCCCATCTGATGTGGTGATGGTAACTCCGTCGATGAAAATCATGCCACTGTTGGTGTCGACCTTTGCAATCTTCCCGGATACTCCTGCCCTTCCCCTGGACTGGCCGAGCCTCTTTCCGCGGGTGTCAGACTTGGCGCTGTTCGGATGTCCGAAGTCACCCCTGATTACCTCGACCTCGTCTCCGACCCTTACGGTGACTCTTCGTATCGTCTGAAGCTCCGGATCGTCCGAGATGAGTCTTGCCCTCATCCTCTTCCTGCGCACGTGCATAGATGCGTCCCTCTGATTGAGGCGTTGCTTGCCTGGCTTGCTGCTTCTAGTCATCATTTCACCTCACACAATCTGCTTTGCCGTAGCCGCTATTCTTGGCCACCTCTCGGCCGCCTCGCGACTGACTGGCCCTTTGATGTCGGAACCCTGGACCTCTCCTCTTTCGTTAGTTAGGACACATGCATTGTCCTCGAATTGTACCCATGTACCGTCCACGCGCCTGAATGGCCTTGCCTGCCTGATCACCACCGCGTTGAAAATTTGCCTTCTGGTCTCAGGGGTGCCCCTCTTGACAGTGACCTTTGCCATATCGCCTACACCGGCTGCTGGGTATCTTCGCGCTACCCCGCCCTTCTTCAGTACGGTGATTAGTTGCACTGTCTTAGCACCCGTGTTGTCCGCACACTCCATCTTGGCGTGTGTGGGGAGCGCCTTAGTGACTCTTCCTGGAATTCCCTTCACTGGTTCACCCCCTTCTCGATCACGCAGAACTTGACAGTCTTGGAAAGCGGTCTGCACTCCATGATGCGGACGCTATCTCCAACCTCCAGCCCATCGATGCACGATGGCAGGTGAGCTGGGTAGGTTCGGGTGCGCTTTTCGTACCTCTCGTATTTCTTCATGTAACGGGTAATCTCCCTCTCGACAACCACAGAGCCAGACATCCCAGTGGAACGGACCCTTCCCTCGATGATCTGGCCACGCAACCTGAGGCTCCCATAGAACGGACAGTTTTCGTCCCCGTCCCATTCACCCGAGGGTTTGGCTACATCCACGCCGATGTCTCTTATTTCTGGCATTAGTGGTACCTCCTTCCTATCCTATCCTCGGGGCGCTGGGTTACGTTTGAACCGATTATCTCTCGTCCCGAGTCGATTGTGAATGTGACAATGTCCTTGGGGATCGTTATTTCCCCGGATTGTGTCCTAACACGGATTGTTCTTCGTGTCTCATTGATGACCTTGCCAGAAACTCCAACAAGTCCTGGATCCGAAGAATCCGTGACGGAAATTTCATGCGCTAGCCATGGTAGATTGATGATATCAGACATTTACCTAACCTCCACCCTGTATCCATTCTGCTCGAGAACTCTGGCGGCCTTCTTCTTGTGATCTCCCTGAAGCTCTATTGTTCGGTCTTTCACAGTGCCACCGCTCGCGCATGCTCCCTTCAGAATCTTAGCAAGCTGGCTTAGATCGATTGCTGAATCGTCTATCCCCTCAACAATTGTAACCATCTTACCATACCTCCTTCTAACGACCGAAATTACCGCTTTTTGCTGCTCCTTGGCAATTTCCTGGCATATGCAAAGCTCCTGAGGGAGTCCACAGGTGTTGCAAATCCCAGATATTCACTCGTCCCCCTTGTCTTCCTGATTGATCTTAGTTAGCAGTCTTGCAATGCTTCTCCTAGTCTGCTTGTATGATCCGGAGTTTGAAAGAGAGCCCCCCAAGGCCTGCTGAGCCCTAAGTTGCAATAACTCATCTCGGAGCTCCTCGAGGGTTCTAACCCGCTGCTCTGGATTCATCGTATCGATGTCCCTTGAACTAACGTGCGTCATTCACTCTTCCTCCTTTGATTCGTCGGTTTCGATCTCTGCCATCTTCTCTAGAGCAGAGTCGATTACGCCCTCTGCGTCTGGCTCCGCTTCTTGGGTAGGCTCCTCTGCGTCGGCTTCCTCCTCGGCTATGACGTAGGCGACTTCCTCAAGCGGGGGCAGTCCTGACTCGTGCCTATCCTTGATTATCACCTCGTGTGGGAGCTTAACGCCGGGCCTCATGATCCTAACAGTACAGCCAACAGTCCCTAGCTTCTTCACGGCTACGGAATAGCCGACATCCATGAATTGGAGTGCGGTCTCCCCGCAGAACTTGATGTGTCCCTGCTGGAACTTCTCGACCCTGTGCCTAGCTCCAGTTATCTTTCCGCTGAGAATCACCAGGCATCCCCTTGCGCCAGCATCCATGATGCTCTGAGCTGTGCTGTGTCCAGCACGCCTGAAGAACCAGCCTCTTTCCAGGGAGCTAGCCATCCTACTGGCCATAACCTGGGCGTTGAGCCTTGGCTCTGTAATTTCCTCAACCTCCAGCTTTGGTTCTTGAAGCTTGAAATCATCCCTTAGTCGTGTTTCGAGTTCTCTGATTACCTTTCCTTTGCGCCCGATTACCCTTCCAACTTGTTCTGCGTGCAGGGTTACCTTGGTGCCCTCAGGGGTCCTCTGGAACTGCAGGTCGCCGAATCCCGCCCTTTCAGTCTCCCTGAGGAGGTATTCGCGAACCAACTGCCTCTCGACGTTCCTGTGGATGAAAGTTCGAATTGTGTTCTGCGACATCAGAAATCATCCTCCTCGTCTTCATCGCCGAAGAACTCCAAGAAAATCTCGAGATTCACCTGGTAGTGATTCTTTGGTGTGGCCCTTCCTTGGGCCCTCGGCCTCCAGTGCCTCTGTATCTGGCCTCGATGAGCGGCAAGATGGGTGATCGTCATGTCCTCTGGGTCTATGGTGTCGAATCTTTGCCTTGCATTCTCCATTGCACTGTTGATTAGCTTGATGAATTCCTTTGACGCCTTGTTGGGATACTTGCCAGGGCCCATCTTGCCCTTGCGGTGTCCCGCCATGGTGTTCCCGCCACGGCCCCTCCTGGACCTCCTGGTGTAGGGGATTGCCTTCTTCTTATCGATAACGTCCTCGAGGTACTTGATGGCAGAAGCAGCATTCATCCCCCTCAGGGCCTTTGCAATGTGGTAGCAATGCTTGTGGTGAACATCGACGTTGACTGCTCTGGCAGTTACTAGGTTCGAGCCTTCTAGGAGTTGCGTGTAACCGCTCTGCGAAGTCCCTGATCTCCTGCTCATTTCTTCTCACCTCACTTCAATGCCACGTGCGTCGAGGACCTAGTTGCCCCCACTCCCGGACCAGTATGGGTTACTGACCTTCTTGTGATTGCAAACTCCCCCAGTGCGTGCCCTATCATCTCTGGAACTATCTCGATGTTTACGAAATCTCGGCCGTTGTGTACTCCGACGGTAGTTCCGACCATCTCTGGAAGGACGTACAGGCTTCTGCAATGAGTCTTGACGATCTTTCCATTCTTGTTTGAGCGTATCTTCTCGAGGAGCTTCTCGCATTCTGGGTTGAGCCCCTCATACATCCTTACGATTGACCTCTTCGCCCTAGATGGCATCAATGAGGCAATGCTGATCGCCTCGTAGTCGTCCTCAGGGGGCATCAGAGGGATCTCGAGAAGTTGATCCAGTGTGTATCCCCTCCATAGGAACTCCTTCTTCCTACGCTCACTAATCTTTGATCTCCTCTTTCGAGCCTGCCTACGAGCAAGCTTTGGGGAGCGGAAGGATTTCTTTGACCTACGAGCCATTTCACTCGACCTCCTGTTGTCGTACTCTACCCCTACCGGTTCTTCGTGGAGCTATGTTTCCTACCTTCTTTCCAGGGGGGGTGTTCCTGCTGACTGAGTTTGGACCGTGAACCGCCTGGTGGTTACCTCCGCCATGAGGGTGGTCGACAGGGTTCATCGCTACACCTGAAACAGTTGGGTACAGCTTCCCGCGGGACTTAGCCCGGTGGTGTGCCGCTCCAGCCCTCATGAGTGGCTTCTCTGTCCTGCCATGGCCGCTGAGGACCCCAATAGTTGCCCTGCATTTGCCCGGGAGTTCCTTGACTCTTCCACTAGGAAGTCGGACTCTGACCCTGTCTCCTGTGCGGCTCTCGACTATTGCCGAATTGCCTCCTGAACGGGCAAATTTGCCGCCATCTCCTGGACGGGCCTCTACGTTGCAAACCGGAGTTCCCTCCGGGATGCCACTCAGGCTTGTTACATTGCCCGGCCTGAGTGAAACGTTGTTTCCAAACGATACTGGTTGGCCTACTGAAATTCCCTCAGGTGCTGCGATGTGCCCTTCTGTCCCATCTTCGAATCTTATCCTTGCAAGCGGTGCTGTGTGAGCGGGACTGTGGACGAGATCCACAATTTCACCAATCTCCTCGCTCACGCGTGGGAGTCTGTTAGCCGCAGGGAACCTGTGGCTTGAAACACGGTTCTTTGGACTTGAACCTCGACGTTGTGAACGTGTCCTCTTGCCCATAAAATCACCTCATCAGAAAGCACCAAGCTTGAGTGCTGCCTCCTCTGCATCATATCCCTCGGCAAGCCTCACTGAGGCGTGCTTACCTGTAACGGTAATTCTCGTGTTTACCTTTGCCACCTTAACTTCGAATAGTTCCTCTACTGCTTGCTTGATCTGCCTCTTTGTAGCTTCTCGGTGAACGATGAATTCTATCCTATTGTTATTCTGAGAATATCCAATCTCAGGATCGGCCACTCTCCTGGCCTCCAAGGTCTTCTCGGTAATCCAAGGCATGATAATGATTTCAAACGGGTCTACCATTAATTTCACCTCATTGCCTCTATTGCTGACTTGGTCCAGACAGTTAGCCTGCCTGGGTCCCCGCCTGGTGCCAAATCCTCTGCGCACAAATCCTTGGCTACAACCACGTCAACACCGGGGACATTGGCTGCAGCCCTGTGCAGGCCGTCTCTCTGAGCAACAACAAGAAGAACCGACTTTGGCGTCCTCCTCCTTCGTCCCCTCATGGTTCCCTTTCCTGCTCTAACTGCGCGGCCCTCCTTGGCCCTCCTAAGATCATCACCGAGTCCGATGCCCTCCATCATGGCAACGAACTTTCGTGTTGAGTACTGGAGGGGTATTGACTCAATATCGTACTTCTCAGAAGAGCCTTCTCTCGATTCAGTGTATCCATCCACGATTATCGGGAAGCTTACGTCTTCGTCGAATCTGTGACCTCTTGATGCTACAATCTCAGAGTTTGCTGTAGCGGCAATAGCCGAGTCTCTAGCCGCTGACCTTTGCTTTGAATTGAGCTTTTGCGACCAGTCCTTGTCCACTTTGGGCCCGTGTGCTCGGCGCCCTCCCCTTGTGTGAGGATTCTGGGCACCTGTCCTCTGCCCGGTCTTCCTCATGATCCTTGAAACACCACGGCCCTTGCCCCACCACTCCACGGAGTGTTTCATCCCTGGCTGGGGTGCTTTCTTTCCATCGTGCTCTCTGTGACCATAGGGCTGACGCCTGTTGGCCCTAGACGAATGTACTGCAGAGCGGATTAGGTCCTCCCTGATGTGTGTTGAAAATGCATCTGGAAGATTTACTGCCTTGCCTAGCTTGGCTTCGACGCTGAATGACTCTGCCAAAAGACCGGCGTCCATCTCCTCCTGTTCTACGGAGTTTACCAGATTGTATGCCTTTGCCTTCATGAAATCACACTCCTTGCTTGCTCGAGGTACTGACGTACGTCAGTACTACCTCTGGAAGTTCGCCCCTCGGGCGAATTGGGTCCCTGAACCTCAACATCCTCTTAGCTGGGCCTGGAAGGCTTCCTTGAATCAGAATGTATGGGTTTGTTACCTCTCCGTAGTGTAGGAATCCACCTGCTGGCGTTATGTCGGACTCGTCTGGGTTGGAGATTCTGAGAATTCTCTTGTTCAATTCTGTTCGCTGATGGTATCCCACCTGCCCTGCCTGAGGAACGGTCTTCCTTACGTATCCAGTACCGAAGTCACCCAGGTTTCCGGCCTGGCGTCGGCGCTTGCTGTTCTTGTGGCTTAGGAGTTTCACACCCCACCTCTTGACGGCACCTTGCCAGCCCTTGCCCTTTGTTATCCCGACCACGTCGACATCTTGGCCTGCCTGCCAGACATCCTCGACGGTGATCTCACCTCCGAGTCTTTCGCTGGCCCACTCCATCTTCGAGTCGCTATCCCCTCCTGTCAGCCCGACCTCCATTATCTCGGGGGTCTTTCCTGGAACGCTCTTCACCAGAGATGGTTGAGTAGCAACAATTAGCCTGACATCGCACAAATCGGACTGCCTCAGGGATTCCATTGCTTCATCAGGGGAGCCTGATCTGCTCGGGATCCTGCCACCTCTCTTTGCTGGCTTCCTGCCCTGCTCAGCATCCCTCTCACCACGTGTTTGGTTTGCATATCTGGGCATTAGTCCATCCGGACCTGATTCGCTCATGTCCGCCCAAACTTCTCCGGCGGTTTGCATTCCGTAAGGGGTCATTCTGTAGCCCCTGACTGCTAGAACCTTCATGGGAGGAGACTCCACAACTGTGACAGCCTTACGGACCTCCTGCCCTGCTGAAGTAGAGTTGCTGTTGGTATCCCTGAGGAGGACATGCGTCATGCCGGCCTTCCATCCTGCAAATCCTAGAACTCTGATTTCGGACTCGGAAGTTTCCGGCCACGCCTGAATTCTGCCGTATTTCCTGAGTGCCCTCTTCCGAGGGCTAAAGCCCATGCTACCTCGGCGGGGTCTACTCTTGTCGGCCATTTCTAGTCCTCCTTGTATCACCGATTCAGGCCGTAAACGGCCTTTACCGGGCCCAATACGTCAGGGAGGCACCGTGACACCACGCCGGCTTTCCGAGTGGTCGGCCGGTTCTGAGGATGCTTTTGCAGAGCCTACAGGTGTCTGGTACCTCACGTAGTGAGCGGCCTTGCGACAAACATACCCTATATGAACGAATCGGGATGGGTTCGGCACACCCCATAGGGGTGGTAATCGGGAATTTGACGTGTGAAACAATTTTCAACCCTGAGTGTGAGTTACCACATCCGTGCGACCAACTGTGAGCCACCCACTTCTCTCCGAGGGGGCGATTGAGGCCCGTGCTTACCAACTTGAGGCGGTCGATGAAGCCCTTTCCGGTTCAATGATGCTCGTCTTGCCGACGGCAGCCGGAAAGACGGCGGTTGCTTGGATGGCCATAGCTGAATCCCTGAATAGAAAGGGGGGATGGGCGCTGATGATCGCCCCTACTGTTGCATTGGTTCAGCAGCACCTCAGTGGAATAATGGAAGTCATTGAATTGCAAGAGGGGGCTGAGGCGATTTCTGTAACTGGGAGAGACCCCCCCTCCAAGAGGGATGGGGTTTGGGGGTCATCAAAGTTGATTGTGGCGACCCCCCAAGTAGTTCGTAATGATGTTGAAAGAGGGGTTCTTGACCTTTCGGAATGTTGCATACTGGTATTGGATGAGGTTCACCATTGCACGGGCAGCCACGCTATGGCGATGGTTACGGACATGTATATGTCGAGGGGGGAAGAACCCCTGATTCTCGGAACCACGGCTAGTCCCGGATACAGGGCCGAGGATGTCAGAGAGGTGTGCTCCAGGATGGGAGCGGGGAGGATCCACATTAGGGGGTCAGAAGAGCCAATGCTGAGCGAGTACCTTTCTGAACTGGAAGTGGATGAAGTTACTGTAAGAGTTCCCCAGGAAATAAGGGATCTAGCAGAGCCCCTCCGACTTTGGCAAACTGGCATTGTGGATCAGCAAAGGAGGCTTGGAAGGTATGTTATGACCGGCACGATAAGCTACTCCGGACTTTCTAATGCCATGGATAGGTCACAGATTGCAATCTCCAGAGGCGAGTCTAGTGCATACAAGTCGATGTCACAGATAGCGACAGCGATGAGGTTGCATCATCTCATCAACTGCCTACTTAGTCAGGGCATTTCAGCGTCCAAGGAGTTCCTGGATCGTATGGAGAGCGAGGAGGACGGGAGGAAAAAATCGGTTCTTGCATTCCTCAGAGACCCCCGAATTAGAGAGCTTAGAAAGTCTCTCTCTGGAATGGATGAATCTCATTCTAAGATGGGGGCGGTGAGGAGGCTGGTAAGGGAGCGAATTAGGAGAGATGTCGATTCCAGGGTGATTGTTTTCGCCAACTACAGGGACACTATCACTTCTCTCGACAGGGCCCTAGTTGGGCTGGATGGAGTTAGATCGATTCAGTTTGTTGGACAGTCCAGCAGAGGGGGCAGGGAAGGTTTGTCCCCGAAAAGGCAAGTAGAGAGGCTAGATAGCTTCAGATCGGGAGAGTCAAATGTCCTACTGGCCACATCGATAGGCGAAGAGGGATTGGATATCCCTGCAGCTGATTTGGTGATCTTCTACGAGCCAGTTTCAAGTGAGATTAGGACGATTCAGAGAAGGGGAAGAACTGGCCGGAGGAGGCTCGGTGAGGTAGTTGTCCTAATCGCCGAAGACACCCGCGATGAAGGATCAATGGCGGCCGCAAAGAGGAAGGAGAAGGGCATGCAGAGGGCCGTCCACAGGGTCAGGAGGGGGCTCCCTAGGGGCCATCATTCGGATTTATCGAATCTCGGCTCATTCGCAATCCGCGGGGAGTCGCGTATTCCGGCCTCGGATTTCGTTATCGAAGAGAGGGAGAGAAATCGTCCTGAAATCATAGAGGAAGACAGGGAAGAGAGGTCGAGTGTGCAGGAAATACGAAGAGGGCCTCTAGACCCCAGCACATTCAGGCCCAAGGGGCAATCTGGCTTGGAAGACTTCTGAGCCTAGTCGCCAATTACGGCCACCCTTGTCCTGAGTTGGGCGAACCTAGTATTGTGATGCCCCATGGCAAATGAAAGCATCTCGGTCAGATGGATGACGGGAATGTTTGTGCTAATACCCGATGATCTTCCAGCCTTTCCTTGGTAGATGTCGAGAACCGAGTGGGACAGGTTGCAGGCGCTGACAATCAACTCTGCGCCCTCCTCCTTGGCTTCTGAAAGCACTGCGGCAGCCTGTCTCAAAACCGTGGCCTCTTCCGAGAGGAGTCCGGGTGCCCCAACGCTTGTTACCCTCCCCTCCCAGTCTATAGGAGAGCCTCCGAGAGCGGTGATTAGTCTCTCCATGTATCGAGGGTCGTGCACATCATCCTCGCCGCATGCCCCCTTTCTCTGGATATAGGGGCTGTAATAGCCGGCTATCCTCATATTGAAGGGGTTTATCGCCATTTTTTCGACCTTTTCGAGTCCTATTTCGTCCACAAGGACGTGGAGAAGGTGGTTTACCTCGGTCTCACCGGAAAATGTCATTCCGCAAGTTCTCAGAAGTATGTCATTTACCTCCTGCATGAGAAGTGGGTCGTTCCTTAGTGAGTCTAGATCTTCCTGTAGGTTCCCTGCAGTGGCAGCACAGGGTGTAAGAATCTCTAGGCCCATCGACTCGGCCATTGCGAAGGTGCGGGCGTTCAAGGTAATCTGGAGTTTCCTATTTGCCTGTCTGATTATGCCCGCACCGCAAGAAGTTGCTCCTTCTAGGGGGGTGAGTTGCAGGCCTAGTGTCCTCGCAATCGGCTTCATCGTTTCAGCTACCTCGGGAGACCCGCTATGTGCGACGTTGCCTGGGTGATATGCGTACTTCAGTGCCATCAGAACCTACCGTCCATCTCATTGAAAATAGCGACGACTTGGTGATGGTCGTCGACTGATGAATTGAACTGCCTTGGCATCTTTCCGATACCAGCAGGGGGAGCCACCATCCCCAGAATGTCATTGAGGATGCTCCCTCCTGTCCTAGTGAAGCCTAGGACCATTCTTGCCGTAACTCCTGAGAAAAGATTGCCTAGTAGGCCAATTGGACCTAGTACCTGCCTGTAAAGCACGGTATCATTGACCTTGCCGCTGCTCTTTACAGTCCAGCAGTACCACCAAACATGCTTCCCATGTAGGCCGTTGAATGAGTCGTTCTCCAAGGCGTTTGTTCGGGCCTCAAGAAGCCCCTCCGAAACTGCTGGCGAATAGCCATCTCTCCGGGAAATTGGCGCTAAATCTGTTTCCGCCTTGATTCCATTCTTGGAGCCGATAATTCCCTCTATCTCCTCCCTCCTCTCCGGTGCAGTTCGTGGATCGCACCTCCTAGCCCAGGAGCTAGCTATCACTGCCGGGCCCAAGAATCCGTTTGCGTAGGGGACTGCATCTGAACTAGCATGGAGAAGCGGAGCACTGTCGAAGTCTGCGAGTGAGTGCAGTCTAGCTGCAGTGGCTGGTTTCATCGTCCCCATCACTCCCTGCGAAGTCTGGAAGCCCTCCCTGGTGGAAGCTACCATCCATGGCTCCGAGGATTCCCTCTTCCTCTCCAGGGCCCAATGGTCGACAACGAGATCGCGTATCACCTCGGAGCCGGGGATTGGTTCGATCTTCATCCTGTAGGAGTCCCCCATGGGACTAGCAACAGAGTCTATTCTAACTCGGCCGGGGAGTATCAGCCTGCCATTTACAGAGATGGCCGTAGATGGGTCGTCGCACGTCCCATCTCTGAAGGTCAGAGAGCCATCATGAGTGGCCTTGATGGCCCTGAGGGCCTCTAGGACGGAGGTATGTCCGGGGAAAACGCAAGCCCATGAGTCGTTGCCAGTCGAAGCAGTCTCGGGATCATAGCGGAATACAGATATCTCCACCTGGATAGATTCGGCTTGGATTGACGGGACAGAGAAGCCGTCCTCTCCTTCTGCCCCTGAAGACCCGCTGGCGAACTGCTTGATGGTGTCGACCATGTCTTCATGAAACAGTCCGGTGCTGTCAACGGCGGCTAGGCTAGGCAGTGCGTCCAAAGCCCACTCAGCTGCTGGGGCGTCATAATCCACATCACAGTCTAGTCGATCGATGATTCTGGAAGCCCCTAAATTCTCGAGCTGTCTGTCCCATTCCTTCCCTGATTCGCAAAAGAACTCGTAACTGGTATCTCCAAGTGCGCAAACTGCGAAGTGGACCCCTTCCATTCTTGCGGCGGCATCGGAATTGGCAAACTGCCATAGCTCCTCTGCATTGTCCGGCTGCTCCCCCTCTCCCCATGTCGAGCAGACAATAATGACCCTCTTCTTGGAGGACAGGGAATTGAAGTCGAAACCGTCCATGTCATGTACCGTACCCTCCAAGCCATAGGACTTGGCTTGCTTGGCGAACTTAGCAGCTAGAGCCTCGGAGTTCCCAGACTGAGAGCCGAAGAGTATGTCCAAGGACCTGTCTCCTGAAGTTAGCAGCTCCTCAACGCCTTCTCCGACGAGCTCCACCTCCTCGGGGGCCGCGGATGATTCATCTGATGATTGGGGCTCGGGGGATGATGCTGCCGAAGCGGAGCCAACATTGCCCTCGACGTAGGACCCATCTGCTCCTACGGCAGCAAGGTGTGAAAGAGCATCAGTGGTGAATTGGGCCGCTGGCTTGTCGTAATCGACATCACAGTCAATCCGGGGAACTAGCCTCTTGGCACCTTGTTTCTCGAACCATCCATCCCATTCTTTGCCTGACTCACAGAAGAATTCGTATGAGGTGTCTCCGAGTGCGCAAACTGCGAAGTGGCATCCCTGCATCGAAGGGGCATCGTCAGCTGAGGCGGCCTGCCAGAGATCCTCGGCATTGTCGGGTTGCTCGCCCTCGCCCCATGTACTGCAGTAGATCAATACACGTTGAAATGCTGGTAATTCGGACAATTGGATCTCGTCCATCCCCTTTACTGTGGGCGAAAGACCGAGCTGCTTACTCTGCTTGGCAGCCTTGGAAGCCAAATCCTCCGCGTTGCCTGACTGGGATCCGAAAAGAATCAGAAGAGGGAGCTCTTCGGACATGGTATCGCCTACCCAGCCTTAGGCTGGGTAATCTTTCCAGCGGACACCGATTATTGAACATGATGCCTATTCAGTCTGGTCTAGTGGCCAAGTAGGGCATCAATGAGGGGGGCACAATTGGCCCGGTTACATCTCTAGTCCGTCAAAGTCAGCAGCCCCCTCGGGGGAAACTCCTCTGCTAGAAATCACATCATCAATTCTGAGTATCATGACGGCAGTCTCAGAAGCACTCTGAATGGCCTGCTCGACCACCCTGCTGGGCTCTAGTACCTTTGATTTGGACATGTCGGCCACTCCTCCTTCGTACACATTCACTCCGAAATTTGACTTGCCCTCTGAGTGTGCCTTCCTGAGGTCAATTATCGTATTGACAGGATCTAGCCCGGCGTTCTCTGAAAGCGTCCTGGGGATCACCTCAAGCGCTCCTGCGAATGCCTCTATTGCCATCTGCTCACGGCCCCCGATTCCCTCTGCATAGGAGCGCAAATCTCTACTGATTGCTGCTAGGACTGATCCGCCGCCAGTCAGAACTGAACCGTCCTCATGTGCGACAGCGACAACACCAACCGCATCGTCGAAAGCTCGCTTTATTTCGTCAACTACGTGCTCGGTCCCACCTCTGATTAGTACGGAGACGCTTTTTGCCTCCGGGCATCCCTCGATGAAGACCATGTCAGAATCGCCGATCTTCCTCTCCTCCACGTTTGCTGCGGACCCGAGGTCATCGGATGACAGGTCATCGATATTGGTGACTATCCTAGCTCCTGTGGCCTTTGAAAGAGCCTCCATATCACTCTTTTTGGCCCTCCTTATGGCGAAAATTCCTGATTTGGCCATGTAGTGCTGGGCTAGGTCGTCAATTCCTTTCTGGCAGATTACAGCTGTGGCGCCTACGTCCTCGAACTTCTGAACTAGTGACTTCAGGTACTGCTCCTCTTCGTCTAGGAACTGAGACAGCATGTTTGGGTCTGTAATCTGTATCTTGGCATCGACCTCTGTCTTCTTGACTTCTATTGCGGAATTGACCAGGGCTATCTTGGCATCGGAAACGGATCTTGGCATGCCGCTGTGAACGCGTTCCTTGTCGAGCACGATTCCGTCAACCAGTGTGCTGTCCCGGATTGAGCCGCCCTGCTTCTTCTGGATTTTGATATCGTCTACATCCACAACTGTCTGTTCGGCACTCGTCTGAGCGACGGCCATTACTGCATCAACGCTAATGTCTGCCAGGAATTCCTTCACTGCTCCAGCGCTCTTTCCAGTTAGTGCGGTCTTGGCGACCTCCTTCAGGATGTCCTTGTTGACTTGTTGCGCGTGTGAATCTATCAAATCTGAGGCCTTTTCGGCAGCGAGCCTGAAGCCCTCACAAATCACTGTCGGATGTACATTCTGCTCGATGAGGTCCTCACTCCTCTTCAGGAGCTCCCCTGCAATCACCACGGCACTGGTGGTTCCATCGTAGCAGTGCTGCTCTTGTGTCTTGGCAATTTCGATAATCATCTTGGCAGCAGGGTGCTCTATGTCCATCTCCTTGAGTATCGTTGCTCCATCGTTCGTGATTACGACGTCGCCCATGCTGTCTACTAGCATCTTGTCCATTCCCTTGGGCCCGAGAGTCGAACGGACTGCGTCAGCGACAGCTTTTGCAGCCGCTATGTTGTTGCTCTGGGCGGACTTGCCGCTAGTTCTCTCTGTGCCTTCCTTTAGGATGAAAATTGGCTGTTGTCCAGTGTACATCTACGCTCACGCTCCGGAATTCGGGGACTGGGCCACCTTAGGGGGGGTCATAAGGACTCGCACATGAATTTCAATCGATGTCAGGGGGAAATATCCTACTTATTCTGGTCCAACCACCTCTGGCCATAGTGTGCCCACTGCTCCATGGTCCAGCCCTCTGGGAGTCCCTCCTCAGGTAGAGGGGGGGCGCCCGGAGGCAGTTCTGAGGGCTGCTGCTCGGGCTCTGGCATTGGCTCGGGCTCTGGCATTGGCGGGGGCGGCTGTTCAAAGATTTCCTTGGCACCGCCATACATCGAATTGGCTACTTGGTCGGATGATGGCAGAGATGGCGCTTGAGGGAGCCCGTCTTCCGACCATCCGCTACCCGACACAGTCATCTCATAGTCATCCAGAGTAGAAATCTCCTCTAGGGGGGAGGTTGCGGATCTGAGGGTTCTAACCGCAACAAACAGAACCCCGAAAATTACTGCTACTCCAACCAATAGGAATATGATATTGCCACCGAACCAAGCGGCTTCTTGCGCAGTCGGCCCCTCATCTATGGGGACCGGCCTGACCAATGTGATCTTGACAGTCCTGGAAATCTTGTCGATATCGGAGTCGACATCCAGAGTTAAGTCGAAGGTCATTTGATCCTCGGCTAACGAGTCGAGGTTTTCCTGGGTAACGTGAAGAGTGACAGTGACTAGCCTAGTAGCACCGGTGTCCAAGACGAAGTCTCTGTCCTCTTGCTCAATCCTGGCATTTACTATGTTGAAGAAGAGGTCAGAGTCCCTATCGACATCAGTCCTCACAAGTTGCGAATCTGTTGGGTGGTTGTTCTTGACCGAGAAAGTCAATTCTATGTCATTGTCCTCCTCGGAAATAGTGACGTCATTGGGAGGCAGGAGCACTATCCAACCTTGATCCCCAACATGGAATTCAGCTATGCCCGAACCGGTTGATGATGCGCCGGACGAAGCGGCTTCCTTGCTTGATGCGGTCATGGTAATCGTACGGTCGCCGAAGGCATCGTCTCCGAATGAATATAGGACTGTGATATTGAATGAGCCTCCTGCCGGGATAAACGGAGTCCTGTCGCCATTCCCGTCTGTAACTAGGTTTGATGCTTCGACGGAAACGTCGGCAAGATGCTCGAAATCAATGTAGAAGGCATCGTCAACGTTTCCATCATTGGTGACTTCCCAGCTAACTGAACGGGGCGGGTCTCCACCTCGGAAAACCTCCTCGAGCATGTCTAGGTCCTCTACGTCGACAAGGTGGGTTTCTGGAACGGTCAGGTAGACTTTCTTCTGCTCTTCATGGCTTGGATCGCTAACGCTCCTTGCAATAATGGTGATCTCGTAGGTTTCGGGTTGTATCCCGTAGGGCATCGGAAGTTGCAGGAATACTGTGGTGTCACCTCCGAAGGGGGTGATCCCCAGGGTGCGTTGAGTATTGAGAGACAGGCCCAGATGCCAATTTGCGTCCAAGTATAGGTCATAGGACTCTTCCGAGTTTCCGTGATTAACCAGAAGTATCTCGATTGATCTGAAGAATCCGTCTGCTGGAGCCTCATATTGAGTTACGAATGGGATAATCTCTATGTCATAACTTACTGGAATCTCAATGTTCAAATTCCATACAGCCATGAAATTTGCTGGGGCCCTTCCACTGGCGATCAATGTGATCTCGTAGATGCCCGGAGAAATTTGATCTGGGGCTATTACCTTTGCATAGAGGGAGATTTCCTCATTTACCTGAAGCTCGAGGCTCGTTACTAGCTGCCCGGAGTCGTCGTACCACTCGAGATTGTTCATCCCCCATGTGGTGTCGGCGAAAGATGCCCCGAGGTTCCAAGTCGCGACTTGGTTCCCAGTGTTCTTGAAAACCATTGGAATTGTGCCGTTTGCACCCGGTTCTAGAGTGGCTGCTGGATTGGCAATGGTCACCGGCTCGAGTTTGCAAGAGTATGAGGCTTGAACCGAGACAGGTATGGTGAGGGACGCCTTTGAGAAGTTCGTGGTGCCATCGTTGATATCAACTAACCATTCCATCTCCTGAACCTCCGCGCCATCGGGAATAGAGAGGTTGAACCATGCATCCATTACCGTTAGAGCCTTGACAATATCAGTCACAACGTAGTTGTCGTGGTCGACATTGTTGTTCGAATCTATCCTCAGAGGGTAGCCGTACATCCAGGACTTGTTGGAAACCTCAGTGTAGAGTCTCAATGTGACGTCAACGTATCCGTTATTTCTTATCCTGCAGTGAAGGGATGGAGGGTGAGGATCAGCCGGGATTACGAGATAGGCGTTAGGAAGAGGGTCATCACAATCGGCCTCAATTGTGTACTCGGGAACTCTCTGAATGGCGAACATTAGGAAAGAGTCGATATGGACGCCTTCTGTTGCGGATGAGCCATCCGAATCGAATTTGAAAGCCATTGTGAATTCGCCCGATTCATGAAGTCCGGTCATATTCCATACAAGCCTGCTCCAGTCTGACTCCGTAGTGGAAAGATTGAGTGCAGAATAGTCGAAGTACTCAACGGACGACACCGCATCGGCCTCAATTCTGATGGTGTCATTCATCGACATCTGCCCCCATGCGGATGTTACAAGGTGCATCGAGATGTAGTCAAATCCTCTTACCTTGATCTTGCAAAACCTTGATCCATATGCCGTGGTTACTTCGGAGTCCATTGTCCCATACCCTAGTCCGTGACCGGGGTCGTCACAACTCTGGAAGGGAGTGAACCAGCCCCACCAAAGCCTGTCATGGCGGTTACTGGCGTAGTCGGCTCCAGGCCGGGATACCCTCCAGTGATTCTCTCCTTCGACGGAAGAGTCGTTTGTCATCCTCCAGTGCCCATATGTGTCGGGGTCAGATGAAATAGTGTTGTCAGACTCATATCCCGCTCCCACCCAAATCGGTGCGTTGGCATATGGAATGTTTGGGCAATCATTGATGTTGTCGCCGTCTACATCTCCGCAGAAACCGTTTTCCATTGGGTCATGCCAAACAGCTACGGGAATATCCCTTGAAAGCTCGTTGTTCTGTTCGTTGTCATCGGCCAGACCTCCATCGATAATCCCAAGCAGAGTAATGCCCCCATACAAATACCCATTTTCGTCCACGGCGCTATGTGCCGATGAGGGAGTCCACACAAATTCCTCCCTTACCGATTGGAGGCCAGAAAGTGTCATGTTCACTTGGAACTGCATTATCATGAATCCAACGGGGTGCCAAATCTGAAGCCACCCATCGGCAGTTGCCGGCTGACTTGAGGTCCCAGCTTGGGAGAAGGTCACGTTGATCTGTATCGTCTCATCGCGAATGATGTACTCTGCAATCTCCCCATCTGGTTGCTCCCATTGCATTGCTTCCCTGGAGGAGTTTCCGACCTCGATAGAAGTCACCTCGAAGTCAATCAAAGCACGAGGCTGTGCTGCCCTTTCTGCCGAATCAAATTCCAGTGAATTGCCAACGAAAGCGGGTGACATACTGGTCGCAATAAGGAGGAAGCACAACAAGAGCGGATATTGGCTACGCATGATGAACGGTTTTGGGGTCTTAACTACCTGTATGAAGGTTGGGACACCAAGTTCATGTTTGTAAGAGAGTAAATCTCGCTACTATGAAATTCCATCAATAATTACATTATATCGAGTATGTGTGAATGAAGGACTTATGATTGCATGAGTTTGCGTGCGCACGTGAGCGATACAGAATCTCTTAGGCACAGGGTCGCGATATCTGTACTTGTTTTTCTCCAAGTGACCCTCGTGCCAATCTTTGGATTCTCGGCGACCTACCTCCTCAAGATCGACAGGGATGCCTTCTCAGTATCAGTTAGGACCGAGTTAATTCAATGGATAGTGGTTGCAGGGCTTCTGTACGGTGTGTTCTCACTGACATTGGCACTGTTGCTTGGGGGGTATAAGCCCCTCTCTGTGGTTAGCAGGGGGGGTTGGATTCCAGTACTTGGGCTGAGCAGGAGGAAGGGCGACCCAGAGTTGGTAGACCTTTCCAGGTTGTCATTGCACGTCAGCCCCTATGGGAGGATGGCTAGGCTGGTTGACAAGAAGGTCAGGTCTGAAGGTATTGACCTGATCTCAGTTCACGGTGGCCTGCAACTAATTGCTGTTCCACTTCAAGTAATGCTAATTGCGATCCCTCTGGCCATCATGGAAGGGGTTCCTGAATCTGTAATGAGGCCAGAAAGAGCCTTCGAGTTAGGGATGGCTGGTTATCTCTTTTCACTCTGGCTAGCAGTCAGAATGCAGCCACTCGTGTCCCAGCACCTAGTTGTCTTCGCGGCAATGTTCAGGACTGTAATATGGAGGGTCTCCAGGTTCTCATGGATACTGCCGATTCTGATATTCTGGTTCACTGCGAGATTCCTTCTGGAGGCGTCTTTGGAGTGGCTAGAAGTCGATCTGTCAAAATGGAATGATATTCACATCGAGTCATTGGTCCTGGATGCTGTGGCGCCCGAAGCGGAAATACCGCCCAAGGCGATTATTGACTTCCTGATAGCCATCTCGGTACTGCCGCTAGCTACTTTCACATCGATTTCTGTACTTGGTGGCTCCAATGGAATTCCAGCATGGATGCTTTCTTCTGAAGATAGGATGGAAAATCTGCAGATGGATTTGCTCGAGGCCCCTGATGAAGAAGTTCCGACCTTAGAAGACCTAGGGGTGGGGGATATTCTGCAAACAGAATTGGAAGACGATGAAGAAGAGGCAGGGGGGATGATTGATATCCCATTCGAATTGTCTGGCAGAGGTTAGTCTGGAAGGATTATGTCAACTGATTTATTCAAGAAATACCAGCCGGAGCCTATGATCAAACCGAAGCCGAATGGATTCGGGCCCAGACTCCACAATAGGGCCCCGGCTACAAGCATGATTGATGTGGAAATCGAAATTTCCCTCCAATCCCCGGTGCCACTCCAGAGTGAAGAAGCATACCAAGAAATGGCCAGTGAAGCGATGAACGCCGATAGTGAGCCAATCATTGTCTTGACCTCAATCGCCACGGAGTTTCGAAAGTACGGCCTCGACTCTGTCCATCCCACGAGAGATGTCTTTTCTGGAAATAGTGTATGCGAACCTTAGGTGGCCCTCTCCTGCATCGCCAAAGGCAGTTCCTGGAGAACACAACACGCCACCCTCTAGAAGTTCCATCGCAATCTCGTCACTGGTCATCCCTGGAACTTCGACTTTGGGGAAAACGTAGAATGCCCCTGTTGGAACATGGCATGTCACCCCCGGCATTGCATTTAGGCGCTCACAGATGAGGTCTCTCCTGGCCCTGAACTCGGCACACATGGACTCAGGATAGTCGGGGGCCATTTCCAATGCCCGAAGGACCGCGTGTTGCATCGCATCATTACTGCATGCCGTTACGTAGTACTGCATCTTCGTCAATTGCGCCATTGCTTCATCATCAGGAGAGAGGAGATACCCAATCCTCCATCCGGTCATAGCGAAAGTCTTGGAGAATGACTGGACCATGATTACCTTGTCATAACCTGCCCCGAGGAAAGAAACATGAGGTCCATCGTACACTATCCTGTCATATACCTCATCTGTAATTATCCAGAGGTCATTTTCTTTGGCGAATGCAACGAGTTCGTCCCTCTGATCCTCATTCACATTCCCCCCAGTCGGGTTACTGGGGAAATTGTATAGGATGGCCACAGTGTTCTCATCGAGCCT
>JAYZLP010000025.1:0-3316 GCA_036154155.1 Thermoplasmatota archaeon | reverse complement strand
TCCTCAAGGGCCTCCTTAGCATCAGTATCGAGATGGTTGGTCGGCTCATCCAACAGGAGCATGTTATTCTCACTGAGAAGGAGCTCTAGCAATGCTATTCTCGCCCTCTCGCCACCGCTAAGCTTGCCCAATGGGACTGATACCATGTCCTTGGTGAACTGAAATTGTCCGAGAAGAGCCCTGATTGAGCCATATTCCATCCTTGGCCTTAGTGCCTGGACCTGCTCTACAGGGTTAAGGGAGAAATCCAATGATCTGTGGTCTTGGTGGAAATAGCCCAATTCGACCCCTGGGCGAATATCCAAGGAGCCTGAGTCAAGTTCCAACTCCCCTTTGATAATCCTGAGGATTGTGGTCTTTCCTGCTCCATTGGGGCCCACTATCCCTATCTTCTGGCCCCTCCTTACTCCTACTTCTAAATCCTTGATGACGGGTCTCCCGAGTCCCTCGAAAGTGAGGTTAGCCTTGTGGAAATCAAGAACTTCGAGACTGCTCTTTTCCATAGATTGGAGATTGAAATTCAAGCTCTGTCGTTGCCTTGGCTTCAATGATTTTAACCACTTTAGCTCTCTCTGGGCCCTAGTGATCATTACGTGCTTCTGGGAAACTGACTTATCGAATTTGTTTGCCCTCTTCATGGATTGCATGGCTCCCAGTAGCCTCTTTATCTCCTTCTGAGTTTTCTCTATCCTGTCACCTAGGGTTTGCAGGAAGAGCTCCTTCTGCTGAAGATGAGAGGAGTAGTTCCCTGGATACCCCTTCAGGTGTGCATCTTGAATCTCCACTATATTGTTACAAACTCTGTCTAGGAAGTATCTATCATGGCTAACTATCATGAGGGCCCCGCTGAACTTATTCAGAAATCCCTCAAGCCAATTCAGAGTTTGAAAGTCGAGGTGGTTTGTTGGTTCGTCCAGGAAGAAAACTTCTATCTCGCCCAATCCTACTAGCTGCCTTGCTAGAGCGACCTTCGCCCTCTCCCCTCCTGACAAAGATGAAAGTTGGATGTCCATGGAGTGGTGAGCTAGGTCAAGGGCCTTCAGTATCTCTTGTGCATGGCCGGCAACATCACCCCCTCCAGAGCGAGCCATTAGGCTCTGAAGCTCCTGATATCGATCCATCGCTGGCTGCCAATCACTGTCATAGAATGAAGGGTCAGCCATCATTTTCTCCAGTTTTGCTATCTCCTCTTCCAGCTCCTGAAACTGCCTGCCTCTTCTGTTAAGTTCCTCGCCGAGAGTGGCTGCATCGTTGATATCCCTCACTTGGGTAAGGAAGGCCAGACGTAGCCCTGGAGCAAATGAAATATCTCCCAAATCCTGGTCCTGATTGCTAATGGTTCGCAGAAGGGTCGTCTTTCCTGCGCCGTTATGACCCACTACTCCGATTCGATCCCCCTCGTCTATCCTGATGTTCACGCCCTCTAGGACCGTGAGTGGGCCAAAGGCCCGGTGAACATCCTCTAGGCGTATTAGCTCCCTTGCCACGAGACTGCGCGTGGACATTGGTTGAAGTGCTCATCGGTCACAATTACAGAATACTGACGGCAATAATCATGAATTGCGATTATCCGCTTCAATTACATGACGACCCCCAGAGACTACTGGAAATCATTGAGCGGAAGGAAAAAACTGTTTTCAATTTCCACCGTTTTCTTGTTGATATTTTGTTCTGGATACATTGCGATAGGCTATGTGGTCGCTACACAGGCCATAGCAATAAATCCGGGATGCGGCATGTGGAGCGAGAACACTCCCTCGGAATGGGATACTGAGGATGATTGGGAAAGTTTTGAACCATGGCCTGATGCTGATGAACGTGTAGAGATCCGCCGTGATTTTGATGCGGCGCCGTATCAGATGTCATCGTATGAGGAAATTACATTCTCGCCCAGAGATAATTCTGGCATAGCCCTAAGCGGGTGGTATGTTGAGGTTGATCCAGATGCCCCAGTAGTCATACAAACACATGGGATGCCCATGAATGGGAAATGTAAACCAGAGATGCTCCTAATGCAGGGTTACTTAGCTGAAGGAGGAATAAACTCGCTTTCATTTGATCTTAGAAATTATGGAAACAGCGAGGTTGTTGATGACTATATTTCAGTAGGTCAAAAGGAATACAAGGATCTTCTTGGAGCTTATGACTGGCTAGTATCCGAGAAGGGGTACGAACCCGGCGAGGTCGGTATGACTGCCATATCAGCTGGAGGAGGTGCTGCTATCGCCTTCGCCGAAGAGCCCGGCATAGGGGCAATGTGGCTAGACAGCGCGGTTTTGGACTTCCCTTTGGTAGTGAAGAATGAACTCGGTAGGTTGGGATTCCCAACTATTTTCGCGGGTCCGGCAACCACCGTCGGAGGTTGGCTTGCTGGGGTGAGTCTGGATGAGCGTTCGCCCATGGAAGCAGCTGATAACGCAGGTGAAAGGGAAGTTTTCTTGACACATGCAATTGATGACCCAAGAGTATCGGTTGTTCATTCCGAGCGGTTTGAGGCGAGAATGATCGAGAATGGTGGAGATGTTACTACCTGGTACGTTCAGGACAGGGGGCACGTTGATGCGATTTGGGGTGAGTCGGATGAATACAAGACCAATTTGGTGACCTTCTTCAATGAGTCATTGGGGTCTTGATACTACTCTTCTTCTGACAACGAGAACACTGGCTCCCTCTTTTCTAAGAAGGCTGAGACTCCCTCAGCGAAGTCGGGGGTCAACGAGGAGGCTATCATAAGGGCCCTCTCAAATTCCAATTGGGTCTCGAAGAAAGTAGATGTCGAGGCATCCATTAGCTGCTTTGTCGATCTTCTGCTATTTACTGACCACTTTCCCCAATTCTTCGCTAATTGAACTGATCTTTCAATTAACTCATCATGCGGAACCACCTCGTCAACTGCCCCCTTCTCCAGAGAAGTATCCGCGGACCAAACTTGGTTTTCGAAGAAGAACTTCTTCGCCTGCTGAACCCCAACAAGCCTTGGAAGGAGCCAGGTGGTCCCCCCATCCGGAGACAGTCCCAATGCGAAGAATGCGGCTGCTAGCTTGGCATTCTCGGAGCAGACTCGGTAGTCTGCCGATAGGGCCAGGCCGAGGCCTCCTCCTGCTGCGGCACCGTTAATTGCGGCAATGAAAACTGTCTCACTGCCCCTTATCTTCAATATCAGAGGATGCAGTGTCCCTGTCATCTCACTTGTCATCTGCCCTATTGTCCCATCGTCAATAGCATCTGCGAACTCACCTATAGGACCTCCCGCGCTGAAAAAATTACCAGAGCCGGTAATTACAACGGACCTGCATGTAGGATCCTCCATCAAGTC
>JAYZLP010000024.1:0-32864 GCA_036154155.1 Thermoplasmatota archaeon | reverse complement strand
GAGCCGTTGGAATCTGTGTAGTATGTCGAGGTCCAACCATTATCCAAGTTAATCATCCTGAACATGTGGTTGGCCAGTGGGCCGCCACTCTCGTTGGTCAATGAGAGGCTAACCCTCCATTCTGGGTCAAATGAGATGGACCTCTCTATTACACCTCCATCAAGTCCTATCTGGAATGACGGGACCGGGCTCAGGATTCTGGTTCCGAACAGGTCCCCATTATTCGGGTCAGAAATTAGATTCACTACAGAGTATGTCCCTGGTTCCAGAGAAACCTCGGCGATGCCATCCTGGACCCACTCTGTACCATTCGCCAAGATGCTCCCACCGGCACCTGCCATCATCATTGGAACGATCTCGAAATCATAGGAAACGAGTGTGCCATTCGAAGAGTTGCCATCGCTCGAATGATCTATGAACATCGTAACTGAAAGAGTCCCGTTGCTCGGGTTAAGAATCATTTCCACTGAGGTGTTCTTGTCATCGATGTACTTCTGGAGGGGAGAGGCGCCTAGGAAGTCCGGGCCTTCAATATCGAAAGTCCAGTTACCTTCTGGAAGGACCATGTCGAAGAGTCCGTCGACGGGAACTTGCTCCCTCCACGTGACTTCATGCTCGTCACTGTCGGCTGTTACAGTAATCTGCTCCCACCCCTCGAATGAGGGCGAATACAGATTGTTGGCCCTGTTTACACTGACCATTCCCGATATTGCAACTCCGGGCCTTGCAACCATAATGACATCCTCCATCCCCTCGGACACGGTGAACCTTTCTCCAGCGACCAAGGAAGCAACGATTCCCTCGACAGTAGCATCGACAACCGCATCCTCGGGCAGGGATATGCTGAATTCGCTTGACTCATTGGTTACTGCGGTGGTGCTGAAACCGTCCCAATTGAATTCGACTGTGACACCGGATCCAATGAGCTTGTTTTCGTCGGGGTCGAACTCGGCTGAAACGTTCTCCTCATAGTAGACTATTCCTGAGACCATCATGCTCGTTCTAAAATCGAAGGTCTCGGATGAGTCCTCATCCACATCAATGATTTCCCAAATCTGCTTGGTGTCGTCCAGAGTGTGGTCCAACAGCCATTCGCCGGGAGTTAGTTCGACGTAGTATGTACCAGATTCATTGTCGAAATTAGCCTCGACCATCCTTTCTGCTCCGTCGTTGGCCTTGAACGACACGTTGAGATCGGGAACATTCAGACCGTCGTCAAGAAGTTCGAATGTTATGTCGAAGGTCTGAGTAATTGGGAATGGTATCTGGACATCTGTCGCCTCGTTGGCATCGAAAATGTAGTCTTCCAAGAACTCGGGGAAACCGTCGTTGTCGATGTCAATCTCGACAGTGTAGTTACCGGGAACAACTGGCCCGAAGTTCAGCTTGCCATCCTCATCCGGCATAATCACGCAAGGTGAGAAGTGGACCTCGTCACAATCGTCTACTGCGTCTGAGGAGCTTTCTCCATCTTGGTAGAGGGCAACTCCACCATCGAGGACTGTATCTGACTCATCTACGAGTTTACCTCCTATCGTACTCCCCATCATCTGAACCTCAGGGATCTGAGCCCCTGGATTTGAAGAAACGATGAACGCTTCTCCCAGAGTTGCTCTAGTGCCGTCTTCGAAAATCACCGTCATTTCATACTCACCAGGAATCGCGTCCATTAGGTGGAAGGTGCCCGGCTTGACCATGGGGCCACTGAATGACCCCTCTCCGGAGAAGGTTCCAGTCCCATTGATTGTTCCGTATGTGTCCATCGACTCTGATGTGTCAACCTCGAAGCTGCCTGAAGCAACCATAGATGCATGATACATGTGCTGGGTGAAAATCGTAGACCCATTTGATGTGAACCTACCAGAAGCGTTTACCTCGCCATCTATCAGGAAGTCACCAGAAGAGAGCTCGCAGAAAGACTGGTTTTCTGGCATTGTTCCATTCTCGTTACAACCAGTATCCGTCGATGCTCCTGATTCATCGGAGATTGTTCCACTCAGGGTTCCACGGCCATCGAAAAGACCCTCTCCCGTGAGGGTGTGGTTGTGCATTATCTCCTGTGAGAAGTTGCCAGTGAAGTCTGAGACCGTTACCACGGATGTAGAAAGTACAGATCCCTCGCCTGTGAAGGTTACTTCCCCTATTCCGTTGAAAACCAAATCCGAGCCCGAAACGGTTCCATTGGAAGTCAATACCGTGTAAGGGTCCATCTGTATCTCATCCCACATGGGTGACAGTTCCATCCCTACTCCGATTATTGGTTCGCCCTCGAACTCTGGAGCTCCCGACCAAACCAATTGGCCCGTTGCATGCGTGGGGTCGACACTGATCGTGACATCGATGTGTGACTCTCCATTTGAGTGCCCGTCAGAACCTGAGATATTGACTATATGCTCAGCCAGCCAAGTCGATCCTGAGACATTTCCTAGAATTCCAGAAATTGGATTGATATTGCGATTTGAGCTTGAGTCGGAAAGAATCTCAGTCATCCCATAGTTACCGGACAATACAGTTGCCCTGGCCGAGTCTAAATCTGGCTCTCCAAAGAATGCCGAGACTCTAATCTTGCCAGCGGGGGCCGTGAAGGAGAACATTCCATTCTCGTCAGCATCCGTAGTCCCTATGGGGATCCAATATGTCCTACCGTCCCTATCAACCACATCGCCATTCTCGTCAGCAGTCTCTTCGCCACTGAATGCATCCCTCTCAACCAGGATTCTGGCATTGGGAACTGGACCCATTCCATCTAGCTCAACAGTACCCGTGAGAGTGGCCCCACTGTAGTATTTCAGAACCTTAACTTGGGTGTTTGCATTGCCAACTACCGGGTCATTGCATTCCTCATCCAGCTTTTCTCCGGACTCATCCAACTCACATGGTAGGTCATACCAATTTGCGAGGACGAAGTGGTTCATCATGGCCCCGGGCATGGGGATTGCCGATTCTAAAGGCGAGCCGGGAGTCCCAGTAGTGTAGAAGTGTGGAGCTGGCTGGGAAGCGTCACCAGGTAGGCCGAGGGTCGACGAGCCATATCCTACGTACACTCTTGCGACCATTGTCTCGAAGAATGTGTCTTGATGCTGATAGTCGATGTCTATCATCTGAATTACCTCAGTCGCGTCCTGGGCTGCTCCTGACTGTTGCCTTACGACGTCATTGAGGTATTCCTCCTCATACTCCTCGGCAGTCCTGGGGATTACAGGTCCGTCTGCCCCCCTCTGTGTCAGGTAATTTGTGGAAATATAGTTGTCCAAGTCAAGGCCGGAGAGAGCGGTTGGGGCATGGAAGATTCCCGTAGTCTGGCCTCGGTGGTATGAATAGTCCTCATAGTAAGATCCTCCGAGAGGGTAGAGTCGATTGTCCACGGCAAAGTACCTGATATCGTTGTTCCTCTCCACGGTAACCCCTAGTCCTTCTTCGTAGTCCTGAACTTCGTACGTAACTGAAGATGTGATTGCGTGATACATGTCAACTAGTTCCGAGGAGTCGAATGCAGTAAGGAGGAATGCCCTTCCCAATGCAAGTTTCGAATTTGCCCTATGTAGGCCAGTAGAGACATCATCGAAGTCCATAATCAGATCATTCGTGTATCTGTAGTTGCCAATCATATAGTGAGTGGTGAAATCCTCGAAGTCTGAGGACCTGCCTCTTGCCTCGTCGAAGGAGGCCCTGGCATCAGTCTCGTTCATTGGCTCGCCATATGGCTCTCCATCGAAATATACCATCCATGACTCCTCGTCAGCTGGGATGCCGCTTTCCATCAGTGAATATCCCCTTAGAAGTTCTACGACCCCATCGGTGGCTATGATTTGCATCGAACGTTGGGTGACAAACGAAGAGTCCCCTACGTCGATGGAAAGGATTGAGTTGAATTCCTGCATCTGATCTTCTGTTTCCATGTGCTGGGACATGACATCGTAGAACTCAGATGTGAAATCACCATTATTTGACCTCCTGTCGCCTTGGGCCAGTGTCATAATGAATAGTGCTAGAGTGTCATCTTGGCCCTGGGATAGAAGCATCCCTCCACTGTTTGGAATTCCTGATTGGAAGTTGTCAGCAACTGTCGGGTGCTGTCCTTGGGCCAATGCCTGGAAACCGTAATCCCACCATGAGACGAATGCGGGCCTTTCACTGAAGCCTACATCCGTGTCCTGCTGCGACAGCCATTCGTATGCAGTGTTCCAGTCAGCGCCATTGAAGCCCGGCCCAAAGGTGCCCATGTACCAAAGCTGTCCTGATTCTGAGTCATACTCCGCGCCATTGAGGATCGAGAGATCCCTCAGGAAGTCAGGAGAAATCTCGTAAATTGTCTGGTCGACATCCGATGCGGCTGCCTGACCTCTTGGTATTCCGGAGTCTATTCCATAGGTCATATGCTGACTTGCGACCAGCATGAATACCAGAATTAGCGCTGGGATCCCAGGGTGCTTCTTAGTGGCAGGCCATGTAGACTTCCTCCTCGCGGACGGAGAGCCTATTCCCGACCTCCTCCATTCCTTGACAAATCCAGTCGGATCTGCTGATTTCCAAAGCATTGCCATCCCAAGCCCGCCAACTACCGCCATTGCAGGGGTCGCGTTGAAAATGAAACGGCCTGCGCTCCATGCCATGTATGCGGCCACAATTACCCACGTTCCCAGAAGCAGTTGGCTCTGCCTTTCCTTCCTCGAACCCCTCCAGATCAGGTAGAATGCGCATGATACTGCGATTAGTGTGACTATGGGGCCGTAAGATGCGAAAAGAACCCCTCTACTGGGCGCCTGTGCCTCACCAATTGTGCCGAAAATCTTGTTCTTAGAGAAATAGAATCCTCCAGTGAAGAGTATGTCCCATCCATTGTATATATTGAAGATCTGGAGCAAGTAAAGTGCACCCAATATTCCCGAAAAGAGGGTGGCTCCGCTTCCAATTACGAGAAGCCATGGCCTATCCCTGAAGGAGCATGTGACCCATCCCAAAGCTATCGTGAATCCGATAATGTAGAACATTGGCTGGAAACCGCTTGGATCGAAAAGCAGATTCATCCCTGGCCACATGTAGAAGGGGAGGGGGATTAGGAAGGACGTGAAAAGCATCTGCAGGGAAGCAGCCGTTATTGGCAAGCTATCTCTGCCTCTGAATAGGTTCATCACAACCTGCACGCCATAAGCAAGGAATAGTATCCCAGGGCCATAGACGAAACCTTTCCATCCCAGCGCCGCTGTTGCAAAGGAAATTCCAGAAAGTGTAGCATTGGACATCACCGTAGGATTTCTTGCCCACATCTCCCTGATTCCTGCAACTAGGTAAAGCGGGTTCCTACTGGGGCTTTCGAAAATCCTGTCCGTGCCAAGCCCTTCCATGGCCTTGACCCAGAAGTAAAAAGCCATGGAGATGAATAGCAACGCGAATGAGTCGTGATCGGCAAGAGCGAATGTCGAATGGCCAATGTGCCCGGGCATCAGTGCAATCAACCATGCGGCAAAGATTCCCGCCAAGTCGCTGTGGACCCTCCTTGCTATTGCAGCAATGGGGAGCACTATGAGAGCCCCATAGATTGCTGGCAGGGAGGCGACGCTCCACCATACCATGGTTGCCTCTGAGGCACCAGTGACCCAAGACAGGGCGATTCCACCCAATGCAAGGGACCACGAGAATAGAGGAGGCCTTGGATTAATTGACCCCATCGGATATGCCCTATCTGCATCGAAAATGTAGTGGCTTCTCTCGGCGACGACATAATCGATTACCCTCTTCATGTACCATGGGTCTGAACCACCTGTCATATCCCACAACTGAGTACCTGATGCGTTCATTGCTGGGAGAACGTTCCAGCCAGTCCTAACCGCTATGGCTACAAATAGTGCAAGTCCAACCAATATTCCGTAGTAGTTCCTGTTCCACCAAGCCCTGAGCTGGCTGTTCTCTCTACGTGGCGCAGTGTCGCCGAAATATCCTCTGGAAGAGAAAATTACAGCTGCGACATTAAGCCAGAAGATGAGGAAAACCCATGCAACGCCGGATAGTCCGTCGTCCGAGGAGAGTGTGGAGCCAAGGAAGTCGCTTCCGATCTCCACCATCCTTGCAAGTGTGTATAGAATCCAGTTTACTGCAACTAATGCCCCCCAGACCTGCCAGCCCTCTGCTCTGCAGAAAGCCCAGAAAAATATGACGAATGTGCATACTAGCGCCCACACTGATCCCAAGTAGACGTGCTCGGTGTATTCCGTCAGAGTCTCCAAACTTCCAACCCAAAGGAGAGGGAGGAGTTGTACTGCCAGAATAAGTGACATTACGCCCATAGTGGCCATTGAGGATTTGTTCGTTCTATCGAAGGTCGGAAGATCTGCGAACAGTGGACCTGCACCTCTGTTGTCGAACGTACCCCTCATTACGACAGCAAGAATCGCACCCAGTGCACATGCAGATGCCCAAAATGCGAATAGAATCGAGGCCGTTGCTGACCTGGATGCGTCGATCAATTCTGCTTCTGAGCCGGCCCATGCCGAGGAGTCGAACTGCGTATGTGCCGCATGGGAGACGGCTAAGTGGAATCCTATTACCACCGCCAGGAGGAGGTTTGCTTCCTCGTTCCTACTCAAGCGAGTCAGGAATAGCGTCGAAATGGCCATGAAGACAATTGTGAAAATCGTGATATTCTCAATCGTTGAGGAAATAGATGGAATCAACACGGGGATTGCTAACATTGCAATGAATGAAACCATGAATGTTCCAAACCTGTAGTCAGATGAGCCCTCTGATTTCGAATATGAATCATCGGAGGAAGCATGTGAGGAAGAGGATGCGGCGACCCTTCCTAGCGCAGCTCCAAAAGCGGCTGCGAGAGGGAGGGTCAGGATTCTCACATATCCATCATTCTCCATTGCTCCATTTGCGACGTAGTCGACTCCGAGGAACAGCACCATTAGGGTGGCAAAAACCACCGTCACAGGGGCCAGTCCCATCAGCGGAATCGCGACTCTGGTCGCGTCTTCTTTTCCGTTCATTGGTATTCACCGTCTGCTACAGCCTGAAGGCTAGCGTCGCCGCGATTTTACTTCCTGTTATAACCGTTCTTAGAACGGTTGTGGAATCATTGGGCCAAAACGGCGATTCTAGCGCCTCAGGGCCCTATGTCCTATGTCGGACCGATAATGCGAACCCTGCAAATCGATATTCTCGATAATTTCGTACGCCGTAGATACCGCAGCCTCTAGGGAGGGCGCGATCCCAGTAGCAGCTAGGACCCTGCCTCCAGAAGAGACCATGGTTCCGTCTCTGGACATAGTCCCTGCATAGTGAACGATGCCCATGGTTTCACCCTCTTCTATGGAGGCCTCACTCCCTGAAATCGGCCCTCCTGTAATGGGTGATTCAGGATAGCCTTCAGAGGCCAAAACTACAGTCGCGGCCGACATCCCCGAGAAAGATGGTTCGACCGAGCTGAGGCTGCCCTCGGCAGCGGCCAATAGGAGTTCTCCGAGATCACTGTCAATCAATGGCACCGTAACCTGTGTTTCGGGGTCCCCGAATCTAACATTGAATTCGATAACTCTCGGAGCTCCCTCTTCATCTATCATGAGTCCTGCATACAGGCACCCTCTGTACGGTATTTCCTGATTTCTCAGGTGATGGTGCATTGGGCCGACTACCTCGTCCACTACCCTCTTCATCACAGAGGGAGTGACAACCGGGGCGGGCGCATAGGCGCCCATTCCCCCGGTATTCGGGCCCCTGTCTCCATCGAAAGCTCTCTTGTGATCCTGACTGGGAGGGAGGCAGACGAAGCCAGTTTCATCCATAACAACCAGTACAGAAGCCTCCTCTCCATCGAGGTGCTCCTCCATCAGTACCATTCCATCAGCATCTAGGGCGGACAAAAGGGCACGCTCTGCAGTACCCCTGTCAGAGGTGACAGTGACTCCCTTGCCTCCCGCAAGAACGTCTCTCTTGATTACCCATGGACTCTGGAATGAGTCCAAGGAATTGGGGATCTCTCCGACCTTTTCGATTACCTGGCACCTACCTGTGGGGATGCCCAAATCAAACATCGTATTCTTTGCATGCAGTTTTGATCCCTCCAACATGGCCCCTTCTGAATGGGGTCCGAAGCATGGAATTCCAATTTCCCTAAGTTTGTCGGCAAGTCCCAGAACCAGTGGCGCCTCTGGTCCGACTACCACTAGGTCCGCTTCTATTTCTCTGGCTAGTCCGACAAGTCCCTCAATATCACTTGAGCCAATGTCGTGGTTGACTCCAAGTTTCCCCGTACCGGCGTTTCCCGGAGCAGTGTGAATAGAGTCCACTGAAGGGCTTCCTGAAAGGCCGATTGCTAGGGAGTGCTCCCTTCCGCCACCTCCGACAATGAGGACCCTCATACGTGCCACGCTAATGCGCACCGATGAAAGTGGATAATGTATGCTGATGGTAAGTTTCAGTATGGGACCGACTTCAGACCAAGCCTATACCCTATAACATTGAACAAACGATGAATGATTGGAGTCAGGACTAGCAAAGCGATAATCTCCCCGTGCAACTGCTCATGTGTGAAAATCTGCCCTTCGAAAAACAGGAAGGCGAACAAGAATATCGACAGGGCGAAAGTGACCGTATCCAGTAGAGGGGCCTTTGAGCTCTCATCCCCCTCCCTCTTGAGGCCGCGACGGCGTTTGAAGAAGGAGCCGACTGAGTCTCCAAGCATGCAGGCGAGACCAAGTGTGAAGCCCATCACGAAGGCCGCCCCCCACTCGCCACCGAGCCAGAACCAGTCAGATGAATCGCTGAGAAGTATCGGATCAACAAAGGGCCTTGCATCTGGGGGGGATCGGGAATCCCATGCATAATGCGCCAGTATTGTAAGAAGTCCTGAAAACACTGCACCCCCGAATAAGCCGTTCCATGTCTTCCCATCGCCGAGAATTCGGTAGCCATCGCTCCAGTCCCTACCTCCATCTATTACCACGCTTCTAATGCCAATCTTATCTGGAATCCACGTTCCAAACAACATCGCTCCGGTATTGGCCAGATAGAATGGGCCGTACATCATCAGAACTGTGAGGATGTTCAACACGAAGCCCGCTGTGTCGGGTGCGGGGAAGGGGGGCGTCACGAACACAGGTGTGCCACCGGTTATTGGTGTATGAGAGATTTGGTTACATCAGACAACATGTCCGGTAGTGCAATTGCAGGGAAATCATTGATTTGCCTGTGGGTCCGGCTTGATTCATGAGTGGACGCTCGGCGACGATTATGACAGTGATTCTGATAGCATCTATATGCATTTCTTGTGTTAATGCCTCTGCTGAGGATACGGAATTAGTGATTGACTCCGACGTTACATGGGAGTCTAATGAGGTGATTGATGGGGCGATTAGGATTTCAGATGGCGGATCACTGACCATTACTGGGATTGATGTCAGCGTTGCTTCTGGGTCTTCAATTGTTGTCGATTATGGGGGATCGCTCATAGTTGATGATTCCCATATTGCCGCTACTTCCCCGCCAACGGGAATCTCAAGCTACGGTTACTGGGACGAAGACAAGCGAGGTTCTTTCAGAGTTCCCTCCGATGGGTTGGATGAGGGGTTCTCGCTGACAATTCATTCAGTTGGGGGTGCTAGTTACTATGGCAGCCAGGCATTCGTGGGCGACTCTGAACCGGTTTCGATGAATGGGACCGAGCATACGTTTGAATTTCCAGATGGGGCCGATGAAGAAACCTGGATTGGGATGATAGGGTACGGATTTTCTTCAGTTTCCGTATCTAGTGTGACCATAGACACAGGTACCGCACAGTTTGCCATAGATGGGATCGATTTGGACAGTGTGAATATGATGGCTGCGGGAGAGCAGGGTTTCCAAGTCAGAGTTTCAGGACACATGTCAATAGATGACTCAACGATAGTAGGTGGAGGCATTTCCCTGGAGAATCAAGGCTCCCTTGACTCTGATGGTGGAACTTTCGACAGGGTCGGCCCGATCCTGATTTCTAATGACGAGGCGTCGATCGATCTATACGGAGAGTCAGTGTTTGTCAATAGCCTCGATGATCACGACATCCGGGGCACTTCCAACTGCGGCATTAGTTGGGGCGACTCAGTGATTGGATCCGGCGATTCTGAGCGAAGCGGAGGGCTAACCGACAGATGGGAGAGGAGGGTAGTCGATCAGAGGCTCACTTTCGATGCTGTCGGGGTTGTTTTCGAAATTGAAGGAATGGGGCCTGATGAGGGCACCTCATTCCAGTCATTCAGTGACTCTGAGGGAGTTGGATTTGTGGACGGAGGGGGCGAGAGGACCGTGCAAATAAGGTGGTCCGATGGGACGTGGTGGAATGAGTCTGCCACCATCAACATAGTATCATACAGAACGGGCTGGAATCCTGAAGGATCTGGAATTGATGACTATGGGGGTGATGCGATACCCCTGACATGGAACCAGGAACAGAGGGTGGATCAGTTCATCCCAGATATCGAATGGGAGTCCATTCAAATTGTAGGCAATGAAGAGGCCTCGACATCACAATCTGTAGCAGTATTGGCAGAATTTGCAAACAGAGGTACTGCTGCGGCGAGTTTCTACATTACCTGCGACATAGTTGAGACAGGGGTTCAAGCTGACATCGGAGGTTTCCAGGGGGTGGTAGTCGGTGCTGGAGAGTCCATGGAGCTACAATTCGGATGGAGGGGCGGCGAAGTCGGAACATTCAGCCTCGAATGCGAGATTCTGACTCCTACTCAGCTAGTTGACGATAGTGCATTCGGAGGGGGTTCAATGACAACAGGCCAGGTGGTCTGGAGTGAGCCAGTAGAGGACGATGGGCTGCCTATGGCCCCCATCCTAGTCGCACTAGCTGTAGGCATTGGAATAGCCATGGTTTGGGCATACAGAAGAGCCGCAGAGGGTGAAGACGAGTCTTTTGAGGATGATGAGTTGGACGAATATTAGCATCTCAACTAGCAGCTTGAGACGACGGTCCATGCCTCATCCGTGGCAGGATTTCCTTCATCGTCTGCTCCCTCTTCGGAATATTCGTAAAATGAATTATGGGAAACAACACTACCATCTGACCAGGGGGAAATCTGGGTGACCTCTACTATGAATTGGTAACATCCGTAGTCATTCTCCTGCCAGTCTTCTTTCGGGATGTAAAGTGTGTTTAGTGCGGCATCCTGAACTGATCCGGCCAGTGGTAGCTGAGAGCCCTCTGATCCAACCATGGCAGAACCTGTCCCGTACTCGCCCGAGTTACTATTCCACGTTGCTTGGCCGTTTACGACGGTTACAGTTGGATAGGTCACAACGCTGCTTCCTGCGTACTCCATCCTGGCATCGAGCGTGTAGTCGGCCTCGACTAGGCCTGCTGGTGGAAGTCCACCCAGAGTTTCCAGTCCGGCCCATGCAGTCAGGGCTACCCCCATTAGGCAGCTATTCTTGTTGCCCTCACAGTTATCGGAATTGGTCGAGATAGCTCCGCTAGTTGAGCCTTGGACACCTGTGACTGTCCTGGACAATGATGCAGAGTCCAGGGTTGCTGACATCACGGTCGAACCAGTGTCAATTTGTATTGTATAGGGCGAATTGGGCAGTGCATTATCGGCGTAGAATTCAGAGACGGAAAATGAAATCGACCCATAATCCCCCTTTCCATCACTCTTGCTAATTGAGAATGACTTGGATCCTGACCAGACTACGGTTCCGGATTGCTCAATGGAGATATCAGCTTCTATGGTGGGGCTTGTAAGCGAATTCTGCCTAATCTTCACCACCATTGTGTCCCCATCGTCGCTGAATTCAATCTCTCCCATTGACATCTCACCCTGCAGCACCGTCCCAAGGATCAACGGGAAGCCCAACAAAACAAGGTAAGCACCGGCCACAATTATCGCCCTGATCTGGCTGAATCCTTCTTTTCCGGGAACCCCTATCTGGAGCCTCCACCAAACTATTGCGAATGATGTTATGATTGTGACTGGAACTAGGATGCTTAGTGGGATGAAATCCAAGTACACCCCGAACCACATTATCACTGCCAATGGGGCAACTGCAAAAATCAGTAGAGTTTTGAGAATGTCAACGAATCCGACGTCCCTGTCAGGAGATGGAATGACCGTTCCGGGAACCGCCTCAGCGACTACTTCATCGACCATTTGCTGCTCTTTTGCCTTCTCAAGTAGACCTCCGTTACTCATTCAAGCACCCCCTATTTCGGTAGAGTGGTCGGGCATCGCAGTTATCAACCCGTTGCAAAAGAGGGCCAAGCCCGGGCATTCTAGAATAATCTAGAGTCCAATGGGGTTATTTCCCCGTCATCATCGATAATCACTGGATCATCTTCGAGCCTGTTCCTTCCCGCTATAGCCGCAGCAGCCAGAGCGGTCATCATCAACGACCCCAGTGCTCCGAATCCGGGCAGGTAGACTCCGCGAATGTAAATGGTCATTGATTGAATCATATAATTCGGAATCCCTTCGGTCCTAACTGAGTACTCCGAAGTGGCCTTGAATTGCAGGTTGAAGTATTTGTCAGTCCAACCCTGGTTCTTTGGAGTCCTCATCTGAATCCTAACTTTCTCGGCAGGGGCTAGCGACTCGATCTCGACCGAAACAAGAGGGATGCTGAGCTGGAAACCTTCGTCGTTGAGTTCGTCGTAATTGACTATCTCGACGTTGAATCTGTCCATGGCGTTTCCATCATTGTAAACGTCGAAGGTAAGAAGCATGTCCACCCTCGGCCTGAGTTGCATGAATGCGACATCTGAAGCCACCCTTAGCCTACTGAACTGCTTGATTACGGCCAGAACCTTGTAAGTGGTCGGAGTTCCGACAACTGTGATTCCATTGGCCTGAACTACTTCAGCAGTAATTGAAATCTGGTGCTGCCCCTCGGGCATCCTTAGATCAGCTCTGAGGATGACCTGGAAGCTGACGTCAGCCCCCGAGCCAACAGTCATTGACGCTGGACCCGCTGAGATGAGGGATCCTGATTGAATCTGGATGTTCACCTTCTCACTGTGAATAGTTGGGTTCTGAAGTACGCAGTAAACTATGGAAGTCCTAGTTGCACCTGGGTAAACCTCGATGGCTTGGGGGTTATCACAGGTGAGCGTGATGTCCGGAGTGGGGTTGGTCTGTGCCTGTACTGACGCGGCGCCCGCCCATGTGCTGAGGAAGTAAACCATCAGAATCAGCATGCTGGTCCTAACACTTCTACGCGTGGCCATCGTAGCGATGCCCACAAAGACCGTATTTGAGACTTCGCCCAACTAGTACCGCGATAAAGCCGATTATTGGGTCAATTTAGAAGGCGGTTTGGTGGACCCGACCGGATTTGAACCGATGACCACTCGGTTATGAGCCGAGCGCTCTAACCAACTGAGCTACGGGTCCTGCATCTCGCTGGCTCGCATCCGAGTCATGAACCTTGCCGAAGCCTCCGACATTGGAATGCGCTCACGCACAACCATCAAGCGTCGCCCCCTTCCTTCGCGGGACATGACGAAGCTGTGGGTGATGTTCTTCACGTCGCTTCTTCTTGTCTCGGCGATGAATTTCTACGCCGTGATTAGAGAGCCCGATATGATTGAAATTGATGAGATAAGGAACTTCCCGAGGGAGACCGTGAAAATTGAGGGGGTGTTAACGAGTTATGTCCGGGACCCGTACGGAGAGGGTGCAGACCGTATCGATCTTCAAGTGCAGGAGATAGGCGGGCATTCTGTAGCAAAAATCAGATGGAACATAGACTGGAACAACGATGTCCCCCCAATAGGAACTGTTGTAACCGTAGAAGGTGAGGTTTCTGAGTGGAATGGCAGAATTTGGCTTCAATCGAATGGCTACGGTGCGGTAATCGCCCAAGGCGAGACGATTGAGTTCACTGAAACCAAGCTGGTGGAGGTCGGGCAAAATCCTGAGAAATTCTCCAATTCATCACTTATGATTGACGGCTGGCTAAGCGAATCACTGGCTCCCGATGTTACTTACCACTCGCTATACCTGATGGACAACCAGGTATACGGTGGGGCCGACCACCTGCTATACATCCAAGTCGAAGGGAGGGTGATAGAGTGGGTCGAATCTGGGAGCCATGTCAGGATGAAGGGGTGGCTACAATTCGACGAGCGGTCTTACCGGTGGAGATTACTAGTTCAGGCTAGTGAGGTTGAAGTCCTGAATCAGGGAGAAGTCGCTTATGTTGACTGGGAAGCTGAAGCATATGCGTTGACCTACGATGTAGGCAAGTTGGTCATCGTTACGGGGACAGTTGGCCTTGACAACGGAGAGTGGTACGTCATGGGGCCCGCACCGACAGATAGGTTGTGCCTTCTCCCATCGGACAGTGACCTTTCGGATTCTGGTTTCGAGGGGAGAACCGGAGACTGGGGCGGAAGGCTAGTTTGGGCACTTGACGAGGCTGCCGTGTGCCTAGATAGAGGATTCAACACGACCTCGGGGCGAGAAACTGGAGAATTCGGGGACGAGTATACAGAACTGAAGGATGTGGCAACGGACCCATTCAATTACATCGGGGGGGACTACACATTCCAGGGCTGGATTACCGACCCCATTTCTCCTGACTACGACAAGGGGTACGTAGGAGATGGCGAAGACTACTATGCAAGAGACACGAAAATAAGGATTCAGTTCGTCGGGGAGCATTCAGAATTTATCGAGGCTAACCAGGAAATTAGATTCAATGCCACCGTTCTGTGGTCGGTAGCCGATGGCCGAGTGGTACTGGAAGCCAGATCATGGACTCTTGGAGATGCCCCCCCTCCCTCCGTTCTGAATTGGGGGGACGGATACAACTCCTGGAGGTGGGATCTCGGGAAGATGGTCCAGTTAACTGGTGAAGTCGTAGCAGACGAGGATGGCGGACAATGGATTTCTAGATCCGGCTCTGATGAGCGAGTTTGCCTACTTGGCGACGGAACAGAGTACCTCGACCAACTATCGATTGGGGAACCTGTTGAGTGGGTTGGAAGGTTAAGCATGGAAGAAATTGGATCTGACAGTTCGGCGATGTTCTGCATCGATGTACGTTGAGGTGGCACGATGGACCCGGTGGTAGTCGATTTCGCGTGGCTGATTGGCTCCTTTGTTTTTGGAGTGGGCCTGGGCTGCCTGACTGGACTGATTCCAGGCTTCCACGTCAACAATGTCGCGCTGATCGCACTGAGCCTCTCACCCGTGGCAGTTGGAATAGGGATACCACTGGATGCAGTCGCGGGAATCATTGTGGCTTGTGGCACAGTCCACACCTTCCTCAACTACATCCCAAGTGCATTGGTAGGCGCCCCTGATGATAACATGGCTCTGGCCCTTCTTCCAGGGCACAGGATGCTGATATCAGGGCAGGCTGCGCAGGGGGTCGCTTACTCGGCCAGAGGCTCCCAAATGGGAATGCTGATGTCAATACCACTTCTGATAGTCGCAAGACTGATGTTCGGGGAAAACCCAGGACTCGGGTTGTACGAGTCAAGCAGGGACTTCCTCCCTTGGCTACTTCTGATTATCTCAATTTTCCTAATACTGACAGAGACGACGAGGCTGCCCTGGCCATACTGGATGCAACGCGCGACAAGCAGGCTGGTATTCCCGCTTCCGAGAACCATCAATATCGATATTCCATTAGGCAAGTTTCGGTTCAAGAGGAAATGGGAGAACCTCAACTTGAGCCTGGGGCCTAGCTCAAGGGTCGCTGGGATTCTCGTTGCTAGTGCATTCTTCCTACTAACGGGATTCTATGGCTGGGCCGTTTTCGAATTACCGGGACGTTCTCCTGTTGGGATGCCATCGGCGACCCTTCTTTTCCCCGGACTGGCAGGACTGTTTGGTATCGCCAATCTCATTGACATTTACGTGACGACTTCTGAGATACCGCCTCAGAAACAAAACTGGGAGATGCCTGCAATGAAGCCCCTAGCAGTTCCCACGTTCCTTTCAGCAGTGGTATCTTCCGTGATGGCGATACTTCCGGGGATGACTGCTGCTCAGGCAACCGTGGTTGTGATGAGTGCGAGGAACATGTGGGGCCGACTGACTGACCCGAACTACATTCCGGCCGACTTCGAACATGGGATCCAACCCGGATTTAACCCTAGGCCGGCGAGTATCGAGTCCTCGGACATGGAAGGCCTCTCCGAAGAGGAGATGGAAATATTCGGAGCGGCTCTGGAAGAGGCCGGGGGGACTAGCCCTGACTTGGACCTGAGTGCCCAGAGTCAACAACAGGATCTGGAAGTAATAGCTGTTCTATCGTCCGTGAACACTGCAGTAACTGTGATGGTTCTTGGATTCCTATACATGGTAGGTAGGCCTCGAAGCGGTGCCGCACTGGCATTGAACATGATGTACCCAATAGACGGTTGGAACGCGGTCGAACCTCCAGCTGATTTTGTAAGGCTACTAGGAATTACAATCGCGGCCGGTCTTTTCGCGGTACCTGTGATGATAGAGGTGGGCAAGGGCATGCTGAAGATGCACGAAATCGTCCCCCTCAGGACACTAGTGATCTCAGTTGCTGGTTTCGTGAGCGTCCTGGTTTGGCTTTCGACTGGCTGGGTCGGGGTAGGGGTGCTAATTGTGGGGACTGGGCTAGGTCTAATGCCACCTAGGATTGGCATCAGAAGGAGTCATGCAATGGGAATAATACTGGTCCCCATCATGCTCTACACGTTCGCCCAGACATTCGACAGTTTCGGATTCATTTGACCGTTTATCAGGGTGATTATGAGATTTCGAAGAGTGTAACGCTTATGTCTTGCACATGAGTGCGACGGAGGGAGAGTGACAACAATGAAGGACAAATCAACCATGGCAATTGCGATTGGAGCCCTGCTCCTCCTAGTGAACATAGGCCTAGCTGTTACGGGATTCGTTGACAGTCAGATAGAGAGCGGGGTTCAGACCCAAGTTGCAGAGACCTACGATGGACTAGACAAGGACGGTAACCAAGACTGGAGCATTGACTACGATGAGGATTGGCATGTTTCTACCTCTGAGAGGGTTTACTACGCCTACAACCTGGACACCGACGTCCAGAATGCCACGGAGGGAGTGTGTGGAACAGACTGCTTCGAGAAAATGGGGCCGTTCATCTACGAGGTGACCACCAATAGGGAGATCCTAGATTTCGACTACGATGCGGGCACTATGACCTATTCCGAGTACGATGTCTTCGAGTGGTGCGAGGATTGCACGCATGAAGGGATGTCTTCGATGCCAGGGGACACCGACATCACCCAGGTCAACATACTTTGGAACACCCAGAGAATCGGCGGAATGGGCTCAGGGATCGAGTACGGGGAGATTTTCGCCAAGGGCATGTTTGCTGCGCAGATGATTGAGTTTGACCTTTCTAACAGAGCCCCAAGCATTTGGGCTGCAGAAGACATCTCAGGAATGATTGATGCTTTCGCCTGGAACCTTCAGAATGACATGGGTATGGATGAGGAGAACGCGACGGACATGGCTCCCGCAGGCGTTCTCTCGGGAGCTTACATGATGGCCAACGGAGGCAGTACTGATGGAACTCCAGCATACGCAGACTACGACGACTACATCATGTACGATGCAGTGGACCCATCCACTGGAACGTGCATTGCACTGACCTGCGACCTTGGGCCCGTGCTAGTCGCTGGAATGGGCGCCCCGGATGGAGGCTCTGTGACTCAGACAAGAGCGGCGCTGTATGGATACGGAGATGCTAGCGAGGCAGAGATGGCAGCCATAGACCTCGGGGTTTTCGCTCTTGCAGGGAATACCTTCGTTGCTCACGGGGGAGGTGCTGAGATAAACAACGAGACCCCTCAGCTAAGAGAGCGTTTCTTGGAAGTCAGTGGGGTGAACATCATCAACCCTGACACACTTAACAACCTGCTTTTCAATCCTAATGTCGGACTTCTAGGTTCTTTCGAGATTTCTGGAATCCCGCTTCCTGGAATGGTCGTGGGACTTCTCCTGCCACTGCAATCCGGGGACTACTTCGGGGCAATGGAGGCTTACAACGTTGGACTCCTCACAGTAGTCGGCATAGCCGAGTACGCGGAGCCATGGGTCGGCCTCGGGATTCTAGGGAATCCCACTGAGTTCGAGATGATTCTAGCAGGTGGACAGGGGACAATGGGTTCCAATGACTGGTGGCTTGCTTCATTCGGGGACTACGACCCATTGGGAGGGACATACATCGCGATAGGGCTCAACCGAGCTGACTTCGGCGGAATGGCGGCTCTGAGCCCAGAGAAGTCTGACTTCATACTAAATGATCCAGAAATTGGACTCAAGTCCTCATTCCCATCATCCTTCATGTACGGGGAGCTGTCAGGAATGGCGCTACCTGACGAGAACGGCAATCAGGCTGTGTGGGATGACGCATATGTGGCTAACCTATACGGCATCTCGGAAGATGCCGCTAAGGCGCTAAGGGACTGGGTCAGTGACTTCTACTTCGACACCGTGATGCCTGTTCTGCTGAATTTCGTAACGGGTAATGAGCCGACCGTCACGATGCCGATAAACAACTGGTTGTACGGCTGGAACGACGCCGTGAATGCCTACTTCGGCTTCTTCCCGTGGGTCAGTCTTGAGACCAACGACACTTACTATGGCTCCGGGGGAGTCAGTACGGGCGACCGTTCTGTCTACCAAATTAGCACCTCTGGAGAAAATGTTGGACAGCAGCTGATGCAGGGATACATCAACTCCGATGGCGATGGCATGTGCGACTACGACTACGATTCCAATGGGGACTTCCTGGGTTTCGACTTGGAATGCGCTGAGAACCAAACCTATGGGATGACAGAGCACCTGCCATGGAGGGCCCCTCACAGGGAGGATGCGGCACTTGGCCTTCTATCCGACCATGTCGGAAACTCGGTGACCTCGCTGAGTGGGACAGTCGGGGGTATCGCTGATGCAGATGAGTCGTTCGACGTTAACCTGATTGGTTACACAATAGCCAATTCTGAAGTTGGCGACACTGTTACCCACAAGGGAATAGAAATGGTTGAGCACAAGGTGGTCGCTGATCCCGCGTCAAACCAAATTCAGGGCAAGCTGATCGGGTCTTCCACTTTCGTCGATGCTATGCCCGGTGCGCTGCCGGTATACCTTGGGGCGGACATCGACATGAAGGTCGAGCCGCTGTCGAACTTACTGATGTACGGTGATGTCGAAGTCACATTCTACCTCGACTTGAGAGGAGTGGGGAGTATGAATCCGGACTTCGATTCCAGCGATGTCCACCCAGTATTCGTAATCAACACTTTCTCGGAGATCGAGGACGACCAAGCCGCAGACTTCAGAGCGGCGGTTAGCGATAACCTCGGGCCAACAGGTTGGACCAACTTCGGCGGGAGCGTCGGAGGTACTCTTGCGATCATCTCCTACGCACAACTCGCTTTCTACGTCATAGGGATAGGGCTGATAGGATTCGGGATGTCAAGGAAGGACGAATAATTCGTACTACAAGTTGGAACGTACTCGCGAAGGGTTTGAACCCCGTCGTCATGACGGGACGGACATGAGGGACGCTAGGAGCCTTGTTTTCGTAACTCTCGTTGCCGTCCTCATGTGCCCAGCCTGCAACATGGTCCCGGAGTCACTAGCCACCGAAGCTCGCAGCATCGTTAGTCGTGATTCCGCTTGCACGGAGGTATGCATTAACGAAGTAATGCCCAATGCGGATGGTTCTGATCAGGGGATTTTCCCCCAAGGTGAATGGGTCGAACTGTATAACGCTGGACCTAATGATGTGAGTTTGGAAGGGTGGACAATTGTGGATATCGGCGGATGGACGCATCCAATCAACGAAAGCAGTTGGATAGGTTTTGAAGAGTTGGCAAGCCCTTACCATATAGAGGCTGGTGAATACGTTATTGTCGCAGAAAATGAAATTGGGACTTTACGATTAAACAATGCGGGGGAAACGATTTTTCTCAAAGATGCTCAAGATAATGTAATTCATGAGATTACAACTGGGCAGGCATCAAACGGTGTTTCGAAGATACCCTCTGGGAGTTCTGGAGAATGGGTTGACTCTGAACAATCTACGCCAGGAAGCCAGAACTCGGGTGGCGGAGATGAGGGGGGAGCGGACCCAGCCACACCCAACGACTTGACTAGAATATTGATGGTACCCGATGGTGCTGAAGTTACTGGTTTGCACGTCAATTCAATTGGCAATTTATTCGTAAGTGCAATGCACCCGGATAGTCCATTCAAAGCCACAGTTGGCGTAATTAATGGATTCGATTGGAATAATCTGCCAGACACGATTTCAGATCTTCCATCCACAAGTAGTCAATCGGAAACTTGGCATGGGATTAGAACCTCGGTAGGGACATACCAGGCCTTACTGCAATCAGGGGATTTCCTTGGTAGTGGTGAGCTTGCGGGGGGGATTTACGCTGCTGATGATGGGGAATTGTTGTTCACAAGTGAGAAACCGGACTTCAACGTCTTCGTCCCCACCATTTCTGAGGGAACTGAGGGGTACCTGTATTCCACCTGGGAGAGTCGTCCTGCTGGAGTTAGCCAGGTACATATAGAATGGAACGAAATGTCAGGCGAATGGGATATTGCTGGGGGGAAAATGCTTGACCTTAGCGAGATCAATGGCGGCTGGGTGCTCTGCTTTGGTTCATTGAGCCCTTGGGGGACCCCGCTACTTTCAGAAGAGTTATTTTTTGAAGATACTATTGATTGGAATAATCCAAGTTACAATTATCACGAAGACCAACTTGAGTTGGCGGACTATCTTGGATATTACCCCAATCCATATGATTATGGTTGGATTGTTGAAATAGAGGATGCTGATTCAGAAAGTCCACAATTTGAGAAATTGTATTCATTGGGCCGCTTTTCACATGAGAATGCACAGGTAATGCCAGATAGGAAAACCGTGTATCTATCCGATGATGAATACGGAACTGTGTTGTTCAAGTTCATTTCCGATTCAGAAGCAAATTTGGATTCAGGGACGCTGTTCGCAGCAAAGGTTGATCAGGATTCTGGAACAAATCCGGCCACAACTGGATTCGATGTGACGTGGATAGAACTGGCTTCTTCTAATTCAAATGAGATTGCAAGTTGGATAGATGAATATGATGCGATAGATACCTCAGATTTTGTCAACGGGCAAAATTCGTATATCTCCGATCAAGAAATTAATGATTGGGCTGAACACAAGTTAGACGAAGACCTAGATGGCGATGGAAACATCGGATTCGCTGAGGATAATCGAGTGGCATTCCTGGAGTCAAGAAAGGCAGCGGCTGCCTTGGGGGCGACTGCTGAGTGGAATAAAATGGAAGGAGTGGTATTCAACGAAAATTCTCCTGAATACTTGTACCTAGCAATGTCTGACATTAGGTACGATATGACGGATTCATCGGGCGACATACAACTATCTGAAAACCGCTGTGGAATAATCTACAGATTGGATGTGGATAACCAATGGGACGTAACCAGAATCGAGCCGGTGGAAGCAGGCGGAAGTTATTCATCTGGCCGCTGCGAGGTAAACAGAATAGCCGGGCCGGATAATTTGGCCGTACTCAATGATGGCAGCCTATTGATTGCAGAAGATACTGGAAAACATGACAATAACATGTTATGGCATTGGAAACCTCCTCCTGAGCCATCGGAATGGAACAATGAGTTTGAGGTGAAGTTTACCAGAATCATGCCAGGCGAGGTCCCGGACCGAGACAACGATTGGTTTGAGTTGACAAATACCGGCAATGAAGCGGTTAGCCTGACCGGATGGACCATAGAAAGAATTAGGTCGACTACCCCTTGGATTTCAGAATTTGGAGAATTAGTAATCCACTCCGGTGAATCTATCGTTTTGACTGAGAATCCAACAAATCTACTATCTGACGGGGGCATTTACGCCTTTGATGGTAATGTCGTGATGAACAATATGCCATGGCTTGTCGATTCAGGGAGCGCACTTCAACTCAAGGCGCCCGATGGAACAGTAGTTGATGCGGTAGTATACGGAGGAGGAATAGCGGATATTGAGGGTTGGAACGGCCCTGCGATTTCTGTTCCGGGAGACGGGTCACCTGGACTAATTCTGATGAGGGGCTCGGGCTGTGGCGATTACCCGGATAGTGATGCTGGACCGGACTGGGAAGAGCGGTGGATTAGGATCGGCGCTTCTACATTTTGCGATGGGGGTCAATTCAGTGGCGACGCCACATCCAGCATGGTTGCCTCAATAGGGCCCGAAAACGCGTTCAACGATCTGTATCACTGGATAGGGGAGGCAGATGAGTCTATCCACTTGCACATATACCAATTCATGAGCCCCGATCTTTCGCACTCACTGCTTGATGCAATAGGCAGAGGGGTAGATGTCACAATATTGCTAGAGGAGGGCATATTGGATGGATCTAGCACAATAGACAACCAGAGGGGTCATGCTCAGACATTGCATGATGCTGGTGCTACAGTTCTCTGGATGGAGGACCCGTCACAAATCAGCTCTCCATACGCATACATCCACAGCAAAGTTGCAGTCAGGGACGAAGAGAGCGTTTGGATTTCTTCTGGCAATTGGAAGGACACTAGCGTCCCGCCTGATGGAGTTGGCAATCGAGAGTGGTCGGTGATTCTCAATTCCAATGAAGCGGCGGAACTAGTCCTCTCCAGACTTGCTTGGGACGAGAATCCCAACCACCTCCACATATCGGCCCATTCTTCTAGCCACTCCCCATCAAATGGGTGGATCATGGAAGATGCGACCTACAATGGTAGCGTAGTCGCACCGGCTGGGATAGAAGGGCCATTCGAAGCACAGCTCATGACATGTCCTGACGATTGTGTTGATGGGATCGTCAGCATGATAGAGTCAGCACAGCATTCCATTGATCTTTCAGTTCAGTACCTGGACCTAGATTGGTACTGGGGATTCGGTGATAATCCGATCATAGGGTCACTCTATGAGGCCGCAAACAGGGGAGTAAAATTGAGGATTATTCTGAATGGTTACTATGCGGAATGGGACGATGAGATAAGGGACACAATTCACATGTTCAATACCAATTGGAACGCTACCGAGGGATTGGATGCCACAGCTAGGCTAATGGCATCGTCTAACAATATAGTGAAGCTCCACAATAAGGGTGCCATAATTGATGGGGAGAGCGTTTTGGTTGGAAGTATGAATTGGGGCTCCAGTGCCGCTTTGAGAAATAGGGAAATGGGAGTCCTAATACACCACCATGAGCTTACGGCAGTTTACCTTTCTTCGTTCAACGAAGACTGGGTTAGGCTCGACTCCAGTACTGACTCTGATGGGGACCTAATGCCTGACTCATGGGAACTCCAATACGGGCTAAATAGGCACTCGGCAGCGGTCCTAGGTACTGCCTTGAGTGAGCAATCCCTGGACTTGGATGAAGATGGCCTGGATAACCTCAGAGAGTTCCAGTTGGGAGGAGACCCTCTTGATCCCGATACGGATGACGACTGCATTCCAGATGGGGAGGAGGAGTCCTTCGCTCAGAGCGTACTTCGATCGCCGACACTGTCCATGACGTCCAGTGATGTGGATGAGAACGGCGTCCCGGACGGTGAGCAATGGGGGTGCGAGGAACCCGAAGTAGATCCACATGAAGAAAACGAGACTGCCGAAACGGATCCCGAGGATGAGGGGGAGGACGAGGATGAGGGTTTCATCAACATCAGGGAGGATGCCATGTCCAGGCCGGGGGCGAGTTTACTATTCGGGCTAATGGCGCTTTCAGCGATCTCACTTCTAATTGCTGGAATCACTACATTCAGAAAACCGAAAAGCAGTACTGACGAGGTTTTGGTTGACGACTCTGGCTACAGATTCGACAATGCCGGGTCAGAGCTAGCGATACTAAAGGGGACTAGTTTTGACGATGATTCCGAGGATGTACGTGCCCTGACCAAGGGCAAGGACGATGGCTCTCACGGGAAAATAGTCCTGGACGGATTCGGTTTCGACAGAGAGAGGACCACCAGGGACGAGATACAATGGCGCCTAGACAGCGGCCAAAGCATGGAGCAAATTAGGGAAGAACTCGGAGAGGAGGAGTGATCGTTGTCCATCGATGAAATCATCGATGGCGTCGTGGACGGCACAATACCCGATGAAGAGGTCGTTTCGTGGCTGAAGAAAGTTTTCAATGACGGGCTTCCAACTGATGAAACCGTTTTTCTCACCGAATCCATGAGGGATTCCGGCGAAGTACTGTCTTGGCAGTTTCCCGGCCCCTACGTCGACAAGCACTCAACGGGTGGGGTCGGGGACAAGGTTTCGATACCGCTTGCCCCTGCGTTGGCTGCCTGTGGGCTTAAGGTTCCTATGATTTCAGGGAGGGGCTTGGGGCACACAGGGGGCACTCTGGACAAGCTAGAGTCCATTCCCGGACTGAGGGTCTCCCTGGAGGCAGGAGAAATTGTCGAGCAAGTGAATAATATAGGCCTTGCAATGGTTGGTCAGACTGAAGGATTGGTCCCTGCTGACAGGAGGCTGTACGCTCTCCGTGACGTTACAGGAACCATCGCCTCACTACCCCTAATCACGTCTTCGATAGTTTCCAAGAAGGCGGCTGAGGGAATCTCCTCGCTAGTTCTGGATGTGAAGTTCGGAAGGGCCGCTTTCATGGAAAGCAGAGATTCAGCGGAGGAATTGGCGAGGTCAATGGTCAGCGTCTCAAAGGGCATGGGGATATCTGCCTCAGCGATACTCTCAACCATGGACCAACCAATAGGATACTCGGTTGGAAACTCGCTGGAGATAATTGAGAGTGTTGAAACAATGTGTGGGAGGGGGCCGGTCGACCTTGAAGAGTTGGTTTGCGTACTGGGCGGGATGCTCCTGAGATCATCTGGAATGTCTGAAGATATAGAAGAGGGGGCATCCAAGATCCAGGATAGCCTGTATGACGGAACGGCATTCAACAAATTCCTTGAAATGGTCGGTTCACAAGGAGGGGACACAGGGATCTTCGAAAGCGAATATTCCCTAATGAGGGGTCTCGGGATCCTAGATGGCGATCTCTTCTCGACCACGATAGAAGTTGGGATGGAAGGATGGGTGTCTGACATTGATGCGATGACGGTGGCCGAGGCCTGCCTCGAGATGGGGGCAGGTAGGAAATCCCTGGGCGATGAGATAGACAGGAGAGTCGGGGTGGCCCTGGAAGTTCAAGTTGGCGACTACCTCGAGAAGGGCGAAGTCTGGGCTACAATATACCACAACGAGGAAGGGATCGAAGAAATTGCAAGGATGCTCGGCGGGGCCATCCAACTCTCAGATTCTGAGCCTGTGGTTCAATCACGCATCTCAGAGGTGATTTGGTGAGGCTTTCCCACATTGACAGAATGAGGGCGATAGCGGTACTTTGCATGGTGCAAGTTCACACTGCGGCCATTATTCCCCCCAGGGGGATGAGCGTTGATGACCCTGCTGCATTTGTGGCTGCTGCGTTCGGCGGCATGGCTGCACCCATGTTCGTGATGATTTCAGGTTGGGGCATCCACAAGAGTGCTGTTCGCAGGGTCGCTGAAGGCCGTAATGGGGAGTCGGCCTGGATTGCTTGGTTGATACCCAGGGTAGCGCTACTTGCCATCTGCCAAATCTTGGTCAACGTCCTGCTCAATGTCGAAAGGGGCGGGAGGTTCGAGTGGTACACCCCGGGAGTCCTGACTCTGCTTGCAATAGCGGCCCTTATTTCCCCGATTCTAGCAAAGCTAGGAGTCAAAGTCAGGGCATCTCTGATGCTGGTCGTGGCAGCTTCCCCTGTTTTTCTGGGTGATGCTGCCGGCCTCGGAGGTTTTTGGGAGAGGGTATACTCTGTCGGAGCCTACGAATGGGTGGCTAGGCTACTATGGAACGGAACATATCCGGCTTTACCTTGGTTGTTCTTCATACTCCTAGGTACTCTGATCTACGACCTATCCGAGAATAGGAATGTGCGGGAGCGTTTTGTCGCCATAGGTCTGGCATTAACGACGGTCACTATTGCGGTCGCGGGGGCAGAGGGGACCCCCTGGGCCCTCACCGAGGGGGACGCGATTCTGACATTCTTCCCGGCCAGTCCCGCATTCCTAGTGGTTTCAGGAACACTCGCAGTTCTAGCACACAGAATACTAGAGGGCGATGAGGGAGGCGGGGGCAAGCCTTGGAGGGGGGACGGTCTTTCGTTCCTCGAACCCCTGGGGAAGATCACTCTAACTGTCTATGTCGCTCACTTCGCTGTACTCGGAGTGGTTGCTTCAGCGATGCAAGGTGAGCCGGAGCTGGAGCTAGTCCCTGCGTTCGCTGCAACCATCGGTCACACGCTAATCTGGATACCATTGGCAATAATGCATCAACGACACTGTCCGAAACTTAGCCTTGAAGAACTACTTCGAAGAGTTAGCAATTAAGTGACTCAGTCTGGAAGATAGTCCGTTGTCCAATTTATTGGGCCGAACCAAAATGAGCCGTCCCCATTAGAGGCCATAATTCTGCCATAGTAATTAGCACCACAACAAGTCAAACCAGAAACGACTTGTGAGTGATTGCCGACTGTTGTACTGCCGAAACTAGTGCTGCCATCCCAACCCGAAGTCTGGTTACCCATGTCCGTTGTGCCATAGTAGAACATCAGAGTTGTATTCGTACCATTGTCGTAAGTCTCCCAAGATATTGTAGTGGAGGTGGCATCAGATGGGTCCGGTGAAGAGAGGTTTCGAAGAATGGCTGCGTAGGCATAGTACTCTCCACGCAAAGGATCGTCGACCCAAACGGGAAGATGTTCCAGTGCATCAAAGGTCCCCTGAGTTAGTGGGAAGCCCCATGCCGCGTGGTATGGTGCTAGGTTGTACCCTGTCGAGTTCGAAAGATGCAGGACCCATGCATTGAACTCCTCCACGTCACCCACTGGAACCTCTGCGGTTGGGAGTGTGTAGTAGACACTGAGAGCCTCGGTAATCGGGCCCCATCCCCATTCCTCCTTGATGATCAAATAGGTGTCGAGAGCCGTCCATACGGACCAGTTTGAGATGTTCGAGCCATCATCGAAGTAGTTTCTCATCCGCGATTCCCTCTGGGCGGGATCCACGGCCCCATGGCCCTCCACTCCGACTAAGTCCTCCATCAGATACACGCTAGCGAAGTTGCATCCCGTCTCCGTGGTCCCTGGCAATGTGGACGGCATCCACTGGTGATTGTGGCCTAGCTCGTGGAACATCCCCCAATCGCCGTTCTCGGACATATAGGAGAGATTGACAACTCCAGCGACACTGAGATCATGTGCCATGAAGGGGTATCCGGAATGCATCCATCCAGCAGAAATCTGGACATCGAAAACCGCCCTCTCCACTCTCGGCCATGGCTCATATCCATACAACTCATGTTCCATCGAGAGGGCTTCGTCCCACCATTCCATCAGGCCAGAAGGATTGTTCAATTCCCTTATCTCATAACTGGGCACTGTCATGATGAAATTGTTAGAAACCAACTCTGCCCAAGGGGCTGGGTAATCCCTCTGCAGGTATATCCACTCAAAGTCGGATGTCTCATTGAGAACGAACATTGGCGCCCTTACTGCTCCACCGATGGTGACGTCGAATTCGCCGAATTCCGACCCGGCGGGTATTGCAACATAGATTGGTCCGCCGAATGCGTTTCCTACATCTGCTGTATACGTGCAAACACCGGTTTCCTCGCAGGTATCTAATGTGGTGGTGTTGTCTATCCACCAATACCTGTGAATCTTGGAGTGCCTCTTAATGACGTCCTTGCCCCAGAGACTGTCTGTGTGCGCACCTATCAGAATCCAGAACCCCAACTCAGATACTTCCGGGCTAACTGTAACTGAGATTGCCTCTCCTGGAGGGGCATAGAGTCCGGTGGACATTCGTAGACTGCTTCGTGCGCCCGAATACCCGAAATTCGAGGGTAGTCCCGATTGGTTGCCATCGATGGTAACCGTACGAGAGACCCTAGAGGCATTGGAGGGGACCTCCCCCGGGAATTCCGTATGGCTTGGATGGACGGGTAGCTCGTTGGCAGGAAGTCTCTGGGTCAAGGCTTCCTCCAGCCTCAGAATCACATCGGCAACGGGATCCGCCCCTAAGTCATGTCCTGTTGAGCTCCAAAGCGTGCTGTATGGAATCACAGTCCATCCAGTGGAGTTTACCAGTTCCCTCAGGGGCGTCCAGAATTCCGGGAAGTCAAGTGGGACCATTGCTGTGCAGTCGGAAATTGATGAGTAGGCGATTGCGGCTTCCGCACTAGACAGCTCGACCCCCTCGACCCTGTCGGCATAGATTCCATCGATTGCATTATGAGGGGTGTAATACATGTCGGGAATCTCGAAGTCGATGTCGTTGTACCCCCAATCTGAGGATACCATCAGGCCTGTTGTCTTGGAAATCTTGTTTCCTGGATAATTGTGTGGAACATCGGAGTTTGAGTATGACCAATACCATGCGTGACCGCCCATTATCACCCCTCCTCCACCGAGCAGGAACTGCTCTATTGCCATGTTGTCATCGTCATCATGCCCATTCCAGAACTCGTCCAGAAGGCAATCCACCTGAGAGAGGTCATCGGGAGTAACTGATAGGTGTACAGAATGACCTTCGGCCCTGAGTTCATCCTCCCAGTGATCAAATCCTGCGCCATAGGCAAGACCGACGTTTGCTGCCTCCCCGCACACCCATTCCACTGCCCTGAAGTTGAATTCATGGTTCTGTGTGACCCAGCTCTCATGTCCGAGGCCAATCATCTTCCCCCTGCCGACGTGACTAGCGGATACAACGGTGGAGTCTGTCGAATCCCTGCCTAGTGGGAAAGACCACTTGCCTATGGGCAGAATAAGTGATGACCACCCTCCCCAATCTGCGTCATCGAGCCCTCTCAGCAGCTCGTTCTGATCGGCTCTCAAGTCATGGACTGCAATCCATATGTTCAGACCGGCTGAACCTCCTGTGTTATTGGCCCAGATGGTATACTGTTGCCAGTCAGATCTCGTTTCCGGGACTCCAGAAATTGTGCCATTCTGGAATAGCGTTATCCCTTCTGGTAGGGGAGGGGAAACTTCCCATGTCTCGATGTCTGGGCCGTCGTTTGTGGCTAGGATGGTGATGCTTTCATTGGACTTGAGTGCGAATTCATTGGCTGGCCAGTGAATTGCGTCTGGAGGCATGCTAGTAATCCTGAATCCAACCTCGGTAGTGGATGATCCTCCTGAGTTGTTGGCCCAAATCCTGTGGTGAGTCCATGGTTGTAAGGAAGTCGAGTTGCCACTAATTGCGCCTGTTGATGAATCAAAGAAGAATCCGTCTGGAAGGCTTGGGCTTACCTCCCATGTCGAGGGAGTCCCCCCATTGATGTGTGGAATCACAGAACCAATGCCCTCTCCGATTCTGAGATCGAACTCCGAAGGCTCGTAAATCAGCCCAGTGGGCGATTCCTCGAATATCTGGATTAGGATATTGACCGATGAAGAGCCCCCTGTGTTGTACGCTGTAACGGTGTACTGCAGAACTTGTTGGGGATACAATGGCGTTCCCGTAATTGAGCCGTCTGTCTGATCGATGTACAGCCCCTCGGGCAGAGGCGGTGAAACTGCCCATGTGAGATGCCCGCCCCCGTCCACGTTGGGTGTAGCGACTGCTTCTTCATCTGTCATCCAGAAGAATGGTTGACCGGGATAATTGAGTCCACTGGGTGGCTCATGCAGTGTAATGATACGAATCTGTGTGGATGCCTCACCCCCTATGTTTGAAGCCTTGATTGTGTGGTTCGAGTCCCCCAATGAGGAGGGGTTCCCCTGTATCGATCCGTCCTCTAGGATCTGGAAACCAGGGGGGAGAGGGGGGTCGACCTCCCATGAATCTGCATCCCCTCCTTGTACCAATGGGGCATATACCTCGCAAAACCCACCAATCTCGCATGACAGTACCTCGATCAGGTACTGAACGGAGGATGGACCGGGGGGGATAACCTCGATTTCGATAAGAGAAGTCGCCTGCCCTGCCGCATTTGACGCGATTATTGTATATCCGGTCATTATTGTGCGTATCTCCGGAGTCCCACTTATTTCCCCGGTTTGTTGGTCCAACGAGAGGCCGTCCGGAAGTCTCGGATTGACAAGCCAATTTTGTGGGCCATCACCATTGAAGCTGGGAGTAAGAGTCTGAATCTCTACACCTGAAATTAGAGTCATTTTCCCTACTCCGTATGAAAGTGAAGAGGGCATTATCATGGCCCTACAGTGGTCTCCGGTGAAAATCTGCAAGGAAGTGCAGTCATCCTCGGTAATCACTGGGACGAAACAATCCTGGTGAGAGGGCTGTTCCTTGCAATCAACGTCGATTTCCGCGCCTCCGCCCTGATCAAACAGGCCCAAGCAGCCGGATGTGAGCATCAGAAAGGTGAGCATCAGAGCAGTCGCTGACTCGCTGCGCATACCCTTGGGTAAAGGGGTGACGTGAATAAGTTGTCATATCCCCGGATACGCGGGCCCTTCCTCGAAGCAGTATCTGACAGTCTGGAAATCGGACTTGAAGGACGACACATCCGAACTGACTGATGACGGGTCGTCCTCGTGTATCAGCGCCCTTGCGAAAAAGCGTGCCACGTCCTGCATCTCATCGACGCCCATCCCTACACGAGTCAGTTCTGGGACCCCTAGCCTCAGTCCACTTGGCCCGGACATGGCCTTAGTATCGCCCGGTAGCATATTCATGTTGGTAATTATTCCACAATCCTCGAGAGTCTGTGCGGCCCTCATTCCAGCCCCCGAGTCTGGGCCACCGTGGCGGGTTAGGACCTGGTGGCTCTCTGTGAATCCCCTTTCCTCTGCGAGGACGTCGAACCCCTCGGAAGAGAGAGCTGCGCCCAATGCCCGGGCATTTGCCACGATGTCCTTGGCATAGTCAACGCCGAACTCCTCGAACTCAGCCAGAGCCACGACCTTTCCTGCTACGTGATGCAGGTGGTACGATGAGCAAGTCCCTGGGAAAATTGAGTTGTTGAGTTTCTTCTGTAGCGATTTGTCATCTGAATTGGATAGAAGGAATCCCCCCTGGGGCCCAGGGAATGTCTTGTGGCTGGACCCTGTCATTACGTCTGCGCCCTCGTGGAGTGGATCTTGGAACTGCCCCCCGGCGATCAAACCGAGTACATGTGCGCCATCATACATCACCTTCGCCCCAACTTCATGCGCTGCATCTGAGAGTTCTGAAAGTGGCGTCGGAAACAGGAATACTGACTGGCCAAAGAGTGCTAGTTGCGGTTCGGCCTCCCTGATTAGTGCGCAGGACGCATCAATATCTGGCTCCATCCTTTCCTCGTCCCAAGGATATGTTACGAGATCTAGCCCCCTTAGCCCAACTGCTCCCATTCTTGCGTGGGAGATGTGGCCTCCATCGGCTGTTGACACGGCTGTAATCCTATCACCTGGCCTAGCTAGTGCCTTGAGGGCGCCTATGTTGGACACTGTTCCTGAAGTCGACTGGATATTGGCAAAGCCACAGTTGAAAACACGCTTCGCTAGGTCTATCCCTATCTCCTCGATGGTATCGAAATCGTCGCACCCCTGGTAGTACCTCTTCCCGGGTAGCCCCTCCGCGTACCTGCCGTGCAGGTCCGAGTCGCACGCTTTACGGACCAATGGGCTGAGTATGTTCTCACTGGCTATCATTGGTAGGCTGTCTCGATAATGCCGACCAGATGCGTCGATGGCATCGAGAACCTGTTCGGCGGCCCCTCTGGGACTCATGTCGATGCATCGGGAACAGGTCAAAGATGTTAACGGAGAATGCAGTGAAAGCCTCTAGCTCGAGATTTCCACCCAAGCGTTAATTGATTCTCTACCCCTCTGAGCATCATGAGCCGCCGCCATGTGCTGACTCCACTACTGATTGCCATACTGATGCTTACCTCGACCTACAACGTTTCAGCAACGGATTCTGACGGAGATGGGACTGATGACGCGAATGATGCGTTCCCAAATGATCCTTGTGCGGACACGGACACAGATGGGGATGGGATGCCAGACACACTGGCTAGTGGCTGCTCTGGAACATATGTCGTTGCATACACCTCATTTGAGGAGCCATTCACCATTTCGAGTGTGAAGTACACAGACACTGGAAATGAGAGTATTGACAGGTATCTTTGGAATAATGCAAATGAGCCCCATGTCGCACACAACCAGACCACTGGTTCGGAGATGGGATTCTCACTTTACTACGAATCCAATGGTGGAGTTGGGCTGACTGATGGTGACTACTTTGGGACCATCAACTACACTGGGACGGTTGGAAATTTCACTGACGGAGACAATGGCTACCAGATGTCGGATGTGGATGGGATTACGACTCTACAGCTAGACAACGTAACTGCTGAATCCCTTACCTTTGACATGTTCCTGCAAGACACTGCATACGAGACATCTTCCCCTGTGGACTACCTGATCATCACATTCAGAGGCTCTAACTCCGACATCTCGATATTGGACACAACCGGTTATGATATCGATTCCAGTTACTCATCATACCTGGGGACTTGGACATCCACCACCGTAAGTATCTCTGCGGCGGGCCAGGGGCACCTCGAAGTGGAATTCAGCTCCAATTCGGCCATGGAAGCACTCTATCTCGACAATATACAATTCACCTCGTCTTCCCAACTAGTCGAAGACGATGACGACGACAACGACGGTTGGTCGGACTCTGATGAGGCTACGTGCGGTACAGACCACCTAGACTCATCTGATTCCCCTGTGGATGCTGATTCTAACGGCATATGTGATGCTCTGGAAGGGGACGACTTCGATGGCGATGGAATTCCCAATGACACCGACAACGATGACGACAACGATGGAGTGGAGGACGCGG